>CABQJV010000001.1 GCA_902464565.1 uncultured Collinsella sp.
GAGCCGCTACCTTTCGAGGTAGCGGCTCTTTTTGTTTGCGCTGGCGCAGGGTAGCTAATGCCGATATATCAGCTGGGTCGAAATGCAAGACGTGATGAGATGGAGCGTCAGAGCGTCCATGACGCCCACCTGCCATATTTGCCCTTTACCGATTTGCCGGGTCTTTGCGGCCCCATTGCCGATCACCCGTGCGACAATGCGCCGGACGAGAAAGGAATCCGATGGAATCGACTGATGTACTGGTAATTGGATCTGGCATTGCGGGCCTTTGTGCCGCCATCGAAGCGGCACGCACGGGTGCAACCGTCACTGTGGCAAGCGCCGGCAAGACCATGAGTGGATCGAGCTTCTTCCCGGGTACCTGGGGTCTAGGGCTTATCGGACCCGTTAACGAAGACGACGAGCAGGACCTCATCGACACCATCCTGGCCGTCGGCGGCGGCGTTGCCGACCCCGAACTCGTCCAAGCGTTCGTCCATGGCATTCCCCAAGCGATTGACTGGCTCGAGCAAGACCTGGGCGTTGAGCTCCAGCGTCCGCAAAGCGCCAAGAGTGCTCAACAAAAGCAATTTATCCCCTGTTTTGACCAGAAGACGCGCATGTGGCGCGGCCTCACCCGCAAGCCCCTTGAGAACGCTCTGACGACCTGGATCGAGTCGCTCGGCATTCGCCTGCTCCCCCGCCATGAGCTTATCGACCTTGTTGAGGACACGAACGGCAGAATAACCGGAACCGTACTCTACGACCTTACCGAAAATCGAATCGTGCCCTTTGCTGCCAAGGCCACGGTCATCGCAGCCGGTGGCACAGGCGGCCTGTTCGAGCGCAGCCTTACGTCGGCTGATGTGCTCAGTTCCTCGCAGGCCATCGCGCTGGCGCACGGCGCAACACTTACTAATATAGAGTTCATGCAGATGATGCCCGGCTTCATCGAGCCCAAGCGTAACTTGGTCTTCAACGAGAAAACCTGGCGCTACGTGCATGTAGACCAGCCGGTAGATATTGCCGACGACAAGCTGGACGACCTGCTCGAGCAGCGCTCTGGATATGGTCCCTTCACGTCACGCTTGGCCTCCCGCGCTATCGATCTCGTCATCGATCAGGCAGGTGTCGAAGGCCTGGCACTCCACTACGACTTCCCCCGCGAGGATGTCCCAGAGTTTGTGCAGACCTTTGCCACCTGGCTGCAAGACGAGCACGGCATCGCGCCGACCGACGAGATGCGCGTTGCGATGTATGCCCACGCCGCTAACGGCGGCATCAAGATCGATAAGACCGCGCACACGGGCGTTGAGGGCCTCTACGCTTGCGGCGAGGCGACAGGCGGCATGCACGGCGCCGACCGCATTGGTGGCTTGTCAAGCGCCAACGGCATCGTATTCGGACGTATCGCGGGCGCATCGGCAGCCCTCACAGCGCAGAAAGAGCCTGAGACAGCCCTGAAGGCGGATATCACCCTCCCCCAGTACGGCATTGCCACAACAGATGCCGAACGCCTGACACACAGCCTTAGGCACACGATGAGCACCTATTGCATGATCAACAGGACCGAAACAGGCCTATCCGAGGCCCTGCAACAGCTTGAAAGCCTGCAAGACAAGGCCATGGCGCTGAGCAAGCCGCATGCCGATGACAGCGAGATCGCAGCCCTCGCCCGCCTACAGTCGCAGATTCGACTAGCACAGGAAATGGTCAAAGCCATGCGCAAGCGAACTGAAAGCTTAGGTTCGCACTATCGAGCAGACTAAATCGATTCTCACTTTGAGTTTGATCACAACTTCTCAACATGCATCGAGCCCCGTAAGCATGATTCCCCTAAGGAGAACACGCCTACGGGGCTTTAGCCGTGTTTCCCTAAGGGAATCACGGTGCAGATTACTCAGCTCCGCGCCCTTTCGGGTTCGACCCCATGCGAGGTCAACAAAAAAGCGACCAGCCTGAGCTGGTCGCTTTAACAATCTTTGGGTAGGCCGTCAGGGGGTCAGCCTGCTGCGCAGGCGGTCACTGCGGCGCTTCGCGCCTTGCGCGCTGCGCTGGCAAATGCTTACGCATTTCCTCAGCTCCGCGCCCCAACGGGTTCGACCCCATGCGAGGTCAACAAAAAAGCGACCAGCCTGAGCCAGTCGCTTTAACGATCTTTGGGTGGGCCGTCAGGGGGTCGAACCCTGGACCTTGGGATTAAGAGTCCCCTGCTCTACCAACTGAGCTAACGACCCAAAGCTAAAGTCCGTTGTGACGGACTTTAGAGGAGATATCGTGTGGTGGGCCGTCAGGGGGTCGAACCCTGGACCTTGGGATTAAGAGTCCCCTGCTCTACCAACTGAGCTAACGACCCGATATCAACACGAAGTAAGAACTGGGGTGGGTAAAGGGACTCGAACCCTCGACCTACGGGACCACAACCCGTCGCTCTAGCCAACTGAGCTACACCCACCGTGTCCTGTGCGCTTCGCGCTCGACTATTATTGCAAGGAACGCCACGCGATGCAAGCCCCAATTTTCAAGAATTTTGAAAAGAGTTTTTCGAGAGCATTTCGAGCAAATCCCACCGGTTTCATAGGAGTAAACTTGCCCCACTGCAAATGCTCGAAAGGACCGGCATGAAAGAACTATCCAACCGCACGGCAACGTTTACCGATTCGGTCATCCGCCGCATGACACGCATCTCCAATAAGTATGGCGCTGTCAATCTCTCGCAGGGCTTCCCCGACTTCGATCCCCCGGCGCAGCTGCTCAACAGCCTCAGCGCCATCGCCAGCGACCCCAAGCCGCTCTATCACCAGTACTCCATCACCTGGGGCTCCCAGGCCATGCGCGAGGCGCTCGCCGCCAAACAGGAGCACTTTATGGGCATGCCGGTGAATCCCAACGAGAATATCGTAGTCACCTGCGGCTCCACCGAGGCCATGATGGCCGCCATGATGACGGTCACGAACCCCGGCGACAAGGTCGTCATCTTCTCGCCATTCTACGAGAACTACGGCGCCGACACGATCCTTTCGGGTGCCGAGCCCATCTACGTACCGCTCAACCCGCCCACATTCGACTTTGACCGCGAGGCGCTCGAGGCTGCCTTCCGCGACAACGACCCCAAGGCCATCGTCCTGTGCAACCCTTCCAACCCCTGCGGCAAGGTCTTCACGCGCGAGGAGCTCACCTTTATCGCCGACCTCTGCAAAAAGTACGACGCCTATTGCATCACCGACGAGGTATACGAGCACATCGTCTACGCGCCCCACGAACACGTCTATATGGCCACGCTGCCCGGCATGTTCGAGCGAACCATCAGCTGCAGCTCGCTGTCTAAGACCTACTCCATCACCGGCTGGCGCCTGGGCTACACCATCGCCCCGGCCCAGATCACCGAGCGCATCAAAAAGGTCCACGACTTTCTCACCGTGGGTGCCGCCGCTCCCCTGCAGGAAGCCGTTGTCACCGCCCTCAACTTCGACGACAGCTATTACGATGAGGTCCTTAACCTCTATACCGCCAAACGCGACCTGTTCTGCCAGGGGCTCGATAGCATCGGTCTTGAGCATAACGTGCCGCAGGGCGCCTACTACGTCATGATGGACATCTCTGAGTTTGGCTATGACAGCGACCTCGAATTCTGCGAGGACCTCGCGTCTAAGGTAGGCGTGGGCGCCGTGCCCGGCTCGAGCTTCTTCCGCGAGCCCGTCAACCATCTGATTCGTTTCCACTTTGCCAAGCGAGACGAGACGCTTAACGCAGCACTGGAGAACCTCAAGTCCCTGCGTGATAAAATCAAGCCGCGCGGGTAAGGACGGCCCGGCAACTAAAGCAACCAAAGAAGCCCCGTACCGCCCGCCACGTTGCGAGGCTTCTTTTTATAGCGCTTTCTTAAATGGTTTAGAGCCCTATACTTTAGTCACGGAGCAACTCGTCCCAGAGAGAGGAATACTATGGCAGAACAGCAGCTTATCGGAGCGCTCGAGGCCGGCGGCACCAAGATGGTCTGCGCCACGGGCTATGCAGACGGTACGGTCCTGGAGCGTGAGCAGATCGCGACCACGACCCCGCAGGAGACCGTTGAGGCCGTCAATGCATGGTTTGCCGACAAGGGCATCGCCGCACTGGGCATCGGCGCCTTTGGCCCCACCGCAGTCAACCCCGCTTCGCCCCAATACGGCAAGATCCTGGAGACGCCCAAAACGGCATGGCGCTACTTCGACCTGCTGGGCACTATCCAAAACGAGCTCAATATCCCCTGCGGCTACGATACCGACGTCAACGTCGCCTGCCTGGGCGAGGTCACGTTTGGTTGTGCCAAGGGCCTTACCGATGTGGTCTACCTGACCATCGGTACCGGCGTGGGCGCCGGCGTGCTCTCGGGCGGTAAGCTCGTGCACGGCATGATGCATCCCGAGGCCGGCCACATCCTGGTCACGCGCGACCCGCGCGACACCATCGGTGAGCATAGCGCCTGCCCCTTCCACGACAACTGTCTCGAGGGCCTCATCGCCGGCCCCGGCGTTAAAAAGCGCTGGGATGGCAAGAGCGCCGGAGACATGGCCGATGACCCGGAGGCCATGGACCTGCTCGCCGGTTATCTCGCACAGGCGCTCATGACCTACACGCTGTGCTACGCACCGCAAAAAATCATCATCGGCGGCGGCGTGGCCGACCACCCCCATCGTGCCGCTCGCGCGCAAGAAGTGCGCCGAAATGCTCAACGGCTATATCGTCACGCCCGAGGTCAACGACATCGATAACTACATCGTCAACAACAGCCTCGAGGGCAAGCAGGGCATTATGGGTTGCCTGGCCCTGGGCGCACAGGCGCTTCAGTAGCAGACGCACCCACAGGGCGTGGCGCGCCCGGCAAATCCGACCTACGGAACGACGCCACCACGCCCCATATAAGCCCTCTAATAAAAAAGGCCGCCTAGGACCAAACATACGTCCTAGGCGGCCTTTTTGGCACATATGAGCGATCGTAGTAGATATCGGAGCACAACGCCCGTTGCCGCTCCACAGCAGTCGATCATCACATCGGTGATCATGCCGGCGCGTCCCGGCACAAAGAGCTGAATCGTCTCGTCGATCGAGGGAATCAGCAGCAGGAACACCGCCGTGGGCAGCAGCACGTCAAAGGTGCGCCGGCCCTCAAAATCAAAGGCGTGCGTTGCCAGGATGCCGAGCACCATATACTCGGTAAAATGCGCGCACTTGCGAACAACAAAGTTGGTCACCCATTCATATGGAAGTCCCACGCCGTGCAGGAAACCGCGGATAGCTTCCATGACCGTTAGGCTCAGCGAGCCCGACCCCGAGCCGGGAACCAGCGAATTGCCCCAGATCAAGAGCGCCATCAGGCAGGTTACAACCGCCCATTTTCGATTGATCTTAACCATGCAGAAGTTATGCCTCCGCGCGGAGCGGCGCGAAGCTGGCGGTACCGCCCTCGATAACGCTCAGATAAGCACGGCCCGTACGCTTGGCGGTAGAGGACTGCAGGCGCTCGATCTCTTCCTCGAGGATCTGATTGACGCGCTCGTGACGACGGTTTTCCATAATGCCGGCGGCAATAGCCTCGGCCCGCTCGATGCTCTCGCGCGAGATACGGGCAGTATCCTCGGGGAACACAGCGCTGTGACGGCCGACATAGGCGGGGGCAGCAGACTGAGGGGCAGCGACGTGAGCGGGGGCTGCAACAGAAGCGGGCTCGTCAATCTCATCCAGAATCGCGGTGGCGGCGGCCCACATGTCCTCGTGGCCCGAGTAATCGGCCATGGGAACATCAACCTCGAGCGCGGCATCCGGAAGGTCGCCGGTGTCGATGCGATCTTGGGCATCAATCGATGCGGTGATGGCTGCAGGCTCATCGAGATCGTCGAGATCGATGTCCGCGGCACCGGAGATGATAGGCATGCTGGCGAGGTTTGCATTGTACGGCGCAGCCTCAGCCGCCTGCTGCTGGGCAGGAGCGCCCCACAACGAGCTTTCGGCGGCACGGCGGGCGGCAACGGCCTCCTCGTCCCCAGTCATGGCTTCATCAACGTACGAATTGTCGGCAGAAGCGTTCGCGTCCGCCGAGGTAGTGTTGTAGGCGTTATT
This sequence comes from uncultured Collinsella sp., assembly GCA_902464565.1. Classification (GTDB taxonomy): domain Bacteria; phylum Actinomycetota; class Coriobacteriia; order Coriobacteriales; family Coriobacteriaceae; genus Collinsella. The sequence continues at coordinate 6,079 of CABQJV010000001.1, forward strand.
GGCTGCCGCGTTGGCAACGAGTGCCACGAAAGCCGCCGTGCTGCCCGCAGGGGCGGCCTGGGAACCAGACACGGCGCGTGCCGCGGCGGCGATGTCGTCGCGATTGAAGGAGCCGGTCTGCCCGCCGTTGGTGAGCTCGTCGATGGCGACTTGATAGACGTCGCGCGAGTGTGCAGGGTCGCAGCTCACCGGCGAATCGTCGTCGAGCATACTGTCGATCATGGACCAAGCCTCGGCCTCGTCCATAGCATCTGCAGCTCGATCGATGGTAGGGACACCATCATCGGCATGACGGCGCTGGAACGCACCAGTCAGGCCGGAAAGGAATGCCGAGGTAGACTGCTCCGCCTGAGCCTGAGAAGCAGAAGCCGCAGCGTAAGGAGTTGCATCCTGCTGCTGAGCTGGAATCGAGGCGGTCTTGAACTCGCTTTGATGCTGATTGAGATTGGCGGCACCGCCCATGGCATCGGGCTGGAACAGACGCTCTTCACGCTGCGCACGGTACTCGGAGATACCCAGCGAGGCGGCATAGATACCCACGCCCGCCACCGCGCCCACGGCGAAGGGAACCGCACCCGCCACGACCGTCTCGTTCACCGACGAAAACGGCAACGTCGCGGCATACATAACCACGGGAGCGGCAAGGCCGATCCCGCACGAAAGTCCGGCAAGGACTGCTCGTTGTGTTGCATCAGAAGAAGCCATGAGCTCTCCCCATCTTCCAGCACCCAAATCGCATCATTCAGTTGGCTGCGCGAGAGAAGATGAAGCGGGGCTATGCCCCAAAGCAACGGTATATGGTTCGTTTCATCTGCGTTTTCCGTCGCGAAGCTTAAAAGCTATTATGCGAAACCGCCCTGTCGATTGCAAGCGACGATGTCGGATTGAAACGGGAAACCTGCTGCTCGTCGGTCTTATGGTTAAAAATAAGCGCGGAGCGGCGATATGGAAAAGGGCCGAGGCTCAAAGCCCCGACCCTTTATCGCATTGATGACTATCGCTGCGCGTGGATGACAACCTAGAACGTCTGCTCGTAGTCGCTGTGCTTTTTGGCCGAACGTACCAGGAACTCTTGGTTGGTGTTGGTGCCCTTAAGACCCTTGATAAACGATGCGGCTGCGCGCTCGGTGTTGTTCATGCCGGCAAGAATGCGACGCAGGCCAAAGACAAACGGACGCATCTGCTCGTCGACCAACAGGTCCTCATTACGCGTACCGGAGGCAACGGGGTCGATAGCCGGGAAGATGCGACGGTCGGCCAGGTCGCGGTCGAGCTTAAGCTCCATGTTGCCGGTGCCCTTGAACTCCTCGAAGATGACCTCGTCCATCTTGGAACCGGTGTCGATGAGGGCAGAGGCCAGGATGGTGAGCGAGCCACCGTTCTCGATATTGCGGGCTGCGCCCAGGAAGCGCTTGGGCGGATACAGTGCCGCCGAATCGACGCCGCCCGAAAGGATGCGACCCGAGGCGGGCGCCGCCAAGTTGTAGGCGCGGGCAAGACGCGTGATGGAGTCGAGTACCACCACGACGTCGCCGCCCAGCTCCACGATGCGCTTGGCGCGCTCGATGACGAGCTCGGCCACGCGGGTGTGGTTGTCGGCGGGCATATCGAAGGTCGAGGCCACGACCTCGCCCTTAATGGAGCGCTGCATATCGGTGACCTCTTCGGGGCGCTCGTCAACGAGCAGGCAGATGAGGTGCACCTCGGGGTTGTTAATCGAGATAGACTGGCAGATCTTCTTGAGGATCGTGGTCTTGCCGGCCTTGGGCGGGGACACGATCAGGCCACGCTGACCCTTGCCAATCGGCGACACGATGTCGATGGCGCGACCGGTAATGGAGTCCTTGCCGTGCTCCATGCGCAGCGGCTCGTTGGGATAGACCGGGGTGAGATCACCAAACTTGGGGCGGTTGCGAATCTGCTCGGGATCTAGACCGTTGACGGTCGTGATTTTGGCGAGGCCGGCGCGCTTGTCGCCGCCGCGCGAAGGACGCAGCGAGCCCTCGATGACGTCGCCCGTGCGCAGGCGCGCGGAGCGGATGAGGTAGGCAGGCACGAAGGCGTCGTCGTTGGACTTCATGTAGCCATGGGCATGGATGATACCGGAGCTGTCCGGACGAATCTGCAGGATGCCCTTGATGTCGCGGAAGCCCTCGGCCTTCGCGGCGGTGACGTAGATCTCCTCGACGAGCTCGGCTTTCTTCTTGCCGGTCGTCTCGATCTCGAACTCCTTGGCCTTCTCGCGCAGCTCGGCGACCTTCATGGCCGCGAGCTCCTCACGCGAAAGCGTGGGCTCGGTGGGGGCGGCATTACGTTCCTTGTTGCGCTGCTTGCGATCGCGCTGACGGTTGCGACGGTCGTTATTGCGGTCGTCCTTGCGCTCGTTGCGCTCGTCGTTGCGCTTGTGCTGGCGACGGTTGGGACGAGCGCCGTCTTCGGCCTCGGCGGGGGCGGCACCATCAGTTGCAGCGGCGTCGGCATTGGCCGCAGCAGCGCCATTGGCCTCGGCGCCGGAATCGACCTGCGCTTCGGCATCAGCCTGCTGCTCGGGCGCCTTGGCCTTAGCGGACTTCTTACGACCGCGCTTGGGCTTCTCGGACGCAGTCTGTTCGACGTCCTGGGGCTCGGCGGCATCAGTCGATGCATCGGCGGTCGTCTCGGCGGAATCCTCGGACGCACCCTTCTTGGCAGCCTTGGCCTTGGACGTGCGTTTAGCAGCAGTGCGACGGCTGCGACCGGGACGGACGTCGGCGGGCTCGGCATCGGCAGAAACGGCCTCGGAAGTCGCAGCATCCCGAGCGGGCGCATCGGCAGCGGTTGCAGACTCGGCGGTCGCCGCAGCATCCCGAGCGGCGGCGGCTGCGGCTGCGGCCTTCTCGGCCTCGACGAAGGCCTTGGGCTTGCGACCGCGACGGTGCGGGCGCAAAGCCGGATCGACAACGGGAACTTCGCTGGCCTCGACAGGCGCAGCGGGCTCAACAGGCGATGTGCCCTCCCCTGCCGCGGAACGGACCGAAGCCTCAGTGAGCTCGGGGGTTACCTGTTCAGCAACCTGCTCGGCCTTAGCAGCCGTGCGACGGCGTGTGCGCGGTACCGACTTCTCGGTCGGCTGGTCGGCGGCAGGGGTCTCGGTGGCGGCAGGCGTCTCGGGCACAGACGGAGCTGCAAGCTCGGTCAGAGCCGCGGCCTCACGTTCGGCAGCACGACGGCGGGCGCGCACCACCTGAGCCTCGCTAATCTGCGCCAACGCACGTGCCTGCGCGACCTCATCGGAAATCGGCGCCGAGGAGTCAGCTACAACGGTGCGCTTGGCGCGCGTCGTGCGCGTGGTACGGCGCTTGGGCTTGGTGACCTCCTCACCGTCAGCAGCAGACTTGGCCGTGCGGCGCGTACGCTTGGGCTTTGCCGGAGCAGCCTCCTCACCAGTTGCAGGCACGGCCTTCTCAGCCGCTGAAGGCGTAGGCGTCGAAGCAGCCTTAGGCGTCTCAGGAGCCGAGGCTTGCGCGGGCGCCGCGACCTGGTCCAACGCAACCGGTGCAGCGGGAGCGGCCTGCGTCGTCGTTATTTCGTTTTCTTGCTGTTGATCAGACACAGTGTTTGCTCAACTTTCTTTTCAAGCCCTGTGATCACATGCTCCCTGCATAAACCTTCAGGGCGGCTAAACAGTCTAGCTCCGTCAAATACCGACGGACATCATTGATCTGTATCGAGATGATTGCGTCATATACGCAGCGTTAGTGTAACACAACCGCAACCACCTGCAACTTAGTCATTGGGAACGCTCTTAAACGACTAGTCAAAAGGGACACTCCTCCTCAAAAGCGCCTTGAAACGTCGCGCCAGAGGAGTGAAACTGTGGCATCTGGAATAGACACGTCACGAAATGTGCCCATCTACTACGTTTACCCCCGGGTCCCTGACCATACCCTTGTTTTTTTCAAAAACAACGAGTCTGCTACCTGCGGTTTTAATATCGTACTCTTCGGCATGCTTCGGGATACGCGTCCAAACGTAGGAGATGGGTGCGATTTGTGGCGGGCGGTATCGCTTCACCCTTCCTCGAGACAAAAATGATCCATTTTCCTCCGTCCCCAAGGGGCAATTTTCAAAACTATGCCGGATTACGGGGCCAGAATGATGTAAGCCAACCATACCCTGCATTTTCAAGAAACAATAAACCGTCTACCTGCGGTTTTATTTTCACTGCTATCGCTATGTTCGCCAGGCAGCGATTCAGCCCCGTAAACCGGTATAGTTGCGTTTTTGTAGCATTTTCCAACACGCCAAAAAGCCCCGACAAACGCAAAAAGCCCGACCTCCGCATGGAGATCGGGCTTATAGGGCTCAGCAAAGCCGAACCTGCGCAGTCAAATGACCCGTAGCTTACATCTGCTCGGGAGCGGAGACACCAACAAGGGTGAGCACCAGAGCGAGCGTCACGCGGACGGCGTCGCAAGCGGCCAGACGGGCGCGCGAAAGCTCGGGGTCGACGGGACGGCCCTCGCTCGGCAGAACCTGGCAGGCAGCGTAGAAGCTGTGGAAGTCGCCGGCGAGTTCCTCAGCAAAGTGCGTCAGACGGAACGGGGCGCGGTCGCGAGCGCAGCTGGCAATCAGGTCGGTGAGCTCGTTGAGCTTACGCGAAAGGGCGAGCTCGGTCGGGTCGGTCAGCAGCGAGTAATCGACGTTCTCACCGATGGCCTTGGCGGCGACGGCCTTCATGCCCATCTCGTCAGCCTGCTCGGGCGTAACGTCAGCGGCACGGCGCAGGATGGAGCACACGCGGGCGTGAGCGTACTGCACGTAGTACACCGGGTTGGAGTTGTCGCGCTTCTTAACGGCCTCAATATCGAAGTCGACCATCTGGTTGGAGCTCTTGGAGATGAGCGTGTAGCGAGCGGCATCGGAGCCGACCTCGTCGACGAGCTCCTGCAGGGTCACCATGGTGCCCTTGCGCTTGGACATACGGACGGGCTTGCCGTTGCGCAGCAGGTTGACGAGCTGGCCCAGCAGAACCTCGAACTTGCCGGGGTAACCCAAGGCGTCGCAGACGCAGCGGACGCGCTCGATGTAGCCGTGATGGTCGGCGCCCCAGATGTCGATGACGTGGTCGACGCGCTGGAACTTATCCCAGTGATAGGCAACGTCGGAGGCGAAGTAGGTGTACTCGCCGTCGGACTTGATCAGGACGCGGTCCTTGTCATCGCCCAGGTCGGTGGAGCGGAACCACAGGGCGCCGTCCTTGGTGTAGAGATAGCCCATCTTGTCGAGCTTCTCAAAAGCGCGGTCGACGGCGGAGGTGCCGGCGGTCTCACCCTCGGTGTCCTTCACATACAGCGAGCGCTCGGAGAACCAACGATCGAAGTCGCAATTGACGGCGTGGCAGAGGTCGCGCATGTTGTCGACCATCTTTACATAGCCGCGCTCGCGGAAGCTCTCCATGCGCTCCTGCGGATCGGCGTTGACCCACTTATCGCCGTCGGTGCGCCAGAACTCGGCGGCCTCGTCGATGATGTAGTCGCCGCCGTAGGAGTCCTTGCCCAGAGTCTCGGCAAAGTTGTCCTGATACGGATGGGTCTCGGGGTGCTCGTCGTTCTCGTCGGCAACAAAGGCGTCGCGGTCGGCGATCAGCAGCTTGTGAGCCTCGTCGATATCCACGCCCTGCTTGGCGATGATGTCGGCAAGCTGCATATAGCGCGTGCTGATGGAGTTGCCGAAGGTGTTCATCTGAGAGCCGTGGTCGTTGATGTAGAACTCACGCTGGATGTCGTAACCGGCGTGGTCCATAACACGGCAGAGCGAGTCGCCCAGCGCGGCCCAGCGGCCGTGGCCGATGTGCATGGGTCCGACGGGGTTAGCGGAAACGAACTCGACCTGGGTCTTCAGGCCACCACCGACGTTGGACTTAGCGAAGTCCATACCCTTCTCGCGAGCCTCGCCAAAGATGGCATTCTTGACGGCAACGGAGAGATAGAAGTTGATGAAGCCGGGGCCTGCGATCTCGACCTTCTCGATCGCGGGGTCCTCGGGCATATGGGCAACGATGGCCTCGGCGATCTTGCGCGGGGCGCAGTGGGCCAGCTTGGCGGACTTCAGGGCCATGGTAGAGGTCCACTCGCCATGAGAAGTGTCAGCCGGTCGCTCGATAGCGCAATCGTCAAGTTCAAATGCGGAAAGGTCGCCGGCCTCCTGGGCCGCAGCAAGCGCAGCGCGTACCAGCTCTTCAATCTTCTCGGGCATAGATCCTCCTTGTGTTAAAGCCCCCGAGCTCTTGATCACTCGTAGGGCAAAAGCCAGAGTTTGTAGCACTCTATCACAAGCGACGGGCACTGTCGCAGGGTAAAGCTAATAGATATTGCATATGCACAAAAATGACTACAGCTTGTATGGAGTCACTCAAAGATGCCGGTCTGCCTGCAGATTATGCAGGCGTTGAAAATGCATAAAGGTGTAAATGAGCTGCGTCTGTTATCGAATACTCTTACCTATCAGAATTGTGTGCTTTTCCTGCATAAAGTAAGGGTTTGCGCACGTCAGCGTGTTATTCTAGACATACGTAAATTCGTATAAGTTGGAGGTAGCATGTTCTCAATCGGTCAACACGTCATTCATCCGGGCCAGGGAGTCTGCACCGTCGTCGGTTTTAGGGACGACACACCGCAGCCCATGCTGCTGCTCGAGACCAAGCAGGGACATGCGCAGACGATCCTCATGTACCCCGTGGCGCAGGCCGACCGTTTGCACGCCGCCATCTCGCAGCAAGATGCCGAGCACCTGCTGAGCCACTATGACGAGCTGGAGTGCGACACCTTTACCGAGCGCAACAGCTCGCTTGAGGAGACGCACTTTAAGCAGCAGCTCAAGCTGGGCGCGCCCGAGACGGTCCGCGTGGCAAAGACCATGATGCACCGCATTCGCCAGGCCGAGGAAGCTGATAAAAAACCCAGCTCCTACTACATGCGCGTACTCAAGGAGGCCAAACGCCGCTCCATCGAGGAGTTCGCCGTGGCCCTTGGCGTCACCGAGGAGGCCGCCGAAGCCCGCCTAGCCCAAGCCGCCCTCAACTAACCCATCCGCGCCAAAAACCACCACAAAGGGAACAGGCACCTTTGTGGTGGTTTTCTTGTTCTAGTAGTATTCATTCTTATCGATACCCACAAGCACAAGGAGTCTCTTATGGCAGAGCCGCTTACCGCCGGAATCACCCGCGACCGCGCGTTCGAACTGCTCAATGAGCACAACAAGGACCCGTTCCATATCACCCATGGCGAGACGGTCGAGGGCACTATGCGCTACTTTGCGCGCGAGTTCGACCCCGAGAACGAGGAGTTTTGGGGCATCGTCGGTCTGCTGCACGACCTGGATTGGGAGGAGCATGAGGACGACCCCATTAACCACACCATCTATGCTGCCGAGATTCTTGAGGGCGAAGGTGCGTCTCCCGAGCTCATTCGCGCCATCCAGACGCACACGTCGGACTTCAACACCTCACTACCCAAGCCCGAGCTGCAGATGGAAAAGATCCTGTTTGCCTGCGATGAGCTCACCGGCCTGATCGGCGCTGCCGTCATCATGCGCCCGAGCAAGAGCGTTATGGACTTTACGACCAAGTCGCTCAAGAAAAAGTTCAAGGACAAGCGCTTTGCCGCCGGCTGCTCGCGCGACGTGATTTCGCAGGGCGCCGAGATGTTGGGCTGGGAGCTCCCCGAGCTCTTTGACCGCACCATCGCGGCCATGCAGTCCTTTGCCCCCGACCGCGATACCTTCCAGGCCTAACCGCCCACGCCACCTAAAACTACCACGAAGGGGACAGGCACCTTTGTGGTAGTTTTCGTTTACGAGGGGTTTAGGGGCGGACCTGGCCGGTGCCGCGGAGCTTGTATTTGTAGGTGGTGAGGGCCTCGGCGGCAAAGGGGCCACGGGCGTGGAGTTTTTGGGTCGAGATGCCGATCTCGGCGCCCAGGCCAAACTCGCCGCCGTCGGTGAAGCGCGTGCTGGCGTTGGCGTACACGGCCGAGGCATCGACCGCATCCAGGAAGCGCTCGCAAGCATCCGTGTCCTCGGCAACGATGGCCTCGGAGTGCATCGTGCCGTAGCGATTGATGTGTGCGATGGCCTCGTCCTCGCTCGCCACGACCTTCACGCTCATCTCGAGCGCCAGATACTCGCGACCCCAGTCCTCCTCAGTCGCGGCAACGTAGTCATCACCCTCGGCAAGCCCGGCATCGGCGCATGCGGCGCAGGTTGCCTCGTCGCCGTGAATGAGCACGCCGTGGTCATGCAGCACGGTCACGACCGCGGGCAAAAACGCATCGGCCACAGCACGGTCGACCAGCAGCGACTCGGCGGCATTGCACACGCCTACGCGCTGGGTCTTGGCATTAACGATAATGTTGAGCGCCTTATCAAAGTCGGCGGATTCATGCACGTAGATGTGGCAGTTGCCCGTGCCCGTCTCGATCACCGGCACAAGCGACTCGCGCACGCAGCGCTGGATCAGGCCTGCACCTCCGCGCGGAATGAGTACGTCGACAATACCGCGGAGCTTCATGAGCTCGCCGGTGGCCTCGCGGTCGGTGGACTCGATCATCGACACGGCCTCGCGCGGGAAGCCCTTGGCCTCGAGCGCATCGGCCAGCAGCTCGGCGATCATGGCACACGAGTGATAGGCCAGCGAGCCGCCGCGTAGAATGCAGGCGTTGCCGGTACGGATGCAGATGCCTGCGGCGTCGGCCGTCACGTTGGGGCGCGCCTCGTAGACCATGGCGACCAGGCCCAACGGCACGCTCACGCGGGTCAGGTCCACACCGCTCGCAAGCACACGGTGGTCGAGCACGCGGCCGACGGGATCGGGCAGCTCGGCGAGCTTCTCCAAACCGGCGGCCATGCCCTCGACGCGCTCAGGCGTCAGCAGCAGACGGTCGAGCAGACCGGCCGAAGTGCCCGCATCGCGCGCGGCGGACATATCGAGCTCGTTGGCGGCAACGATGGAATCGACACCGTCGCGCAGCGCTGCGGCCATGGCGCACACGGCCTCCTGACGCTGCTCATCGCTCGCCGTGGCAAGCGAGGTCGACGCTGCCTTGGCGGCAACGGCGAGATCGTGGACATACGTAGCTATATCGACCGACATGGGCGGCCCTTTCTCTTAGATGTTTGCCCACCATGGTAGCCGATTTGTGCATGCCCTCGCGCGCGGCGGTAGAATTGGTCAACCCGAAACACCGCAACGAACGGAAGTACCGCATGGCCCTCATCACTTCATACAACGTCCCCGGCCTCTATGTCGAGGACCACAGCATCGACGTCCCCCTTGACTGGCGCGGCCTGGAGCCGATGCTCCTGGCCGTCGGCAGCACCATGCGCCGCGGCGCTATGCCGGCACCAATCGCCGGCGCGCCCGAGAGCATCAAGCTCTTCTACCGCGTGGTTTGCGCGCCCGACCGCATCAACGACGATCTGCCGCTGCTCCTGTTTTTGCAGGGCGGCCCTGGTGGCGAGAGCCCGCGTCCGCTCTCACCCACGAGCGACGGCTGGATTGAGGAAGCCGTCAAACACTTCCGCGTGGTCCTTCCCGACCAGCGCGGCACGGGGCGCAGCAGCTGTGTAGACGGGCGTACGATCGCGGCTCTGGGCGAGCGCGCGACGGCGGCCGGCTCCGATGCCGCACGCTCGCAGGCGGACTTCCTCAAGCGCCACCTCGCCAGCTCCATCGTGCACGATTTTGAGTACCTGCGCCTGGTGGGCTTTGGCGGTAAGCCCTGGGTCACGCTCGGCCAGAGCTACGGCGGCTTTTTGACGCTGAGTTATCTGTCGCTCTTCCCCGAGGGCGTGGCGGCGAGCTTTACCTGCGGCGGCATCCCCCACGTGCCGGCGAGCGCCAGCGAGGTCTACGCGCACACCTTCCCGCGCATGGCCGCCAAGACGCAGCAGTATTACGACCGCTACCCCGCCGACGTCGAGCGCGTGGCAGCCCTGGCCGATGCGCTCGAGGCACAGAAGCCCGTGCTGCCCGACGGCTCGCCGATGACGGTCGAGCGCCTACAGCTCATGGGCAGCGACTTTGGTATGAAGCCGAGCTTTGAGCGCATGCACTGGATTATCGACCACGCGTTTGTTGATGGCGATGGCACGCTGAGCTGCGGCTCCTCGGTATCCGACGGCTTTTTGATGCGCGCATTCGAGCGCACCAACACACGCACGAATCCGCTGTACTGGACGCTGCAGGAGTTCATCTACGCCGACGGCGACACCATGCCCATTCGCTGGGCCGCAGCAGAGGAGAAGGCCCATCGTGCCGAGTTCGACACACTCGCGCGCCCGCTCATGTTTACCGGCGAGGCCATGTTCCCGTGGATGTTTGAGCAGATGCCCGAGCTTATGCCGTTTAAGCCCGCCATGGACCTGCTGATGGAAGACACCAGCTGGGACAAGATCTACGACCCGCAGCGCCTAGCCTGCAACGAGGTGCCACTCCAGGCCGCGGTGTATTTCGACGATATGTACGTCGATTCGGGCATGCAGCTCGATACGCTCAGCCGCGTGGGCAACTCGCATGCCTGGGTGACCAACGAGTTCGAGCACGACGGCCTGCACGGCAGCGTGGTGTTCAAGCACCTCTTCGACGAAGCGCTCAACCGCGGAGACCTGCGCCGGATCTTCTAGCTAAGGAGTGTCCCAAAGTGCCGGCACATAAGGAACGTCCCCAAGTGCCGGCACGAGAAAGACAGCGCTGCAGGAAACGATCCGCAGCGCTGTCTTTCTTTATGCAAATACGATCAAGTTTTATGCAAATACGATCAAGTTATCCCTGTGTATCGCCGGCTTCTCGGCCAGGTTAGCGAGCAGGCGGTTGCTGGCGATCTGGTCCTGGCGGCGGCCGGCTGCAAGCTCCAGCACGTCCGAATCGGCCTCGGCGATACCGCGGGCGACGACCATACCGCTCGGATCGCACACATCGAGCACATCGCCCTCGGCAAACTGGCCATCGACCTCGCGAATACCCACCGCAAGCAGGGAAGAGCCACGGCTGACCAGCGCCTTCGCAGCACCGTCATCAACCGTCACCGAGCCGTGGGCCTTGTCGCCCAGCGCGATCCACAGTTTGCGGGGTGCAATGTCCAGGCGCTCCGCCGGCGGATCGAACAGGGTTCCCACGCTCTCGCCGCGGGCGAGACGCACGAGGGCATCGGGCTCCTCGCCCGAGCAAATCACGCTCTGAATGCCCGCCGTCATCAGGATGCGGCTCGCGCGAATCTTGGTGATCATGCCGCCCGTACCCACCGAGGTCGAAGAATCACCCGCCGAGGCAATGATCTTGGCATCGATCTTATGCACGACCGGGACAAACTCGGCCGTCGGATCCTCGTGCGGATTGGCGGTGTAGAGGCCGTCGATGTCGGACAGCGTCACGCACAGGTCGGCGGAAACCAGGCAGCTCACGAGCGCCGCCAGCGTGTCGTTGTCGCCAAACTTGATCTCGTCGACGGTAACGGTGTCGTTCTCGTTGACGACCGGCACCACGCCCAGCTCCACCAGACGCAGCAGGGCGTCGCGCGCGTGCAGGTAGGACGTGCGACGCGCCGTGTCGTGACGCGTGAGCAGCACGAGCGAGGTGAGCAGGTCGCGCGCATGGAACTCCTCGTCGTAGGCCGACGAGATGATGCACTGACCAGCCGAGGCGCAGGCCTGCAGGCTCGGAAGGTCGCCGACCGGCTTGCGGTCGAAGCCCAACACGGGATAGCCACAGGCGATAGCGCCCGAGCTCACCACGACCAGACGCCAGCCGAGCTTGCGCAGCGCTGCGGCTTGATCGGCAAGTCCGCCGATAAAGGCGCGGTTGACCTTGCCATCGGCGCCCACCACCGTGGACGAACCGATCTTTACCACCATCGTTTTATAAGAAGTCGTCATACGTCAAACCAATCAACTGTTCAGCGAACGGGCGAACGGGCAAGCGAGAAAATGATCCGTTATCTTCCGTCGCATGCTGATCATTTTGCCCAGGGGAAAGCCGAGGCCGCGGCCATGTTCTTGCGCACGAGCTCGTCGCGCACCTGAGCCAGGCCCTGCTCCATGCCCACCACATAGGTCTGCGGGTACAGGAAGCGCTTGAAAGCTGCGTCCAGATGATCGAGCGCCCAAACACAGCGCTCGCGCGCGTCCTGGATGCTCTCACGCGGAGCCACTGCGCTGCCATCGCGCACGATCGGCACCAGCAGCTCGCGATACTCAAGCTCCGACACGTCGGTCACCAGGGCGGCATCATTCACGGCCACGAGGGTATTGCCGCGCGCGGCGCCCTCCCCCACCAGATGGTCCTCGTCGTAGATCATGTCGCAGACCGGGCCGCCAAAGCCGTCGTAATAACGGCGCACGCGCTGCACGCCCGGGATCGTGCGCTTGTAGGGCTGCTCGGAGAGCTTGACCACCGGCGTCCACGGGTCGGCCTCGCTCGCACGGCGGGCGGAAAGCTTGTACACGCCGCCCAGCGCCGGCTGGTCGTAGCAGGTCGCGAGCTTGGTGCCCACGCCAAAGCTATCGATGGGCGCGCCCTGGTCGAGCAGCGACTGAATCGTGTACTCATCCAGATCGTTAGAAACCGAGATCCCCACATAGGGCAGGCCCTCGGCATCGAAACGACCGCGGACATACTTGGAGAGCTTGGCGAGGTCGCCCGAGTCAATGCGAATAGCCGACAGGCGCTCGCCCGCCGCCTCCATCTCCTTGGCAACCGTAATGGCATGCTCGCAGCCCTCGCGCACATCGTAGGTGTCGATGAGCAGCGTGCAGTTCTTGGGGCTCGACTTGGCAAAGGCGCGGAAGGCCTCGAGCTCGGAATCGAAGCTCATCACCCAGCTGTGCGCATGCGTGCCAAAGACGGGAATACCGTAGCGGCGGCCGGCGAGCACATTGGACGTAGAGGAGCAGCCGGCGACGTAGCTCGCGCGCGCAACGGCCAGGCCGCCATCGGGACCCTGGGCTCGGCGCAGGCCAAACTCGGCCACGGGACGGTCGTCCGCCGCCAGCACCACGCGCGCCGTCTTGGTGGCGACAAGTGTCTGGAACCCGACGATGTTGAGCAGCGCCGTCTCGAGCAGCTGGCACTCGAGCGCAGGACCGGTGACGCGCACCATGGGCTCGCGTGGAAAGACGAGCTCGCCCTCGGGGACGGCGTCGATATTTACATGCGCACGAAAATCGCGCAGGTAGTCGAGGAATGCGGACTTGAACATCGCGCCGCCGGCCGGGGCCTCAAGCGATGCGAGGTAGTCGATATCCTCGGGCGTAAAGCGCAGATTCTCGACTAGCTCGGGCAGCTCGGCGGTGCCGCACATGACGGCATAGGCGCTGCCAAAGGGATGGTCGCGGTAAAACGCGGTAAAACAACCCTGCTCATTGGCCTTGCCGCTCTCCCACAGGCCCTGGGCCATAGTGAGTTCGTACAGATCGGTGAGCATTGCGATGTCGGTGGGATGAGAGATATCGGTCAAAGCCATGGGGCGACCTTTCGGATGTGTTGTGCAGAGGTTGAGGGTTGGGCGAGGCGGACGTGCGGGCATGGAGCCCGTCGCGAACAGGTTAGTGCAGGCCCATGCTGCCCGTGATCGTGTAAACCATAAAGACGATAAACGCGATGAGGGCGAGCACGATGATGATTTTTTGAGCCGGCGCCATGCCAGGGATCTCGTTCTCGCCCGTAGGTTCCTTGGAGGTAACCATGCGCTGGGCAAAGGTCATCTCGTCACGGCTCGGCTTGGGCTCGACGGGCTCGGGGCGAGCGGCTTTTTTGGGCTGAGGTTTGGGCGCGGCAGGTGCAGGCTTCGCAGCAGCGGGCTTGGGTGCGGGCGCGGGCTTGCGCTCGGATGCGGCGTTCGAGGCGACCTCCTCGGCCTTCGCACGCTCGGCGCGCAGGGCAGCCAGCTCCTCACGCTCGCGACGGGCCTCTTCCCGAGCCTCGCGGCGGGCCTTCTCAGCGCGGAGCTCTTCCAACTCAGCGCGCTCCTCGTCGGACAATGGTTGGGACACAAGCTCGGCCATGGTATAGCCCTTTCTTTTAAAAAAAGCCGCCGACACAATGTCAGCGGCTTATCAAATCCAAGGGTGGAGACGAAGGGAGTCGAACCCTCGGCCTCTGCCATGCGACGGCAGCGCTCTCCCAACTGAGCTACGTCCCCAGGACAAGTCGATATTTTACCTACGGCTCGCCAACTGTCAACGCCCAATAACCAGTCTTTTTGGGGCGCGGCTATTTTGGCAACTTTTCGAACAGGCGATCCTCTCGATGATTTTTTATCCCCGTCCCAGAAAAATCATCGACGAACGCACTACTTTGCGCTGGTAAGAACACCGGTGGTGTCGAAGGCCGGGGTGAAGCTCTCGTCTACCGCGCCGCCCTCTTGCCAGAACATCGTCGTAAAACCCAGGTCGTCGGCATGGTCGAGCACCTGCTCGTACTCCTCACGCGTCACGGCGCGTGCCAGGTCGCCGCCCTGCTCGCGCATGAGCGCATTGGGCGTGTACTGGTTCATAACCGAGATCGGCACGTCGCCCACCGTCTGCCACACCAGGTCCAGCACGCGACACGAATCGTCTGCATGCCCCGGAAGCACCAGGTGACGCACGATCATGCCACGCTTCATAAGCCCGTCCTCGTCCACCAACTCTCCCCCGCGGCGCTCGATCTCGCGCGCCATCTGGGCCAGACCCGACACGGCCACACGCGGGTAATCCTTTATATGGGAGAGCGACTGCGCAAGCCCGGCATCGGCATATTTAAAGTCGGTGAGCCACACATCGACCAGGTCGCCCAGCGCCGCCACGGCACTCGCGCGCTCGTAACCACTCGTGTTGTAGACGATTGGGATAACCAGTCCGCGCGCCCGTGCCGCGGCAATCGCGGCAGGCAACAGGTGCGCATAGTGCGTCGCCGTCACCAAATTGATGTTGTTGGCACCCTGGTCCTGCAGTTCCAGCATAATCTCGACCAGGCGCTCAGGCGAAATCTCAAGGCCAAAATTGCCGGTCGAGATCTCGTGGTTCTGGCAGTAGATACATTTGAGCGAGCAGCCGCTAAAGAAGATCGTGCCCGAACCGGCCTCGCCCGAGATAGGCGGCTCCTCCCACATATGAAGCGCGGCGCGGGCCACCTTGAGCGTGTCGTTAGCACCGCAGACGCCGTGCGCGCCCTCATCGCGCGCCGCACCGCAACGGCGCGGACACAAATGGCAGGCGGGCGAAAAAAGTTCGGTCAACGACGTCGGCATAAAACCATGCTCCAAAACAACGATTCAGCAGCTCAAACGTAAAGGGATCAACCCCACAGACGGCTCGAGCCCAAGGCGCCGTAATCGTCCGACACGATTTTTGTAATGTCAAGACTGGAATCGATAAAGTGCCGCTTTATGATGTAGGTATTCCGCCCCCCGCGGAGCAACTGGGTGAACCGTCGCGTTTATTTAGGGAGCCCACACAGTCGTACCTAGTACAGGTATCCTTCGTTGTTAAGGACGCTGGAACAGTCGATGAGGGCACCCACCTGTTTTAGGTGGGTTCATTTTCGTAACGTGGGGGGTGGTTTTCTTTTGCCGAAAATTGCCATTACAGTCCATATGGATCCACGCCGGCATCCCGACAAGCCATCGACAACATCCCAATATCTGGTAAGCGCGTGATTATCGCTGCGTGCAATTCCATGCACCCCCCTTGGTCGAGTATTATGGTTCGGCTATGCCCTTTGCGCATGGCGTTCTTCTGACCTTTTCCTTCGACGCTTGGCGGTTTTTAGATTCATGGCTTCATCCCCGAGCTACATACCGTACCTATGCGTGGCAGCGGCGGCCTTTATCACGACCTTCCTCACGGTACCCCTGGTCAAGCGCCTGGCAATCAAGCTCGACGCCGTCGACTATCCTTCTAAGCGCCGCATCAACACCAAGCCCATCCCGCGTTTGGGCGGAACGGCGGTGTTTTTGGGCCTGGTCGTCGCCTGCACTGTGCAAATCCTAGGCACCTGGTACCTGGGTTGGCCGCCCGTTTTGGTGCCCCACCCCCGTCTGCACATCAGCTACCCCATACTTGCGCTTTCTTTTACCGTCATCTTTGCGACCGGCGCTATCGACGACGTCTTCCAGCTCACGCCCAAGCAAAAGCTGGCCGGACAGGTCCTCGCCGCGCTTATCGCCTGCATGGGCGGCCTGCGGATCGGCGTCATCGTCAACCCGTTTGCTCCCGGCGAGATCATGCTCGGATGGCTCGCCTACCCCATTACCGTGATCTATCTGGTGGCATTCACCAACATCATTAACCTCATCGACGGCCTCGACGGCTTGGCCACGGGCATCTGCGGCATCGCATCGTTCACCATGTTTTCGATGGCTGTTCTCTCGGGCCGCATCGACGCCGCCGCGCTCTCCATTGCGCTCTTTGGCGCCTGTCTGGCCTTTTTGCGCTACAACTTCAACCCCGCAAGCATCTTCTTGGGCGACTCGGGGTCGTTGCTTCTGGGCTTTGCGCTGGGCTCCATCTCGCTGCTCAACGTGAGCCGCACCGCCGCACTCACCTCGCTTATCATCCCGCTCATCGTTGCCGGCGTGCCCATCATCGACACGTTTAGCGCCATTGTGCGCCGCAAGCGCGCCCACATTAGCATCGGGCAGGCCGACAAGGGCCACATCCACCACCGCCTGATCCAAGAAGGCTACAACCAAAAACAGGCCGTGCTGCTCATCTATGCCTGGTGCATCATGCTTTCGGCCGGCGCCGCCGCGATTAACCAGGTCGAGGTGCCCATGCGCGTGCTCATCTTTACCGTGCTCGCCATTGGCTCGGCGGCCTTCGCCAAGCATCTACATCTATTTGAGCCCGTGCTGCTCCACCATTACAACAAGCGCACGCACGAGGACGAGCTGGTCACCCCCGACGACCCCGCTTTTAAGCAGGAGGAGCAGGCAGCCGAGGAGCGCAAAGAAGAGCGCCACCACAAGCTCTAGGGCAAGCTGCCAAGGATGTGCCAAGGCACCGTTGGCCAAGCGCGGCCGCGCCGCGCCCATCGCACAAGCCACCCCTCTCCCGCCCCTCGCCTACTTACGCCCCGCCCCTCCAATAAACGCGTTATCATCTTGACCCATGAACATACGTTAGGAGCAATCATGCCAAACGAGAACAGCTACGAAGTCGCGCTGCAAAAGAGCAACGCCATTCGCAAGGGCTTGGCCAATACGCCCGAGAAGTTCACCATGCTCACCGGTGATCGCCCCACCGGCCGTCTGCACCTGGGCCACTACTTTGGCACCCTCAAGGGCCGCGTTGAGCTGCAGAACATGGGCGCCAAGACCAACGTGCTCATCGCCGACTACCAGGTCATCACCGACCGCGACACGACCGAGCACATCCAGGACAACGTGTACAACATGGTCATGGACTACCTTGCCTGCGGTATCGACCCCAACAAGACCATGATCTACGCGCACTCCGCCGTGCCCGCCGCCAACCAGCTCATGCTGCCGTTCCTGTCGCTGGTGTCCGAGGCCGAGCTGGCGCGCAACCCCACGGTAAAGGCCGAGATGGAGGCCTCGGGCCACGAGCTCACCGGCCTTCTGCTCACCTACCCGGTGCACCAGGCCTGCGACATCCTGTTCTGCAAGGGCAATGTGGTGCCCGTCGGCCGCGACCAGCTGCCGCACATCGAGCTCACCCGTACCATCGCCCGCCGCTTTAACAACCGCTACGGCAAGGTGTTCCCCGAGGTCGACGCACTGCTGTCCGAGACCCCGCTGCTGCCGGGCCTGGACGGTCGCAAGATGAGCAAGAGCTACGGCAACGCCATCAATATTTCGATGACCGCCGAGGAGACGGCCAAACGCATCAAGAAGAGCCAGACCGACTCCGAGCGCATGATCACATTCGATCCCGAGAACCGCCCCGGCGTGTCTGGCCTGCTTTCGACAGCCGCCATCTGCACCGGTCGCTCCGAGGTCGAGATTGCCGAGGAGATCGGTATGGGCGGCTCCGGCCAGCTCAAGAAGTACGTGACCGAGGCCGTCAACGAGTACTTCGCACCGATCCGCGAGCGTCGCCAGCGCTACGAGAACGATTTGGACTATGTGAAGGACGTCCTGCACGAGGGCAACCGTCGCGCCAACGAGATCGCCGAGCAGACCCTGGCAGAGGTTCAGGACGCCATGGGCATGGTGTACTAGACCGATCTGCTGGCTTGAGTTTTCGATTGCTTTAGGGCGGGCGCTACGGCGTCCGCCTTTTTTGGTGCCCGACCTGTTCGGCTCCGCCCATCGCACTCCCCCGACAAACAGGAACAGGCCCGCTGGCAGTCAGTTGCCGGCGGGCCTGTTCCCGAAGTACACCGTTGAATCGCACAGAGGGGAGGAATGCGAATCAAACTCAACAGGGCAGGCTTTTTCATCGCCTATTGCCTGCTCCGTTGCTGAATCCAATATAGTTCGCCGTGGTTTACTTTCTAGCATCAATATGCGCCACCATACCTTCTCCATAAGTTAGCTCCGGTAAACCTGCAACGGAAAACCACCACAAAGGGGACAGGCATCTTTGTGGTGGTTTTGGCCACGGCAGAGCCGCTAGAGTCCGGCAGGCCAGCGACAGGCGGCCAAGTCAACGTGCATGTCGTCCTTAAACGCCACACCCTCCCCTAGCAAAAGCTCACGTTGAGCATCGGGGCCGCCAAAAGCAAAACCCTCGCATATGCGCCCGTCGGCAAACACCACGCGGTGACAGGGAATCTCGCCGGGGTGCGGATTGCTATGCAGGGCATACCCCACATACCGCGCACTTCGTGGTCGACCGGCAAGCAGCGCCACCTGACCATACGTGGCGACCATCCCCTCGGGGATCTGTTCGACCACCTCGTACACCCGTTCAAAAAAGCCCTCAGACGCCATTGCTCGCTCCCTTCCACCCGGAAAAGCATAAACCACCGCAAAGGGGACAGGCACCTTTGTGGTGGTTTATGGCAGGTCAGTTAGTTGGCGGGCTGGAAGAAGGCTACGGCTACGGCGCCAGGGCCTACGTGGGTACCGATGGTGGCGCCGATGGTGTGAACGGGCAACTCACCCTCGGTGTGGCCGGCCCAAAGTGCCGCGCTGTCCTCGATATACTTCTTGAGCACCGCATCCGAAAGGCCCGTATAGCCGAGCGCCAGCGGCATGGAAAAGTCGATGCCGCCCGCTTTTTCGACCTTTTGGTTCAGCAGGTTGCGGCCGTTCTTGGAACCGCGCGCCTTGCCCAGTTGCACGATCAGACCGTCCTCGACAGCCACCACGGGCTTTACGTTGAGCAGCGTGCCCACGGCGCCGGCCGCAGCAGACAGACGACCGCCGCGCACCAAGTACTCCAGCGTCTCGAGCAGGCCGATAACCACCACGCGGTCGCGCACAGCCTCGACCGCCGCCGCGATCTGGGCCACACTACGGCCCTCGTCCACCAAGCGCAGCGCATACTCGACCAGGACGCGCTCACCCAGGGTGACGTTATTGCTATCCACCACGTACACGTCGCCGCCCGGCGCCTCGGCAAGTGCGGTGCGGGCACTCTGATTGGTGCCTGATAGCTTAGCGCCCACGGTAATAATCACAGCCTCATCGCCGGCTTCACGAACCTTGGCAATCGCCTGCGAAAACGCGTACGGGTTGACCTGGCCGGTCTTGGGCAGCTCATCGCGCTCCACGAGCATCTCGTAAAAGCGCTGGTGATCGATGTCGATGCCATCCATGTACACATCGGTGCCAAAGGTGACGGACAGCGGCAAAACGGCCAGTGCTGGGTGCTCGACCGGCGACATATCGCTTGCGGAATCGGTAATAATGCGGACGGACATAGCGAATCCTTTCTTGCGCAGGTCCCGCGCAGGGAATTTTGACAGCAAGGCCCCGGCACGGTATACGCGCTCAAACAGGACTATGCAGTTGTTAATTGGAAGCAAAAACCTTGGCGGCCCTACAGCTCGCGCAGGGTGTTGAGAATCGTGCGCAGCGACGCATACATCTGCTCGCGCTGCTCCACACCCATAGCCTTACCGGTGGTATCGAGCACCTCGCGAATGATGCGGTCCGCTTCGCTCATGCTCTCGCCGCCCAGAGCGGTCAGGCGCACCGGAGCACGATACTTAACGGCGGCATCGCCCGAATCGTCGACCTCGACGTAGCCGCCCTCCTCCAGATGCGCGAGCGTACGCGAGACGGCGGCGCGGGTCACGCCTGCCATGCGAGCCAGGTCAGCGCCAGTCAGGCCGTCCTTGCTGCGCTCAAGATAGTAAAGGCACATAACGTCGGAGCCCTTGAGGCCCAGCCTTGCGCCCTCGGATGTCTTAATGCGCTGAATCTCCTTGTAGAGCCCGCTGATCAGTCCGACAAAGTCCTCGAAACGTGTCTCGTCGTTCTGCTGCATGGGAGACGACCGCCTTTCGCTTGCATAATGCTTACGGGTAAACATCTTAGTCGCATAAGGCGACACCCGTACCCAAATACCCCATTTGTTAACCCATCAACATAAAAACCACCACAAAGGGGACAGGCACCTTTGTGGTGGTTTGGGGCATCAATAGGTTCTAGGCGCCGCTACAGCTCCACGCAAGGATTGTCGCGGGTCACAAGCGTCTTAATGACAACCGTCGCTCCCAGATAGCGCTCAAGCAGCTCGGCTAAGCGATCGATCGCAGCCTGGCAATCCCCCATCCGCTCGGACTCCACGCACTCAATCGCCAGGAACGCATCGGTCGAATTATCGGACAGCGCCGTGCGAACGCCGTCGCGCCAGTTCCAGCAGCGGCACACAGCGCCCGCATCGTCGATGTAGGCGAGCTCGCCGGGCAGCGTCGGATCGTCCGCCTCCTCGCCAAGCGGCAAGAACGCATCGCCACCGTCGGTCACCTTCAAGCGAAGGTCCCCCTCGATCGCATGCAGATCCTCGCCGCCAACGGGCAGCGCATAAGTCAACGAAATCGTGTTGTAGATATCCACCGCCGGTGTGATGTGGCCGACCGGCTTGCCTTTGAGCACGCGCTTGAGCAGGTTCTCAACTGAGCAGCGCGCGCCTTTCTTGGTCTTGAACAGACGATAGGCCTCGCGCCATGCCTTGACCGGTGCGTTCTCGCTGATAGTGTCGCTGGTCAGATGACGCTCCGCATCGATATTGGCGCGGTCAAGCAGCGCGGCAATCGCATCCACGTCCTCCTGGGGTATCTGGGCCGCGGGCTTCATGCCCTTTACGACCACAACGCCGATAGCCGCCTGCGGAAACAGCTCCCAAAACGAATCCTCGGCAACGAAACTCTTCATGTGCTCTCCCTTCATAGCATGCGCCCGAGCCCGGGTGCCTAAACAAAAAGCGCCCTTACAACGGCCACCTTCAAAGTCCTACGGTGCCGTCACAAGAGCGCTTGCGCTGTCCCCATCCGGAGAAGGGGACGATATGTCACGCGTATTGTAACCCGAGTCATCCGCGCGAGCAAAACCGCCACAAAGGTGCCTGTCCCCTTTGTGGCGGTTTTTGGTCTAAGGCGACGCTAGTGGCGGAGCCCCAGCAAGCCGCGGCCGCGATGACGAGCGTCGGCGTGCACCTGAGCGTGCGGACCGGCGGCCTTGACGGACTCGGGCAGGTGCGAGTACTTCTTCTCGAAGTTCTCCTCGAACATCACCGCCAGGTTGTGCGCGGCCTCGTCATAGCGCGCGGTGCTCTGCCAGTATTGGCGCGGCACCAGGATGCCATCGGGCACGCCGTGGCACGCCGTGGGAATGTCGACGTTAAAGATGTCGTCGTGCACGAACTCGCTGTCCTCGATGGTGCCGTCGAGGGCGCGCGCGACCAGCGAGCGCGTGTAGGCAAGCTCGATGCGATGGCCCACGCCGTAGCCGCCGCCAATCCAGCCGGTGTTGACCAGGTACACGCGCGTGCGGCCGTCGGCGATACGCTCGCCGAGCATCTTGGCATAGACCATGGGGTCGAGCGGCATAAACGGCTCGCCAAACAGCGAGGAGAACGTGGGCGTGGGCTCGGTGACGCCGACCTCGGTGCCGGGAATCTTAGCCGTAAAGCCCGTCACAAAGTGGTACATGGCGGCATCGGCCGTCAGACGTGAGATGGGTGGCAGCACGCCAAAAGCGTCGCAAGTCAGGAACAGCACGACACTCGGAGTGGTGCCCATGCCCTTAGTCCACGCGTTAGGAATGTGCTCCACGGGATAGGCCACGCGCGTGTTGTGCGTGATCGAGATGTCGTCGTAGTTGGGCTTGCGGTTCTCGTCGAGCACCACATTTTCGCAAATGGCGCCAAAACGGACGGCGTTGAAGATCTCGGGCTCGTGGAAGGCGTCCAGGCCCTCGCATTTTGCGTAGCAGCCACCCTCGATGTTGAAGATACCCATGTCGGACCAACCGTGCTCGTCGTCGCCGATCAGCAGGCGCGTGGGATTGGCCGAAAGCGTGGTCTTGCCGGTGCCGGACAGGCCAAAGAACACGGCGGTCTCGTGCGTGACGGGATCCATGCTGGCCGAGCAGTGCATGGGCAGCACGTCGTCCTCGACGGGCAGCAGATAGTTCATGACGCTAAAGATCGACTTTTTAATCTCGCCGGAGTAGCCGGTGCCGGCGACCAGAATCACGCGTTCCTGGAAGTTGATGACCACCGCGGCGCTGGAGTTGAGGCCCTTGATGGCGGGGTCGCACTGGTAACCGGGCGCTGCGAGCACGCAGAAGTCGGGCTCGCCGGTGCGCGCGATTTCGCGAGCGAGCGGGCGGGCGAGCATCTGCTTAATAAAAAGTGCCTGGCTGGCACGCTCGCAGGCAACGAGCAGTCGACGCGTGTGGTTGCGGTCGGCACCTGCCATGCCGCGGGTGACGAACACGTCGCGCTCGTTGAGATAGTCGACGATGCCGGCCTTGATGGCCTCATAGCTCTCGACGGACAGCGGGCGGTTGACCGCGCCCCAGGCAATCTTGTCGTGAACATCGGGGGTGTCAACGATAAAGCGGTCATTGGGGGAACGGCCGGTACGCTCCCCCGTCTCGATCACCAGCGCGCCGTTGGATGCCATGCGGCCTTCTTCGCGGCGGATAGCGTGCTCGACGAGCTCCGCGGCGGGCAGATCGACCAGCAGACGGGGTTGATTCTCGGCGGGATCTTCGACCAGCGTAATACCAAAATTGGACAGAACTTCTGCAGGGGTAACACCAGGCATGGGGCCTCCTTTAAAAACGCGTCACGTGGACGCGGCGCGCACTTTACTCACGTAAAGCCCGTTGTACCCGATATGCAAAAACGTTTTTGCGGCAAGGGCGGCAAGCCCGCCCAACGGTCAAAAATCGCAGGCAAGCGGCCCAGTCATTGGGGACGTTCTTAAACGACTAGTCATTGGGGACACTCTTGAACAGGCAACATTCAAGGAGTGTCCCCGGATGCCGGCACTTAGGGACGTTCCCAAAGTGCCGGCACATAAGGAACGTCCCTAAGTGCCGACTACTGAATGGCTCCGCCGAAATTATTGAACAACCTGTTCAAAAACACGAGCGGACACCGCGGTGTCTATACTAGAGCGCAGCAATAGAAAGGACCCCGCTTTGAGCATCACGCCCCTCGATAGCATTCGCCGCACCCTCGCCCGCCGTAACGGCATCTCCAACCCCGCTGCATCGAAAGACGGCGCCGCGAAGGCCCAGGGCGGCCGCATCGAGAACGGCCTGTTCCCCGCCTCCCACACGGCCGAAGAGCTCGCACGCATCCAGGAGCTGAGCCAGCGCAACGCCGGCGGCCCCGACAGCAGCCAGGCCACGCGCCGTCGCCGGCGCGAACGCGATCGGGAGCCCAGCCCCGTCCGCCGCATGGTCAACGCTTGGTGGAACCGTCTGCTCGGCGCCGTCTACGGCGGCGGCTTCTCCATGCAGGAAGCGGAATACGAGGAGCACGCCACCCGCCGCGACTATCTCTGGAATACCCTGGGCACCGCCGTGTGGGGCATGGTGTTTCCTCTGCTCACCATCGTGTCGACACAGCTCGCGGGTGCCGAGGAGGCCGGTAAGTTCTCCATCGCCTTCGTCACCGGCACGCTCATCATGATCGCATGCAACTACGGCGTGCGCAATTTCCAGGTATCGGACATCGACGAAAAGACGTCCTTCGCCTCCTACCAGCTCAATCGTTGGATCTGCGGAGCCCTAGCCCTAGGCTGCGGCCTGCTCTACAGCAGCGCCCGCGGCTATGACGCGCATATGGCGACGATCGGCCTGGGCGTCTACCTCTACAAGGTGATCGACGGCGTCGCCGACGTGTACGAAGGCCGCCTGCAGCAGGCCGACAAGCTCTACCTGGCCGGCATGAGCCAAACGCTACGCTCCGTCGGCGTCATCGCGGTCTTTAGCGTGGCGCTGTTCCTCACGCGCAGTATGCCCATCGCGGCCATGGTCATGGGTGTCACCGCCATCGCCTCGCTCGTGCTGGTCACCGCGCCGCTTGCCCTGCTCGAGACCGGAAAATCGCGCCGCGTGAGCCTGCGCGAGGTCGGCACCTGTTTGCCCAGTGCGCCCCGCTCTTTGGTGCACTGTTCCTGTTCAACCTAATTGAGAGCATGCCCAAGTTTGTGATGGAAGGCACGCTGGCATACAAATATCAGCTGTACTTTAATGCCCTGTTCTTTCCGGCGCAGGCTATTTTGCTGAGCATTGGATTTATCTATAAACCGCAGCTTCTGCGCTTGTCGAGCATTTGGGCTAATCCTCGCAAGCGTCATCGCTTTGACCTGATTATTGTTGCCGTTATGGCGCTGATCGTGGTCATCACCGGCGTGTGCGCCGCATTTATGGCAGGTCCCGGTATTCCCCTCATGAGCTTGATGTACGGCCTCAGCTTTGAGCGCTACCGTACGCTGGCGTTGCTGATGGTCGTCGCCGGCGGCGTCACCGCGGCCATCGACTTTATCTACGCCATCATCACGGTGCTACGCCACGCTGGAGACGTCACCAAGATCTACCTGATCTGCTTCGCCGTAAGCGTGGTGCTGCCGGTGATCCTGATTAAGCTGCTGGGTCTGATGGGCGCTGTAGTGAGCTACCTAGCCATCATGGCCCTACTCCTGGTGCTGCTGATAATCGAGTACGCCCACATCCGCCAGCGCATAGAACGCGACCGCAACCCATACGGCGCCTAATTAGCTGCCCGGTCACCGGATTTTGCGATGGAATCACCCCGTCTGGGGTCTCGTTGCGGACAATATTCATCACGCAAAACTAAGTGAGTAGACTTTTACCGAATCTCCGACCACACCAACAGAGCACAAGTCTGTGACCTGCGGTTTTATTGAGGCAAATATGTTGGGTGCTCGGCATTTCCAAAAAAGTCTACTCACTTAGCCAGCGGGCAGCCAAAAAAAGAACCGCCGCGACGTCGTTTGACTCCGCTGCGACGGTTTTTCGAGCATTTTCGCGCCGTCGAGGACGCAGACGCTCCTCATTTCTAGCGCTTACCGAGCAAGAAGGCGCTACTCTCCGAAAGTAGTCAAAAAAGCCCCGTCCCAAATTAGCTACGGTAGATCGGCGGAACAAGGTTATTCGCCCGGGTTGATGTTCGCGTAGAACTCCGCCCCGTCGTCCAGGCGCAGGATGCCCACGCGACCGAACTCGGAGCCGGTGGCGGCAGCGCAGTCGATGTCGATGCGATCGGGCACGCCGGCAGTGTCCTCGCCGCCCAAGCGCACAATCTGCCCGCGGCCCGACTCCTCATCGAGCCCCGCCAGGCCGCCTACCTCGCAATAACGCCCGAGCGACACCGTTGGCGTGTGACCGCTCACCACGACCGGACCCTTGCCCTCGGAAGAAAGCAGCCCCGTCGGCGCATCCCAATAGCCATGGCGAATCCACAGCAGGTCATCGGACGACTGCACGGCAAGCATCTGCTTCAGCAGTTCGCGATCGGCGCCAACCGCTCCGGCACCATCGGAACAGTCCACGTCGTGTTCAAGCAAAAACGCCCGCGCCGCCTCGGTCTCAATACCGGCATGTACCAGCAGATACGGGCGCTCCTCGGTCTCGACCACCGCGTAGAGCGGCAGCGCGGCCATCCATCGCACGAGCTCCTCGTATGCCTCAAATTCCATGTCGTTGAGCTGCTCACGCGTCGTCCAGCCACCGTTGATATCCCAGGTCTCGGCATCGAGCGGATCCTGGCCAATGATGGCATCGAGCATGATCTGCTCGTGATTGCCCTTGAGCACGCGGGCGTTGGGCAGCGAGCGCACGAGCTTAATAACGCCGACCGGATCAGGCCCGCGATCGATCATGTCGCCCAACACGTACAGCGTGTCGTCGGACGTCAACGAGATCTTAGACAGGGCCTCGTCAAGCGCACGCACGTGCCCGTGAGCATCAGATGTCACATAGATCGCCATGGTACGCCTCTCCTTGCATTGCGGCCGAAGCCCGGCGCCGCAACTAAAACTTCAAGTTGAACTTAAACGTTACCCATTGTACTCCGTTGCAATAAAGCTGGAAAGGGTTTCCGAGCAGAGGCAAAGACGGCAGCCGTCTATGACGATATCGCGCACGCCCGCAATCCAACCCCATAAACCCACCATCTTTGGGTACAAATAACCGCAGACAACTGACCGTGCCACGCCAACCACCCAGGAGCGGACACCATCCATGAACCAGATCCTTCTCTTTATCGGCCTCGTCATCATTTTGTGCCTGACCATCAAACCCGTCGGCAAAAAACTCCCCTTCCCCACCCTGCTCATCTTTATCGCGCTGGGCATGCTGTTGGGCGTCAACGGCCCGACGCATATCGACTTTAGCGACTACGCACTCACCGAAACCGTCTGCAGCACGGCGCTGCTGTTCATCATGTTCTACGGCGGCTTTAACACCAATATCGACCGCGCCAAGCCCGTCGCTGCGCCGGCGGTGCTGCTGAGCACGCTCGGCGTCGTCATCACTGCCGGCATCACCGGCGTGTTCGCCCACTTCGCGCTGGGGTTCGACTGGATCGGCGGCCTGCTGCTGGGATCGGTCGTGGCATCCACCGACGCGGCGAGCGTCTTTAGCGTACTGCGTGAGCACAGCCTGTCGCTGAGAGGTGGCACCGACTCGCTGCTCGAGGTCGAATCGGGCTCCAACGACCCCGTCGCCTACATGCTCACCGCCGTGCTCGCCACACTCGCGACCGGCGGCGACATCAACATTCCCGCACTGCTGGCCAAGCAGATTATCCTGGGCGCGGGCCTGGGCCTTGCCCTCGGCTGGGCGGCGGGCCGCCTGATTGAACGCGCACATGCAACGGCCGAAGGTGCGCAGACCATCTTTTTGTTCGCTGTGGCGATCGTCGCCTACGCGCTTCCAAGCTATCTGGGCGGCAACGGCTTTTTGGCCGTATACCTGGCAGGCATTGTGCTGGGTGCGAGCGACATCACCGGCAAGGTCGAGATGGCGCACTTCTTTGACACTCTCACCGAGATGGCAGAGATGACGATCTTCTTCTTGCTCGGCCTGCTCGTGACGCCCGCGCGCCTGCCGCAGATGCTGCTGCCGGGCCTGGCGCTCATGGCGTTCATGCTCTTCGTGAGCCGGCCCATCGCCGTGGGCATGTTATTGGCACCCTTTAAGACCAACCCCCGCCAGGTTGCGCTCGTAAGCTGGGCGGGCCTGCGCGGCGCGGCTTCGGTCGTGTTTAGCCTCTTTGCCGTGGTGGCCGGCGTTCCTGGCGGTCACGACCTGTTTGACCTGGTATTTGTGATTGCCGTGTCGAGCATTGTGGTGCAGGGCTCGCTGCTGCCTGCGGTGGCAAAGAAGCTCGATATGATCGATGCGACCGGCGACGTGCGCCGCACCTTTAACGACTACCGCGACGAAGACGGCATGTCGTTTGTAAAGCTCAAGGTGGGCGCTGGACATCCGTTTGCCGGTCGCTCGCTCGCGGATATTGGCAGCGCGACGGACATGCTCGTAGTCCTGGTGCTGCGCGATGGCGCGCACCCGGTGCTGCCCAACGGGGATACCGTGATTGAGGAAGGCGACCTGTTGGTGATGGCCGCTCCAACGTTTGAGGAGCGTGCCGAGGTTACGCTACGCGAGGTCACCGTAACGCCCCATGGACGTCTGGCCGGTCAGCGTCTGCGCGACGTGCCGCAAGGCAAGCATCCGTTTATTGTGGTGATGCTCAAGCGCGAAGGCCAGACGATCATTCCCGATGGCAACACCCTCATATACGCCGGCGACGAAGCCGTCATTGCCACACTGGCATCGTAGCGGCCAGGGGGTAACTAATTTGGAACGGCCTTCTTTCTAACTTCTTTTAGTAAGCCTTTTTTAAACGCAGTACTACCACCAAAAAACTTCTGGTCAGTATTAGTCTGCTTATTCGCCTGATATTTCAGACTTGTGAACTCAATGGTACAGACATAGTCCGCGGCCTGAGCCAAATAGTAATCCGATGAAGTTGTCGGCTTATAGATAACTGCATTTTTAGCCAAAGCGTAATCGATTGCCTTGTGAAGCGCACTCGAAACCGAACCCTGTCCTCCGTCGTAGTAAATCTTTACAGCATCAAACTGCTGAAACCAACTCAAATTGTCGAATATGAAATCGATGATTTCGCGCCGCATCGCATCAGCAATCTGTTTAAGAGTTCGGTACCGACGCGTCTTGAATACAAACACCTTGTACGAGATGGGCAAATGTCGAAACATAACTCGGAATAGTGAGAACAGCCTTTTTCTCTCACTGATGCCCAAATCCTTGAACTGATCTTTTCCATTCATGAGAGGAGAAGCATGGAACGGAAGAAGCGGCAATCCGTTTTCGGCTACCGCCCTTTCATATTTCTCTATTCCCTCAGCGATGGGAATATCTTGTTCATGAAAAACAAAGGCCACAAGATAGTATCTTTCACGAAGATCATCGCTTCCAGATTCATCAATAAAGATACTCAGCTCTCGCATGGGCAATCCTTAATAAAAAAGCCGGGGAAAACGTCCCCGGCACTTGGAAGCCCTCTCTTAAGAGATGACCACCTAATTTATACCATGAAGTTGGACGTATGTTCAAGCATGAGTATAAAATACAAACATATGTTCGTCAATAACAAAGATGGCCATCATTCAGCGTCATCGTCGACGGCAAAGTCGCGGAGGTCGAGGCCTTCGCGTACGGCTCGGGCCAAGAGCTCTTGGGGCGACTCGTCCTCGATATCCACTACGTCGAGCATGGCAGCGGGAAAACCCACGCCCGCTGCGCTTCCCGCGCGATCGAGCAGGCTCTCGCGCAGCTGATCTACATCAACGTCGATCTTCATGGTGCAACCTCCTATCGAGCCAAGCCCCTACTCACTAGCACCGAGCGCGTCCACAGCGGCAATAAAAGCCGCAACCTGTTTGTCGTCCATCTGCACAGCCAAACGCCCCACGGGCTCATCGTAGGCAAACTGTACCTTATCGATAAAGCAATCCCACGCTCGTTCGTCCACGTGTACAGCGGCCTCGCAATACTGGCTGAGCTTTTTGAGTCCATACCAAAACGCATTCACATGGCGCGCGGGATCCTCATCCAGCACACCATCGTAGCGACGCCCGTTAAACTCGCGCATGCGTGCCACGGCAACCTCGAGCGAGTCGCCGCCCTCGGCCGAAGCCTCATCCACAGGCTCGGGAATCGGAACCTCACGGCGAACATCATGCCTGGTAGCGCCATCGTACTCGCCCACTAGCACGCCTTCGTCAAGTCGAGAATCGTAATCGAAATAGCTCAAGCCACTGCAAACCCCATGCGGCGAGCCCGTACCAAACGCGCAGAATAAACCGCCGTCGGCAACAACACGACGGTAGGTCTCAAACGACTTCTTAACCTGAACGAGCAGCTCGGAAAGCAAACCGGCATCGCACGCCGTCTCGCACGCAACGCACGCAGACTCGGGCAACGATACCGGCTCCACCATGCTCCCCGCAACGCGAGCGGCGCGCTCGGCCCGATACGCCTGCGCCGCCAAGCGCGCTCGCTGCGCAGCGCCGCGCACGTTGGTAAGCTCGCGCTCCAACGCCACGTCGCCAGCAACATCACCGGCCACGTCGTCCACAAACCCGTCAGCGCGCTGAGGGCCAGTCGCACTCAGCTCAGACTCAAACGTCGCTGTGATCATGCCCGCAAGGTCCGTCACATCAGCGGCACAAGGCATCTGCTCCAACTGCGTACATAGCAGGTCAGCGTCCAAAGGCACAGCATCCACAACGTGCACGTCACCCAAACGTGCCACGTCCTGCAGCACTAAAGCGCTGGCAGCATCGTACGCCGCGCGCACCCTGTCCGCTGTATTAGCACGCAGTTTTACCTCGATAAACGCAAGCGTCTGCTCCAAACGGGCCAACAGCTCGGCCTTGTCCTCCATGCGCAAAAAGGCAGCATAGCGACGCTCCATCCGCAGCGGTCCAACAATGCCCGCCTGCTTGCAAGCGCGTGCAAGCGCGGCGCTCTCAACACGGCGAACATACCCATCAACAGCCCGCACGGCAGACTCGCGCGCAGCGTGCTCGGAAGCCTCGACGCCCCTAAGCACGCCCAGCAGCTCGCGGGAGCGTGCTTTGCGCACCAACTCCCCGCGATCGTACTGCTCAAGCGCCGTCTGACGCTTGGCCACCGATTCAAAGCCAAACAGCTTGTCGAGCAGCTCGCCAACAGAACGCTCGCCCGCCATGGCAAGGCCTCCTCACGTACTACACACCAACACGCCCGCGGGCCCACGCGCACGCAAGCCCGCTCGCCCGCACTTCTACAGATCCAGCGCCTTCTTCGCGGCATCGACCGGGTCGCCATCCATGTAGAACACCGGGCTCAACCCCGAAATAATCTCGGACGAAACACTCTGCAAACCCGCAATAGCACTCAGCGGCAAAATCACGCGCTTGGCACCGGCGTTTTTGGCCACACGCATAATGTCCTCGAGCCCGCGCATCTCGTCCATAGAGCCCGACATGCGCAAGATTCCCGGAATCGCCAGCGCGGGCATCACCGGGCGGTTGCATGCCGCAGAGCACAGGCCCACAAACTCGGCGAGCGAAACTTCTTCGGACAGGCCCTTGCTCTGCAGGTCGTTATAGAACAGCAGGTAATCCTTGGAGCCAATGTGCATGCCCGGCGCCACGCGGTTTGCAAGGTTCACAAAGTTGTCGAACGCGGCCTCCAGCGTATCGCGCACCGGCTTGTTAAAGGCCACGCCCTCGTGCTTAAACTTGCACTCGCCGGCAACGGCCTTGTTCTCCAACTTGTACACGGCGACCTCGCCGCCCTGCGACCTGCCCACGCCAAACACGTGGCCGGACAGCAGCGGCCCGTCGGGAATCAGCGTGTCCTCGCTCTGCTCGGGCACGCGCACCACGTGCACGTCCTGCGGGTTGTCGGCATCCATATAGCCCAGGTTAACGTCGATAAACTCAACGCCCGCCATAATCTTGAGCTGCTCCTTTACGCGGCGACGGCCCTCGATGGCGTAGTCCAGCAGCCAGCGCACATCGTCCTTGTCCATGGCCTCGTCGGGGAACAGCAGCTTTGCAAGGCCGCTAAAGGTCTTGCGCACGGCGATCTCGTCACGCTTGTTAAAGTCGCTGTTAAAGCGGAAGTAACGGTCGATATGGTGCGTAAAGTCCTTGCGGCGCATCTCCTTGCAAAACTCCGACAGGCAGTCGGTGATCAGGCCATAATGCCCGGTCAGCAGGCTCGAGCGCATCTTGGGAATCTCCCAGCCCGGCAGGTAATAGTGGATACGGTCGAAGAAGGCCGAATCGTTGTTAAACTCCGGCGGGAACGGATCAAACAGGTGCGTGGTCTTAAGGACATTTTGCACGGTGTCGTTGATGTTGCCCTCAAAGACCATGGAGGCATCGGCGTTGATCTGGTCGCGGCCGCGCGCGTAGCTACCACTCGCCATGTAGTCCTTCATAATCTGCACGGCATTGGTATCCTTAAAACGCATGCCGGCGACCTCGTCAAACGTCACGCAATCCCAGTGTCCCACCAGGCCCACGCGGTCGGCTCGCATGGAGTTCATACGGCCGAACAGGTTGGCCGTGGTGGTCTGGCCGCCCGAAAGCAAAATAGCGTAGGGCGAGACCTCTTTGTAGATGTGGCTCTTACCGGTACCGCGGGGACCCAGCTCGCACAGGTTGTAGTTGCGCTCGATGAGCGGCACCATACGCTCGATAAAGTGCAGGCGCTCTTTCTCGGAAAGCTCGCTAGGCTCATAGCCAGCGGAGCGCAGCAGCATGTTGAGCCACTCGTCGCGCGTAAAGTACTGGCGCTCGTCGACCATGGCATCCAGGTCCAGATTGGGCATCTGGATGGGCGTGAGCGACGCCACGCTAAACGGAGAGTCCTCGGGTCCGCGCTTTTTGCGCTTGGCCTTGGAGCGGCGCGGCGCATCGTCGCCAAAGACCTCCATGCCAAACTCGTCTTCCTCATCCACGGGATGGCGATACTCGATGCTCATAATGCACCAAATGCCACCCTGCAGAATCTTGGAATAGTCGCGCACGTACTCGGCCGGCATCACAAAAGGCTCGATGGTCAGATTGGCAAACGACGCCACATAGATGTCTTTGTACTCGTCGAGTTTGGCCGTTACCTTATCGATGATGGTAAAGCGACCCAGTTCACGAATCTTGGACTTAATGCGCTCGGACTCATCGGGACGCACATAGTTATCGGTGAGGATCCTGCGGATGCGCTCCAGGCCCTCTGCCACGGCATCCTCGTCGTCGGTTGAGCAGTACATGCCCAGCAGGTACTCCAGCACAAAGGTTGGCACGTTGGCGCCGCGCTTCATAAGGGCCGTCAGGTCCTTGCGCACGATCTTGCCAGCAAAGTGCTCGAGCAGTTTGCCGTCCAACCCATCCATGTCGTAGCCGTCGTCCTCGGGAGCCTCGGCCACAGCCTGGTCATAACCGTCGGTCGAGAATTCGTCCTCGGCGTTCACCGCAGCCTCAACGGGCGCGGCAGCAAACGGCTCCGGGGCAGGCGCAACAGCCTCAGCCGCCGGGGCCTCCGCAGGCACCACACCCTCCGCCGGCACATCCACATCAATCGAGGGAACTTCCCACAAATCGTCGTCATGGCTATCAAACATAGGGCACACTCCTAAAAACCAAAGTCAGCAACAGGGGCAAACGAAACAGCGATGGTATACGTCTCGCGCCAAACGATCTTGCCCGTCTCGCGCTCGCGGCAGACCAGATAGTACGGACCCTTGGCCGAGAATCCATCCGCCGCATGCAGCGCAAACTTGACATGCACTACACGCTCCTGCGAGTTAGCAGAAGTCTTGTTGGCATGCGCCTTGACCGTATCGCTCACCTCGTTGCCGCTTGCGTCGGTAAACACCAGCTCGTACTCGCACGGCAAGACCTTGCCTTGGGCGGGTTCCTCCTGAATCAAGTTGACCGAGAAAAGCGAGTTGGTCACTCGGCGCCCCTCACTTAGCACGCGCAGCGTCGCCACGCGCGTGTCGACAAAGTCCTTGGAACCCGAGCGCGCACGCCAAAATCCGACAACGGGCACGCACAGCTCCTGCAAGCTCATGCCGCCGTGGACATAGTTGTTAGTACCGCCGGGACGCCTAAAGTGCACGTTCTCGCGCAGGGCAAACCCCTCAAAGCCGGCACCCAAACGTCCCATGTCAACAGTAACAAACACCCCGCGTGCCTCGTCCGAAAGCTTGGCCACGGCCTCGTTGGGCACCACCAGATGACGCTTGCCGTGCATGACGGGAGCGTCAAGGAAGGGAAGATCTGGCTTGCCGAGCATCTGACACTCGCTGAGCTCCCAGCGCGTGTAGATAAAGCCGTGATCCGCCGTTATAACAACACGCGCACCCGGGGCGTCGGTGCACACGCGGCGCGCCAACGTGGCAAGCTCCTCTACGGTGTCCGTACAGGCATCGAAGACGTCATCCTGCGTAGCGGCCTTCTCGCCCGTGGCATCAATCTTGTTGTGATAGAGGTAGACAAGTCTTGAGTCCTTGAGCATCGCCTTGCGCTCGGTTCCCGCCATGTTGAGGTATGCGCTCGAGCGCAAAGCACGGGCCGTAGGCTCAACATGGGTAAGCACGGCCTCGCGTTGCGGAGTCGTTGCGGTGGGCATGCCGTCAGCCAACACAAACGAGCCATCCGCTGCAAGTTCAAGCGCTTGGTGTGGCAGTAGCGCAGGCATACCTACCTCGGTAATGGAGGGAAAGACCGCCTGCATACTAGAAACCTTGACGTTGCCGCCGCGCTCGCGCTCGAGCAGCGCCGCAACGTCGCGGGCCACCTCATAGCGCAACGCGTCACTCACGATAACGACTGTCGTTTTAGCAGAGCCCACATAGGTAGGCAGCACATGCCAGTAGAACTCATCCTGCCGTGCAGGGCCATCGATGTAGCCGCAATCGGCCCACTCCCCTTGCGCAGCGGCCGCCCAGCAGGTATTGGCGTCGACCAAGAACCAGTTACTGTAGAGATTCTCCGCCCAATCCACCACAGCTCGGGCAGGTTCCTCGAGTACATCGCACTCGACGGAGCGCGCCCGCAGATACGCGGTGCACATATGACGATAGGCGGCATCCATGGCATACCAATCGGACATGTAGGCATCCCACACCTGCTGGGGCTGCGCCAGATGGAAGCCGCCCGCGTGCGCCTGCCTAAACGCGCACATATCGGCCACAGCGGCAAGCAGGTCAAAGTAGCTCTCGACACGACGGTACCAGCTTAGGTCGCAGCGACGCGCCGCAAAGGCGCGCGCATCCTCAACACGGTCCGCGCCCTGGGCAAACGAGAAGAACAGCTGCGAGAGCACGGCCTCGTTGACGCACGGAAACACATCAAGCGAGGTCAGCACATCGATCGGCAGAGCCTCAAACCGCGCAAAGAGCCCGCGGACATCCTCCACCAAACGACAGATCTCAAATAGGTCCTCGCTCGATGCCTGGGTATCGGCGGCCTGGTCCCACGTGCGCACCGCCTCAAGGCAATAGGGGCCGTAGGCGGGAGCCACATAGCTTTCGAGTCCCTTGAGCGCTCCCTCGGGAAGCGCGGTAGACGCCGCTGTAAGGAGCACATGGGATGAAAGCATAAGCAATGAGTCGCGCTCATACAGCGGTCCCTCAAACCCATAGCAGCGAAGCATAAAGGCAGAGAGCACATCGCGCACGCAGTACTTGTCCATCAACTCGGCCAGCGCCTCGGGACCCTCGTGCAGCAGCATGGTCATACAGCCACGCAGCACAAACGCGGGGCGCTCGTCACCAAGCTCTTTACCGCCAAAAATCACCGTAAGGATGCCGAGTTCGATATCGGATGCGCCCGAGGCATGCGGAACGCATGCGACAAACTTAGCGCAGCGGGACTTGGCGACAAAGAACGCCTTGTGCGCTCGCAAGCTCTCGCGCACGGCATCGATATTCTCGATACCCAGCTGATCGGCCAAAAGCGAAAGATAATCAGCTTGAAACCGGTCAGCATACAGCTCAACATCGGCAAGCCAATCGCCCTCAAGCCTGCCGCGCGGGCAACGGCGATACAGCAAGATATCGCTCACAAGGTCATCGCGGTTGACGAGCTTCTTGACGGCAAACATGCGGCCCTCGCAGGCCTCAACAAACCGCACTGGGCGCTCAAAGTCACCGTAAGCGGGCATAACGCCGTCATCAGTCCCCGCACCGTCGAAGCCCTCGGCGGCCAAACGTTCAAACTCAGGAGCAAACTCGCCGTCTGCATCGTGCCAAACCACCACACGGCGGGGCATGCATGCGGGCAACGGTTGCAAAAACCGCAGCTTGAGCTGTTCTTCTACATCGATCTTGGGCATGAATATCCTTACCGTATCTGCAGTTACTTAATCTTTGCTAGCACATCCTGAAACTTGGCGTAGTTGACCTTGACGCCGTCATCCAGGTCGATCTTAATCATCTGGTCTGCCAAGTGGTGCAGTTTCTCCTCGTAGGCAATGGTCTCTTTGAGCTGGTCGTTGAGCTTTTTGATGCGCTTATCCAAGCGCACGCGCTCGCCGCGCTCGGCACTGACAAGGGCATCGTTGGCATACCCGATCTGGGCACGGTAGCGCTCCTGCTGCTCATGCACATAGTCGGTGCGGATGCGAGCCAACAGGTCGGGCTGATAGCGATGCATGTAGACAAGGCACTTAAAGCCATTCTTTTTGCCACTGTCGAACAGCCAGTAGATGGGACGCTTCTTGTAGGTCTGGCAGTGGTCCTTAAAGAAGTCCTTCAAAAAGTAGGTGCGGATTACCTCGCGCGGGGTACCCTTACCGCCGAGTGCCTCAGCAATAAAGGCCAGGTTTTGCTCAAGCGTCTCCTCGCCATACACGGTGCGCACAAAGTCGATAAAGTAGCGCACGATGTCGTCGTCAAAGTACTCGTCATCGGTAATGGGCAGCACGTTATCGCTATCGGGCATAAAGGTCACATGATCAGAGTTGGGCATCTTGGCCAGATAGTTGTCGACCGTGGCGCCCTGGTCGGCCAGAACCAGACCGTCCACATCCAGCGAATAGCGACCGAACATGCAGCCCGCGGCATAGCTTATGAGCGAGGTGATCTCGTCGCGCTTGGTACGCACGTACTTGTTGCCCTTGTAGCTCTCTGGAATCTCTTCTGCCGTATCGAAGATGCGCGCCACCGAGACGTACTTGTCCTCGACCTCGATAGGCACCTCGCCCTCCATGTTGTAGATCTTGGCAAAGATCCGGTTGAGTTCCTCCTCGTTGGCGCGAAGCTGCTCAAAGCGAGCGTTGACCTCGGCCTTGCGAGCCTCGTATTTATCGGAAAGTAAGATTGACATGAATTTCCCCAAACCATCAAAATCGTTGTTAGGCCATTTCACAAGATGCTATTCGCCGCAGAAATTAATATCGGATGAAGAAATCCGATTTGGAACTTGTGGAAATCTAAAAGCGATGCAAAAACGGCTCAATGAATCTCGGATGCAATCTACTCATGCTTTTTGGGCTTTGATCGCACTACCAGAGTTCGGTAGTCACCTCTAGCGCTATTTGGAAAATAATACTTGCCATCGATATCGATGATTTTTATCCAATCGAGAAAAGAAGATTGCGGTAGCAATATCATTGCTGTTGTTTTTCCGCTCGAACCGGCAGCCCTGTCTTCTAGCAGCATATTTCCATTGTCAAAAAAATATGTACACCCATGGGCAAGCGAATTCCTCATATGGGTCAGCAAGGTCACACCCTTGCCTCCGCCCTTTGCAACGGGTTTATTTCTATCGGCTATTGAATACGGCTGCATGCACACCAGGCGTGGGCTATCGATTTCAATAGGAATTTCGACGACCTCTTTAGTATTGGGATCCTTGCCCATATAAACAAACCCATATTCTTTTAGGACGCCATCAATTCTGTCAGCCATCAACATTTCCCGCTTCTCCGCCAAAACGCCGGAATAGTCGAGAAGAGTATCAAACGGCATTTCTTTTAATCCGAAATCCTTAGCAGCTCTTTGCTGGGATGCAGAAGCAGCGACCGATTTGGTAACGTAAAAATCCCAAATAATAGATACTTCTTCAGACGACCAGATTGCTGAATCCCTAATTGATTTTTTATATTTAGAAATAAGGGCAGTAGACACAGCAAACACCTACACCAGCGGATGACGTTTGAAATCCCAGGAGGTTTCAAACGAATCCCAATCGGTTTTTGATAGTTCGCGACACGAGTTGACCATGGCGTTAACCGATGGCTCCAGTTCCTCGCTTTGAACAATCGGGTACGTTGCGATTTGACCCACCTCGAAGTTGAGCGTTGGCGAAAGCATGCTTGCGACGCGCATAATCACAGAGCTATTGCATGCGCCCTGCAAATATTTGAGAGTCATTTCATCACCGAAAACACTAGTCCCGGCAACATCAAACAAACTTCCACTTGGTCTGTACCTAAACGCAATAACCCCACTAGACACCTTTGACCAGGTAAGCATCGGCTTGAAATAGAGATGTCTTGAGGGAAGGTGATTGCCTAGCGTGGCCAGAATTTCAGAGTTAGCCCGATTGAAAGTAACTACCCAATCGTTATTCCCATACCACTTGCGGTAGTTACCCCCCTTATTGTATGGAAACCATTTACCTCCGCCCTCAAAAGCTTCTTCCTCCGACTCAACACCAAAACGCGCTTTATCGACTTCAGGCTCCCACCACAAACGCGTGAAACGCTCGTTGTCACCAGTGGCAAGACCCTGGCGAGGTTTACCGAACTCGTTAAGCTGCTTAGCATTGGCAAACGCATCAAGAAGGGCATCGCTGGCCCAGTAGGCGATGGGGGTGCCGGGAATCTGCTTGAAGGTCTCGGCGTCGCGGCGGTAGAACCAGCCGCAGTCGGGGTTTCGGATCGCCTCGAGAGCCTTCTTGCGCTTGGCATCGCTGCCGTTGATGTCGACGAGGCGCACGTAGGCGCCCCCGCATGCCGCGCACCCGTTGTAGACGACGTCGGCCGTGACGTTGACGACCTCGCCGCCGATGGCGTCGAACGCGCGGGGGCCCAGGTGCAGCATGGACAGGATCGACTTGGACCCGATGAGCGAGGAGCGCATCTTCTCGAAGCTGCCCAGGAACATCCAGCTCTGCATGGTAACCATGGCCGCGTAGCCGCGGTCCCTGGCAAGGCTGAATCCGCGCTCGATAAAGCACGTGCAGAGGTCGCTCTTCACGTCGGGGTAGTTCTTCTTGATCCACTTGCTCATGAATGGATTAAAGCTGCTGCTGCCCATATACGGAGGATTCGCCACGGTGCAGGTAAAACGACGGGACAGCTTCTCGCAGATGGCGGCAGCGCTTTCGAGCTTAGTTTTGGCCGTAGCGGCAAAAAGGTCATCGGAACAACTCGCGGCGGCGGCCTTGAGCTCGTCGATCTCGTCCTCTGAGGGATTGAGCAGCGAACCGATCTCGCCCAAATGACTCAGCTCCTCGGCGAGCTTCTTGTTACCCGGCAGCTCGTCCTCCCCTAGCGGGATGCTCGAGAGCACGGCAACGTCGGCGCGAACGCCACGCCTAAAGAAGCGACGATCGTGCTCGCGGGCGCACATGGCAAGCGCCAGCTCCGCGATCTGTGCCGCGCGGGAATCGATTTCCATACCTGCAAGGTTTTTAGTAAGAATGAGCTCGGGAATCTCGCGCTCACGATAGCCACGCTCCTCGTACATATGGAAGAGCAGCTCAAACGCATAGACCAAAATATGGCCCGAGCCGCATGCGGGGTCGCAGATGGTTATCTCCTCGGGGCTCGAAATGCGGATGAAGTCCTCGTGCTCAGTATCAGGCTCGATGTAATACTCCATGCGCTCGCGCAGCGAACTCCCCGGGTTGTTGAGCATCCACAGACGGCCGAGCGAGTTCTGGACCATATAGCGCACGATCCACTCGGGGGTGAAGAGCTGCGTGGCGGGCGCGATGTCCGCCGCCGCTGCTTTGCGTTTTGCCTTGAAGAACTCGTCTTTGACGTCAGCGTTGTAGTACTGATACATCCAGCCCAGAACGGTCACGCCCTCGCGCCAGTCCTCGTCAGCGAGGACGGCATTGAGTTTGCCCACCACGCCGTCGGACATCATGAGGCCCTGGGGCAACAGCAGCTCCATGGCACCGCCCACGCGTTCAAAGACGCCCGGCAGGCAATCGGCAAGCTCCTCGCACTGAGCCATAAACAGGTAGCGCCACAGCGGTTCATCCAAGCCCGCCATCTTGAGCTCGGCTATGCGATCGGTATCGGCCGTCGCTATCTCCACGTCCAGTGCATTCTCCACGGCCTCGCTGCCATGGCTGCCGTCCGCACGACTCAGCATGCGCATACGGCTGGGGAGCCATCCGCGTGCATCCATAAAGCGAATGGCCACGATGCGGTTGAACCAGGTGTAGGCCGCTCGGTCGCGCAGCGCCTCGTGACCCACCTCTGTCTGTATGCGCAGCAGCTCGTCACGCTGCTCAACCTCAGCAGGACTTAGGGGCAGGCCGTTGACGGTCTCGGACCCAACGGGCGAAGGTGCAGGTTCGGTGATGCCGTAGCGCACCATCTGTGCCTCCACGCCTTTGATGAGCTCTGTACGGGCCCAGGTGCAGAAGCTCTTAAGAGCAGAATCGTTCATGGTTGATGAGCCTTTCTAAACGCCATAAGCCACCGGTGCGCGCTTTGGTACCGGTGGCTCCGCGGGTTAGTTGATACGGATCTCGTCGTTTGCAGCGAGCTCCTGCATAAGGCGAGAGCGCAGGTCGTCCACGTAGCGCTCCACGTCCTCTGCGGACAAGAGACGACTCGGCTTGGCCAGATCGGCGCGGCGCACGGTCTTGATCTTGCGCTGGGGCTTGGACGCGGGCACGGGCGCAGACGATGCGGCACCCTTGTTGGAGATCTTCTTGACCACCTCACCCGTACTCGTGACCTCGATGCTGCGGCGCTCGTTGTCCATACGCATGCGGGCCTCATCCACGGCGTCGTACATCTCGTTGGCTGCCGCGCTGAGCCAGTCGCCCCAGTTAGTCGCAGCAACGCTCAGCTCGTTGAGGCTTTGAGCACTGTGGGCACGGTTTTTGAACGACTCGTATTTGGCGCCGGCATCCGCTATGGCATCCTTGGCTTGATTGACAAAGCCCTTTTGACTCTCAGCCTGCGCCTGCAGGTCTTGCAGATCATTCTCGATGCGGCACAAAAACTCATTGCGACGGATACCCAGCAGCTTTTTCATGTCGTCCTCGACGGGATTCATAAGCGGCTGCAGATCTTTAATGCGGCCGTAGGGCTTGGGATCT
Source organism: uncultured Collinsella sp. (assembly GCA_902464565.1). Classification (GTDB taxonomy): domain Bacteria; phylum Actinomycetota; class Coriobacteriia; order Coriobacteriales; family Coriobacteriaceae; genus Collinsella. The sequence goes on from CABQJV010000001.1 coordinate 46,874, forward strand.
TTGAGGATCTCGCGAACCTTTGCCACGTTCTCAACCGCGCTAGGAATGTCATCGGAGGCATACTCGATACCCTCGGTGCGGCTCAAGAAATCCTTGGCGTGGTCAAACGCTGTTCGTTGGTTGGACTCGAAGAACTCAACCACCTTGTCAAAATCTTCCTTGGCATTGAGCAAGCGGTCCTCATGCTTGGTAAACGTAGTCAAAAACGCCTCGGACTCACTCTGATCCTTAAGGACGTCGGCGACCTCCGAGCGCATCTTCTCGCACTCGTTCTCGCCGGGATACGGGTAGGCCGGCTTGATGCCCGTGTAGTAGTCGCGTGCTATGGCGAGACACGCCTCGCGCAAGTCCTCAAGGCGCTCCTTGAGCTCGGCCACGAGCTTATCCTCGTTGGAGGGCACGGTCTTGAGATCAAACAGGTCACGCATGAGCTCGCCCGTGGCGCGCAGTAACCGGTCGCTTATGCGCATGCGCAAGCGCACCTGGGCCTTATCGGCATCCTTGCGAAGGAGTGCCACCATGCGGCTGTCGTTAGCTTGAACCGTCTGACCGCCAAACAGCACCTGTGCGCGCTGCTCCACCACAAGCTGCGCCACCACATTTGCGATGTCGACCTCGCGCCAGCCAAAGGGCCTTTGCTGGTACTGGCGCTGGATATCGCCCATAGCGGTATCCAGGTGGCGCTGGTGCTGAACTTTGAGGTAGTCCTCGACCTCTTTGAGCGCACGCGTGTTACCCGCGCCCATGCCAGCGAGCCCCGCTTGAACGTTGCCCGCCAGAGTGGAGCGGATATCGGAATCGCTCGTGACCGGCGCGCCGATATAGTCGGCCTTTTCAAAGACCACATCGCACAGCTGCGCCAGCACTTGCTCAAAGACCTGGGCGGGTTTGGCCGCGCGGACCTCAACCATGCGGCCGTTGACCGCGCAACGTGCATGGAGCACGGCCTCGCTCAAAAGGGTATCGGCCTCCTTCTCGTTATAGGCCGCCTCGCGCATCTTGGACTCGACGATCTGGCGCGTACTCGGCTGAAGCTCCTGGAGATTTCGCGTCTTGGCGTACTTACGGATCTTGGCAGCGTTGACGAGCGTCTCCCAATAATCCGCCTCGTCACTCAAGACCACGATGGCTTTGCCCGAAGAAGCCAAGGCCAGCTCGGTATCGTCCGCACGGCCCAGGTCGCTCGCCATAGTCGCCACGTAAAGCTCCATGCCGCCCATGCTGGTACCGTGGATTGAGCCGTCCACATAGCGGTCAAACGGAAAGTCGTTGGCCCCGCGGTTGAGTTTGCGCGCGGTATAGATGCTGTCGAACAGACGCTTTTTGATAGACTCGATCACCTGCGCGTTATCGATCGAGGTGCGTGCGATCTCCTGCGCTATCTCCTGCTCCTCGTCGGTGAGGAAGCTATAGGTATCGCCCTGGCGCGCCACGTAGTTCTCGCGCTCCAGACGGGCAAGGGACTCCTTGACGCGGTCCTTGAGGGCGCGCATGTCCACGTCGAGGCCGTCGATCATGAAGATGGAGATGTTCTCGACCGTGGCCTTAACGTAGCCGATGTAACGAATCAGGTACAGGAGCTTGAGCACCTGAACGTCGTAGGGTTCAAGGCCCTTTGCGTCCTCGGCCGCACGGACCGCGCGGTCGACCACCTGGTTGATGCCGTGCTCAAGGTCTTTGGAGATAGTGTCGAAGAAGCACCAGAACGGCACGAGTGCACCGGTCTGGTCATACTGGATGGCCTGAGCGCTCTCCTGGAACGCGCTCAGCATGGAGCGCTCGCCCGTTGACATGTGCTTGGCCTTGACACCGTGCTTGCGCACCTCGGTCATCACGTCGGGCAGGAGCTTAAACTGGTAGCCCACAAACGGGTAGCTGGCCACAAAATCCTTGGAGTTGGCGTAGCCGGCAAGGTCGGAGCGCGAGCCGCCCTCAAAGGTAAAGTTGTTTTTAAGCACGGCGGCGTCTTGCTCGTAGACCTGTGCAAGCATATCGGCCGCCGGCGCGGTCTTCTCGAGCACACGGCGCTGGATGACCTCGTCCACGCTGGAGCTGGAGAGCGAAAGGCGGGTATTGAAGCGGCCCTGGATCTTTGAAAAGTCGTTGCCCACGGGCAGGCTCAGGTTGTCGATGGCCTCCTGGCTCGTAACCATCACCCACACGCGGCCACCGCAGGCGGCACCCAGCTCCTCGACGATGGTCTGAAGGCTCAGCATAAGGCTTGGGTCCTTGTCGTTTGTAATAAACTGACCCACCTCGTCGACCATAAAGAGCAAACGGAAGTTGCCGCCGTGGGCCGCTGCCTGAGCGTCTACGTAGTCCTTGACCTTTTTGGCAAAGACATCGGGGGCCAAAACCTCGTCCTCAGAACCCTCGAGCCAGTTCCATGCGGCCTTTTCGCTCATGCCGAGCACGCTCTGCAGCACCTCGACCACGTCGTCCTCAAAGTAGCTGTAGGTGTCGCGGGTCTGGAGCCAGGACTCGCCGTTCACGCGCTCAAAGGCCTCGCGGAACTCCTGGGTCTTGCCCAGGGAATCGATGTAGTCCTCGAGCTTTGCAAGCTTGAGGTCCTCGCCGTAGAAGCCGCGCGCCTCGTAGAACATGCGCTCAAAGCCGCGAAGCAGCGCCGTGGGAGCCGTATCGCCCTGCTTCCACTGGCCCGCCTTGCTATCGATGTTAAAGAGGATGGCCTGCGTGGGCACCGAGCAGGCGCGCTCCATGGCAGCCGCGACCATGGGGTCGACGATCTTGCCGTCAAAGTAGCGGATGGCGCTCTTACCGCCGATCTGGCGATTCTCGAGCAGGTAGCTCAGCATCTTGAGGAAGTGCGATTTACCGGAACCGAAGAAACCACTGATCCACACGCCGATCTTGTCGGTGCGCGCGTCGATGGCATCGCCGTAGGCCTTGAAGAACGTGGCAAGGTGCCTCTGCAACTCGCGCGTCACCACGTACTCGTCAAGCTCTTGGCGGATGGACCCATCTTTTGAATCCTGGACCTTGACCACGCCGTTGATGGAGCGGTTAATGTCTTTTGCAAAGAGGTCGCGAATGATCGTGTTGTCCATGGGTGCTCCTTTGGGTTTGGGAACGTTATGGCAAAGGGTTGTTACCGGCAGCAGGGACTTGCCTGCGGGGAGCCGTGCTTACGAGATATCGATGGCGCGGTAGTAGTTGTCGGCCGGCAGACGGTTAAAGAGCTGGAAAGAAGAGCCGTTGAAACTGCCCGGATAGGCGGCGACCACAGGCACCTCATCAAAATCCGCAAGCATGCAGTGGAGAAGCGTGTGCATGCGAAAGAACGGGAAGACCTCACCTGCACCGGTGAGGAGAATGACGTCTCCGGGCGCGAACGGCTCGGTCTGCTCAAGGATGTACGCGGCAACTTTCTCGGGCGAGGCGAACTTGGCCACGTCCTCGAGCACGCGCTGGGTACCGTGGCGCTCCTCTTGGCGCGGGATAGCCTTGAGGACACGGCGCTTTTCGAGAATTGCCAGCACGGCGTCGTAAAGGTTCACGACCTTGAGCGTGCACGGAAGCTTGTCGGCCTCGGCATCGCATGAAAGGGTGTCAAATAATGCACGCGCCTCAAACTCCAGCGCGGGGTCATAGCAAAAAGTGTGGAAGCCGATCTCATTGCCTATGCCCTTGTTGGCCAAAAAGTCCTCGCTGCACAGGCACTCGCGCAGAAGCTGCGCACGGCGCTCAAATTCCTGACAGGCGCGCTCGGAGCGGGCATGCGCCGCCACGACGCTCTTGCGGGAATGGATGCCGATATTGGTGGTGAGATCGGTCGCCGGGGTGATAACAGGGTCGACGGCGCTTTTGACGGGAGCCACGCTACATCACCACCCTGCCGGTAAGGGCCGCGATAAGCGACTGCTCGCCCAGCTGAACCAAGGCTCGCTCGACATCGGAATCGAGGAAGAGTGGTGACAGGCGCTCGGACTCCGGGCCCAGGCCCTCGCCGATAAGGCCAGCATGGCGGAGCGCCTGGCGGAGCGAGCCCTTAATGCGCTTGACCGTAGCCTCAGTCCAGCGGGCCGCGTCCGGATACTCCGTGGTAAAGCGTGTCATAAAGGCGTTGAGGTCAACCGCCGTAAAGGCATAATCGAAGTTTTGTAGACGCTCCCCTACCTCGACGAGCACGAGCTCGCGCACGATATCGTAGCGGCAGATCATGCTGTAGAAGATGGCCTGGTCCGCCTGCGTGGGAGTGCCGGATGCCATGAGCCTGGTTAGGGATGACGCAGCCTCGACGGCGGTTTTGGGGTCGATGCCGCGCGCGGCGCATACGGCGTCCGTGGGCACCATGGCGTCAAGGCGGCGAAGGCACACGGTTGCGCGGTTGGCGACCATGCGCTCCGTGGGATATTGAAAGAGGTTCTCGCTCTTTACGCGTACAATGACCTGCTCGTCGCTTGCGCCCTGCATACGAAGGGCAGCGACGATGCGCATCTCATGCGGGAGGAATTGCTCGCGAGTGAGCACCCCCCCCCCCCGAACGCTTTTTGTGGTTACATCCACAGTACACGCTCCAAGGGTGTCAAAGGCTGTCACAAGTGCGCCGCAACCCGGCAGGCAGGCGCGGCGCACATGACAATAATCATACCTGTTGGTAAAAAGTTACCACGCCCAGAGTGTCAAATGTTGAGTAACAAAATTTAATCCGGTTAACGGTCATTTTCGCAGTTTAGAAACTTTAACGAGGTCGCCCCAAATCACACTTGCCAGACAACCGCGCTTACGAATGCAGGCACGCACACGCCCAACGCCACCCTCCGCTACGCTCAACATAGAGTTATACATATGATTCTATGTAAGAAGTTTCATATGCCTGTCGTAAAGCCTATTTCTGATCAGACGCGCGCGCTAACTACCATTCAGGAACGCGAAGATCACATTCAACGTACCATCGCTCATGGTTACGACGACCTCACCAACGGTCGCGTGCGCCCCTGGAAACAAGCGAAGGCCGAGGCGGATCGGATGCGAGCCTCGAGATAAACCCTCCCCCATGTAACCATCCTGTAAATCATAGCGGCGCAGTCGAGTTTTACCGTGATGCGGTCGCGCTTGGCGCTCCACTGTGCTAAAGTATCCCGAACGTTCAAACGACTACGAGGGGGAACTAGAAGATGGCACGTGTGCACAACTTCTCAGCTGGCCCGGCCGCGCTGCCTACAAGCGTGCTCGCCGAGATCGCCGACGAGATGATGGACTACCGCGGTTGCGGCATGTCCGTGCTCGAGATGAGCCATCGATCTAGCATGTACCAGCAGATCATCGACGACGCCGAGGCAACCCTACGCCGCCTGCTGAGCATCCCCGACAACTACCGTGTCCTGTTTTTGCAGGGCGGCGCCACGCTGCAGTTTGCGGGCATCCCGATGAACCTCATGCGCCGCGGGCGCGCCGGCTACGTCGTGACCGGCAACTTTGCCAACAAGGCGTACAAAGAGGCCGCCAAGTACGGCGAGGCCGTGCTGCTCGCGAGCTCCAAGGACACCAACTTCGACCGCATCCCCGACATGGACGACGTCAACGCGCGCATTGCCGCCGAGGCCGCGGGCGACGGGCTCGACTACGTCTACATCTGCCAGAACAACACCATCTTTGGCACCATGTTCCACGAGCTGCCCGATTGCGGCGACGTGCCGCTGGTCGCCGATGTCTCGAGCTGCTTTCTGTCGCAGCCGCTCGACGTCGAACGCTACGGGCTCATCTACGCTGGCGCGCAGAAAAACGCCGGCGCCGCGGGCGTGACCGTGGTCATCGTGCGCAACGACCTGATTGCCGACGGCCCGGCCTTTGCGCAGACGCCGCAGTACATGGACCTTAAGACCCAGGCCGCCAAGGGCTCCATGCTCAACACGCCCAACACCTTTGGCATCTACGTGTGCGGCAAGGTGTTCCGTTGGGTCGAGCAGACCGGCGGACTTGCCGCCATGGCCGAGCGCAACTGGGCCAAGGCCAACCTACTCTACGACCTGCTCGAGCACAGCGACCTGTTCCATGGCACCACGCAGGCCGACAGCCGCTCCATCGCCAACGTCACCTTCCGCACCGGCGATGCCGACCTCGACGCCGCCTTTGTCGCAGGCGCGGCCGAGCACCAGATTCAAAACGTCAAGGGCCATCGCCTCGTCGGCGGCATGCGCGCCAGCGTGTACAACGCCGTCACCATGGAGGACGTGCAGGCGCTGGCCACGTACATGAAGGACTTCGAAGCGCAGCATAGTTTGAGTCCGCGATCTAACTAGCCCGCAACACGCGGGCCGACCAGCCACCTCAGACCACCCTGCTTAGATCAAAACCTGCTAAGGAGTTTTTCCATGCGTAAGATTAAGACCATCGACGACATCACTAAAGACGGCAAAGTCGAGTTTGGCGAGGGCTACGAGTTTGTAAGCACCGCCGAGGAGGCCGACGCCATCCTGATGCGTTCCACCGACCTGCACGGCTACGAGCTGCCCGAGGGCATCCGCGCCATCGCCCGCTGCGGCGCCGGCGTCAACAACATCCCCATCGAGGAGTACGCCAAGAAAGGCGTCGTCGTCTTTAACTCCCCCGGCGCCAACAGCAACGCCGTCAAGGAGCTCGTCCTGGGCATGCTGGTGCTTTCGAGCCGCGGCGTAGTGCAGTCGATGAACTGGGTGCGCGACAACGCCGACGACCCCGAGATCCAGGTCGATGCCGAGAAGGCCAAGAAGGCCTTTGTGGGCCGCGAGCTCAAGGGCAAGCGCATCGGCGTCATCGGCCTGGGCAACGTAGGCTCCAAGGTCGCCAACGCCTGCGTCGATCTGGGCATGGACGTCTACGGCTACGATCCGTTCATTTCCGTCGAGCACGCGTGGGTGCTGAGCCGCGAGGTGCAGCGCGTGGGCACGCTCGAGGATCTCTGCCGCGGCTGCGACTACCTCACCGTGCACGTGCCCAGCAAGGCAGACACCATCGGCATGATCAGCACCGAGCAGATTAACCTGCTGGCACCCGACGCCGTGCTCATCAACTACGCGCGCGAAACCATCATTGACGAGGACGCCGTCGACGCTGCCCTGCGCGAGGGCAAGCTCAGCTGGTTTAGCTGCGACTTTGCCACGCCCAAGACCGTCAAGATGCCCAATACGTTTATCACCACGCACTCGGGCGCCGGCACTGGCGAGGCCGAGGCCAACTGCGCCGACATGGCCATCAGCGAGCTCAAGGATTACCTGGAGAACGGTAACATCGCACACAGCGTCAACTACCCCGCCTGCAGCATGGGCAAGGCGCGCGCCGCGAGCCGCATCGCCTGCCTGCACGCCAACGTGCCCAACATGATCGGCCAGATCACGGCCATCCTTGCCAAGGACAACGCCAACGTGCAGCGCATGACCAACGAGTCCGCCGGCGAGAACGCCTACACCATGTTCGACACCGACGAGCACCTGGACAGCAGCACCATCGAGGCGCTCAAGCAGATTCCGTCGATGTATCGCGTGCGCGTAATCAAATAGCGCCGGCTGATCTGACGGGCAGTTCCCCATGTGGCCTGCCCGTCACTGACATCGAATGCCCGCGGGGGCGCCTTTCGCACGAGAGGCGCCCCCGTTTTTGTGAGTACTCCATTAAATGCACTGAGCCGCTTCTTGGCATACAATCTGTATGTTGACATAACTATCTGTGAGGTGCCTATGGTTGATACAGATTTTGCTTGGCGGCTTACGCAAGAACTCGTGCGGATCGACAGCTCAGACCCGGGTGCGTATGAGGACGAGATTGAGCGCTATATCAAAGCGTTGGTTGAGGAACGGTTGGCGCAGCTGAGCCATCCGGTGCTCCATGCCGTGCAGGTCGAGGAACTCGAGGTGCTGCCCGGGCGCCGCAACCTTATGGTCACCGTGCCGGGACTGAGCGACGAGCCACGGCTCGTCTATATCTGCCATATGGATACCGTTACGCTGGGCGATGGCTGGGACGCAAACACGCCGCCACTCGGGGCGGTTGTGCGTAACGACAAACTCTATGGCCGTGGCGCCTGCGACATGAAGGGTGGCCTGGCCTGCGCCATTGCCGCACTGGTCCATACGCTCGAGCGCGTGGTAGCGGATGGCGCGCTGCCCCGCCGCGGCTTTTCGCTCATCTGCTCGGTCGACGAGGAAGATTTTATGCGTGGCTCAGAGGCCGCGATCGATGCCGGCTGGGTCGGCTCACGCGAATGGGTGCTGGACACCGAGCCCACCGACGGACAGATTCAGGTGGCGCACAAGGGGCGTACGTGGTTCGAGATTGAAATGGCTGGCGTGACGGCGCATGCAAGCCAGCCGTGGAAGGGCGCGGATGCCGTCGCCGCCATGGCCGAGGTCGTGTGTTCGCTTCGTCGCGCGTTTGTGGCGCTGCCCGCGCACGATGAGCTGGGACCATCGACCATCACCTTTGGACAGATCGAAGGTGGCTACCGTCCCTATGTCGTGCCCGACCATGCCAAGGTCTGGGTCGATATGCGCCTGACCCCGCCGACCGATACAGCCGCCGCGACGCGCATGGTAGAGCAGGCCATCGCCGGCGCCGAAGCCGCGGTCCCCGGCTGCCATGGAAGCTATACCGTGACAGGCGACCGCCCCGCTATCGAGCGCGATCCGACCTCTCCCCTTCTAGCTGCACTCAAGTGCGCAGCAGACGATGTGACGGGCGCGGACACGACCGTCGGCTTCTTTACCGGCTACACCGACACTGCCGTCATTGCCGGCAAGACGGGTAACCGCAATTGCATGAGCTACGGTCCCGGGTCGCTCGCGCTCGCCCACAAGCCCAACGAATATGTGCCCCACGCCGATATCGTTCGCTGCCAGCAGGTGCTGATCGCGCTCGCCGACAACGCGCTCTGGGGCGCGGATAGCCAAGTTGGGGCATAATAAGCCGCGAACAAACCGACTCGCGCGTTAGGACCGTCCATGAAAGCTCTTCCGTTTCCCTGCATCCGCCCGGCTCAGGACCGCGTGCTCGAAGCGCTACCTGCAATGGGCAGCATTCTGAGCGGCAACGATGCCCTGCGCGGAGCCATTGCCGATGGCCTGATGCTTAAGGACCCGGGTGCGGCGTATTACGTGTACGAATGCTCGGGCGAGCCGGGATGCGTGACGGGTGTCGTTGCGATTTGCCCGGTTAACGTGCTGACGGGTAGCGACGAGGCTGCCGCCGAGAGCGTCGACGCACTCGCCGCCGCGCGCGCGATCGCCGAGCTCAAGGTGCAGCCGCGCCCCGTGTCGCTCGCCTACGAGGCGTCGCCCGTCATGGACATCATCCTGGGCGCTGCCAAAGAGGGCGCCTCGCTCTACGCCGTCACCGATCCCGCGGGCATTACGCACCGCGTGTGGGAGGTCAAGCGCGAGGACGCTGTTGCCGCCATCCGTGCCATGCTCGATCAGGCGCCCGGTCCGGTGTTCGCCGGCGACTCCGCCTATGCCGCCGCGCTGGCTGGGGCATCACAGCTCCTGGCCGACGATGCCCGTGCTGCCGGCACCTACACGGGCAAAGAGCCGTTCAACTTTGCCGTAGCTGTGCTCTTCCCCGCCGCGCAGGTCAGCGGCGGCGCGCCGCAGGTTCCGACGGGTTTGCTCACGCACCAAGTCGCGCGGTTCTAGCAAGACCAGACCGCACAGCACAAAAATCGGCAGCTCAACAAACAGGGGGCGGAGATGCAGCAGGTACATGCATCTCTGCCCCTTTTGCGTCGAGCAATTATGTCGGCGATCCGCATCGCTGTGTCCGCGCTACCCGCGCTGCGGACCCGCAGTAGCCACGAGCGGTTCAAGCCCCAGCTCGCGCGCGTAGTCCTCCTGCGTAAAGACTTCGACAAGTTCAAACGTATCGGCCGCATCGTCAAACGCAAAATGCAGCACTGAGCAGTTGCCCGGCACGCGTTCGCGCTCGTCTGCCGCCGCGCCCCGCACGTGGTCCAAAAACTCCTTGATAGCCGAGCCATGGCTCACCGCGAGCACGCACTCGTGGTCCGGACGTCGCATAAGATCGGTCAACGTCGCCACCATGCGCTCGCGCACCTGCATCTGGCCCTCGCCGCCAAACTGGCGATAGAAGTCGCGCCACGGGCGCTTGGGCATGAGCATCACGCGCTCGGCCTCAAAGTCGCCAAAGAACCACTCACGCAGGCCGTCCAGGCGCTCGTACGCCAAGCCCGGCCACAAGTTGGCGATAGTCTGCTCGGTGCGATGAAGCGTGGAGGTGTAGGCATGATCGGGCTCAATGCCGCGCGCGCGTAAAAACATGCCGGCGCGCGCCGCCTGGTCGCAACCCAACTGCGTAAGCGGCGAGTCACTCCACCCCTGAATGATACGCTTAAGGTTGAATATCGTCTGTCCATGACGGACCAGATACAGATCTTTATTCATAGGGGTCCTTTCGTTCGTTACCAACCCAAGAGCGAAAACGCCCCGTCGCAATAGCCAAAATGAAGCACGGCACCGTTGTCGGGTAGCTCTCCCTCGCCAGTCACATACTCAAGAAACTCCTGGCAGGCTGAGCCGTGGGAAACCGCCAGCACGCAGTCGTGCTGCGGCCTGGCCATGATGCGGGACAGCGCCGCGACCATACGTGCGCGAAGCTCACTTTCCGACTCGCCACCAAAGGCAACCGGATAATCACCCCAGGGCTGCGGCGGCATCTCGCGATTTGATGTGCCCTCCAGCGAGCCAAAATGCCACTCACGCAGGTCATCGACCAGCTCTATAGAACGGCCCTCGCCAACGATAAGCTCGGCCGTATGCCGCGCCCGGCCCAACGGCGAGGAATACACATGATCAAAGGCCACGCCACGCGCCGCAAACGCCGTACGCGCCGTCAGCGCCTGCTCGCGCCCGCGCGCCGTAAGCGGCGAATCGTGCCAGCCCTGCAAAATGCTCTGCACATTGAGCTCAGTCTGCCCATGCCGCACCAAATACAGATCTGCCACACACCCTCCCCTCGTACCACCACAAAGGGGACAGGCACCTTTGTGGTGGTTTACCGTCTGATCACGCCGCGATGACGCTCAGCTACACCAGCACGTCAGCGAGCGAACGCTTAGGTACGTGGTGCACCTGCGCCTCGTCACGCCAGTAATTAATAGAGCCGTCGGGGTTGGAATCGATCGCATCGATAACTTGAGTCTCGGCCGGCACGCCAAAGGCCATAATCAGCTCGAGCTCGTACTTGTCGTTATCGAGCCCCATGGCATCGATCGCGCGGGGCGTAAAGGCCTTGAACATGCAGGCTGCCACCTCGGGCGTGGCGCTGCGGGCGGCGAGCATCATCGTCTGCGCGGCAATGCCCGTGTCGACCTCGGTAATGGGAGCGGCAGGCTTGCCCGGAACGGCGCGCTCGGCCAGAATCGCGATGTAGCCGGTCGGGCGCTCGCCCTCGGCAGGACCCGGCCAATCCTTAAGCGCGCCGGCCCATGCAAGCTCGTCAAACACGCGCGCGCAGTCCTCGGCACCGCTCACCACATGAAAACGAAGACGCTGAGCATTGGCACCACAGGGAGCCAGGTGCGCAAGTTCCGCCAGCTCGAGCAAAAACTCGCGCGGCACGCGCATGGACTCGTCAAAACGGCGGCAGGTACGGGCACGACGGACCAGCGCATCAAACGCTTCCAGACCGAGCTTTTCGCAACCTTGCTTTGCCATCGATTCGACACTCGACGGTGCCTCGGGAACTGCTTCGTTCATAGGGACCCCCAATTTCGGGCAATTGTTCTTAGGAGAATCTAACCTAAAACCTAGGCAATTACATACAGCGGCGTAATGTTCTACAATTGTTGATTAATCCTCACTGGGGCGGGAACAAAAGTAACAATTCGGGAATGTGGGGCGGCAATTCGTCCTTCCCGCCCCATGCATCGGCGCCCTTGGGCGATACTTGTTGCAGCACTTTTGGCGTACGCCGCACGGAGAGCAATGAACGCGACGTGCACCACACGGAAAGGAGACATTATGGGCATCTTTAAGAACGATGACCAAAAATCGAGCCAGTTTGGATTTGACGAGAAAAGCATGGCGGGCAAAGCCGTCAAGGCCGTACGCTGGATCTACGCCATCACGGGCGTCTTAGCGCTCATTGCTGGTATCGCGCTGCTTTTTGCACCCGCCAAGTCCCTCGTCTTTTTGACGACTGTCCTGGGTTTTTACTTTGTAATCACTGCTGCCATTAGGCTGTTCACTGCCATTTTTGAGCCGCTGCTGCCCACCGGCTGGCGCGTGACGAGCATCATCTCCAACCTACTCATTATCTTGGGCGGCGTCATAATCCTGCGCAACCAGGCCTTCTCGACCGCGACGCTCACCACGATGGTGGTTATCGTGGCCGGCTTTGGCTGGATTGTCGAAGGTGTCATGTCCATTCTGGAGTCCGAGCTTTCGTCCAACCGCGCCCTCGCTATCCTGAGCGGCGCACTCTCCATCATCGCCGGCATGTTCGTGTTTATCTATCCGCTGTGGTCGGCCAAGATGCTCGTTATCTTTAGCGGCGCCGCGCTGCTGGTGTTTGGCGTTACGCTGATTGTTCGCGCTATTCAATTTGGCAAACTGGTGCACTAGATGCCGCGAACGCTCTTTATTGATGCCGACGCCTGCCCGGTCACGCGCGAGTCGATTGACTGCGCGCGGCGGGCGGGCGTCGCCGTTGTTATCGCCGGCAACAGCACGCAAAACCTGGAACGGCACATTCGCCGCGACGACCCGCGCGATACCGAGCACGCGCGACGCGGCTTTTGGGTCACGACGCTCGACGTGAGCGTGGGCGCCGACAGCGCCGACTTTGCCATTGTCGAACGCCTGCAGGCGGGCGACGTAGTCGTGACGCAGGACATTGGCTTGGCGAGCATGGTGCTCGGCCGCGATGCCGCCGCAATCGGTGTGCGCGGGCGCGTCTACGACAAAGCGACCATCGACATGCAGCTGTTTATTCGCCACGAGGAAAAGAAGGTGCGTCGCGCCGGCGGTCGCACCCGCGGGCCGGCGGCCTTCACCAGCGAAGACCGCGCTCGATTTAAGCGCAACCTCACCGAGCTGCTGCGCTAACCAAGGCAGATTTTTGGGATATGCCCGAAAATCTGCCTTTTTGTTTTGAGCGGTGTAAGCACTCAGGATCCACGGCTCAACAAAAAACGGGCTTCAAAATGCCATGCGTCGCCGCATTGTGCAGGCGCCGAGCATGGCTATTTTGAAGCCCGTTTTGTTAGGCCTACTTAGAGGCCGAAGGCGGAAAGAACGAGTCCCCAACCGGCGCCGATGACGTACATCATGACCAGGAACACAGCATTTTCGCGAGCGCTGCGGTTGGTGCGGAACAGCACCAGGTAGCCCACGCCGGCGGAAATGAGCGTGCCGGCGAGCATCGGGGCCAGCTGTAGCGCACCTTCGAGGTACAGTTGCGTGATGACGACGCTGGCCGAGCAGTTGGGAATCAGGCCGACGAGCGCCGAGCCCAGGACGGCGAGCGTCTCGTTGCCGCACAGGAACTGCTCGATTGCGGACTCACCAAAGGTCTCGAGGACGGCGACCAGAATCAGCGTCACCAGGAAAATGAATACCGATACCTGAACGGTGTGCGAGATGGCGCTGCGGATGATCGACAGAACGGGCGCGCCCTCGTGGGAGTGGCTGTGGTCGTGGTGGTGCTCGTGCTTGTCCGCGTGACCGTGATCGTGGCCATGTCCGTGTTCGTGCTCGTCCTCGTCTTCATCACAACCACAATGGTCGCGCTCGCACAGCTCATGGATGTGATCGGCACTCACGCCCGCCTCGGCCACCTCGTCAATGATGTCGCCCCCGGTATGGTCGTCGTGGGCGCAGTTCACATGAGCCGGATTGGCAGCGGTCCCCAGTACGGTACGGCGAATCGCCGCATGCGCGCGGGCATTACGACGAAGGCCGCGGATAGCCGCATCCACGATAAAGCCCGTGACCAGAGCGATCAGCGCCTTCGAGGCGAGCAGCATCGCCATGGTCTGCACGGGAACTTGCTCGGCGAGCAACAGCGGCAGCATCTCATCGGAGGTCGAGAGAAACACCGCCACCAGGGTACCCAGCGTCGCGACGCGACCGGCGTACAGCGTTGCTGCCATGGCCGAAAAGCCGCACTGCGGCACTATGCCCAGCAGCGAGCCAACCACGGGACCCGCGGCACCGGCACGCTTGATAGCGCCGTTGACGCGGTCGCCAGCAACGTGCTCAAGCGTCTCGAGGGCAAGATACGTCACCAACAAAAACGGCACCAGCGACAGCGTGTCCTTGCCGGCGTCGAGCAGAATATCTATCAGTAAATCCATGACGGATGGAACCTTTCGTGTCTTTCGGCAGCATTGTAAAAGTCCTAGCGGTCAACTAGGGTATTGTAGTTGTCCCGGGCGCGGTGCCAATAGTTGCCCATGGCAAACTATCATCTCGCCACAACTCAGTAACCCCGAGCCGCGCAACGCGGCCCGTCCAAGGAGCATCATATGAATGTTTCGCAAGCACTCGAATACGAACGCCAGCCGTTTATCCCCATGTTTATCTACGGCGACCACGGCGTCATGGAGTCCGAGCGTCAGAAGGGCGAGGAGGCCCTCAAGGTGCTCGAGACCGAGTACTTTACCGCCGAGGGCGACCCCGGCTTCGACTTTGCTACTGTGCGCGACCTGGCCGACCGCAACCGCGACCTATGCGACCAGATTGGCGAGGCGCGCCTGCGCAACGTGACGCCCGCGACGCTCTCGCGCGGCCTGTCCGATGCCGACACCTGCGCCGCCATCGGCAAGATGCAAAAACGCACCGCCGCATCGGTCATGCGCGAGATCCGCGGTGACCGCGACGCACTCGGCGTGGCCTATGCCCGCAAGCCTATCCAGGGCACGGTGCTCGGCATCGACATCGAGACCACCGGTCGCGCGCCCGAGCGCGGCTACATCCTCAACGTGGGCTGGGAGATTATGGATCTCACCAGCGACGCCGTGCCGCATGACGCCGAGGCGCACTACTGCGGCCTGCCCGACATCTACCGCGGCGAGGATGTGCCACTATCGAACATCCATCACATTACCTGGGACGACATCGACGGCAAAAAGCCGTTCCGCGAGAACAAGGAGCTGCAGAAGCAGCTGCTCAAGCTCATGAAGAAGTATCCCTATATGGCACATAATGCCGCCTTCGAGGACAGCTGGTTCAAAATTCATCTGGACGGTTATGCCGAGGCACGCCGCGCAGGCAAGATCATCGTCATCGACTCGCGCCAGATCTGCCGCAGCTTGGACGCCGACGTGCGCTCGCTCCCCCGCGAGTCCGCGCCCGCTGCGCTCGAGAACTGGGCACGCCGCCGTGGCACCCTCGCCGCCGACGCCAACGAGCAGCATCTGGGCCTCGACGACACTGACCTCATGCTCCGTACCGTCCAAGCCGAGTTCAACCTCAAGAACCTGTTTGACAAGTAGAAACGTCTACGACAAACTCCGGCGTAGATCACGGGCGGCCTCGCAGCGGGAAACCCCGCAGCGGGGCCGCCCTACGTTCCACAAATAAACCTGCCATCACAAATTCTGAACCCTCATTTTGAACGATTTTGGCCAATTCCCGACACGTAATTCGTTGTCGGATGGTGATGCATCACAATCAAATGTGCAGCAATTGAGTATTTCTATGCTATAGCCGAGCTGCGAAAACGTTTATTTATGGCATACCAACCCATAATTGCGTCAAGCTTTTGGACAGCATTTGGTTAGACCTCTAAAACGACTTTTCCGCTCAGCGTCATCAACACGACATTAGCTGACACGATATATACCATGAGTATCGTATTGTCACATACCACTGCAAAAGCGGTCTACCAAGCCGCGCATTCGGTGTCTGCGAATGACACCGAGCCCTGTAGTCCTGCCGCAATTTACGGATCGTGCCCCACCGGAACGCTCCTCGACGCGGCCGCAGAATGGCTTGCCAAACATGATGTTGCCCGCGACGCAAATGAATCCCTCGAGGTAATGGTGTTTGATCGCAGGAACGCGCGCTACGCGATGGACTGTCAATGCCACGTTTCGTCAAAGCGATTCTCATGCTCGCGTTTTATGGAGCTAGAAGATGACATCTACATTGTTGGCGTTGAGCTTTGTGCACTTCAGGCCGCCACCTATCTTTCTTTTCGCGAACTGGTGGAGTACTACTTTGAGCTGTGCGGCGCCTATTCCCTTGGAACCGGTTCTTCTACCTCTTATGCCGAGCGTTTCCCACTTACCTCAACCGAGAGGTTAAAGCAGTTCTTTAATTCCATTACCAGATGCGATGGTTTGGCCCTTGCCCGAAAGGCTATTCAATGTGTACGCGATGGATGCCGCTCTCCCATGGAAACGGCCTTTGTCATGATGCTTACGCTGCCCAAAAGCGAAGGTGGACTTGGTATTAAGGGAATTGAGACCGATTACGAGGTACAGGTCACCGCTGCCGCAAAAAATCTCACGAGACGCAAAAAGTTCTTTATGGATGCATATCTGAAGAAATCTCGAACAGATATTGAATACAACGGTTTTTATCACGACGCGGAAGAAGACCGCGCCATCGACGAAGAACGCAAGAACGCACTTGCGTCCATGGGGTACGGAATCATCACCGTCAGCCGTTATTCCTTTATGCATGCCAGCTCTTTCGTTAGGGTCATGGAGGCAATCCAACGAAAAGAAGGCATACGCCCCTCGCGTTTGCCAAAAGACTTTCAAATCATGCAAGAGGACCTGAGACTGTTTGTGCTCAGAAGGTTTATTGAGGAGAAGAAACGAATCCAGGAGGAGCTTCGCCAGGATTCCGAAGAGCGTCAACGAATTGACCTCGAAAAAGCAATGTTCGAAGGCATCACATTGGACGATCCGACGATTAACGAAGCGCCGGCAATCGATGATATGCAAACCGTCGAACCCGACAGCCCATCACTCAACCAAACAAACAGCTTCACGCCCGAGGGCAGGGTCTTCGGAGCCGGAATCTAGGCCGACTAACAAGGTGGGTACCCTAGCGACGTGCAAAATTGCGAGTATTCAGCAGGGTCGGGTGTCCATCACCCTCGAGTGGATCCAAATGTGAGGCGAAATCACTCTTGCGTGAGAACGTTAGGCAACATTTGAGGAAGAACTCATCGGTTTAACACCCTAAGATAGCTCTTGAACTACATTATTTGGCCCGCGATAGATTAACAGACCCCCTATCGTTGCAGAATACTCCAATTTTTGCACGGCGCAGGGGCACCCACCCCGGCATCGCTAATCAAAACCGCTTAGTCCGGGATCTCGTCCGCTTTTCCTCATCATTTTGTACGACGAATTACCTGAACGTTATTGACATATGAACATGCGCTCATATAATCGAAAGTAAGTTATATGAGCGCATGTTCATATGAAAGGATATTGCAATGAGCGACCACGCTGATGAAACAAAGACTGACATCGAGGCCACCGAGCCCGTGATCCCCACCACCTGCTCGCCCGAGGACCTTCCCGACGAGGAGTTGCTGTACGACTTGGCCGACCTGTTCAAGGTCTTCAGCGACACCACGCGCATCAAGATTCTCTATGCCCTCATGGGCCGCGAGCTCTGCGTGGCCGACATCGCCGGGGCGACCGCAACCTCGCAGTCGGCAGTATCGCACCAGCTGCGCACGCTTAAGCAGTCGCACCTGGTCAAGTTCCGCCGCGACGGCCGCAACATCCTCTACTCGCTTGCCGACGATCATGTCTACACCATGCTCAACCAGGGCATGAGCCATATCTGCGAATAGCAACCAACCACGGTACCAACGCGACCGGCACCCAGGTCGCCAACACAGAGAAAGGAACCCACCATGAAAAAGCAGTTTAAGCTCGACGAGATCGACTGCGCCAACTGTGCGCGCGAGCTTCAGGACGAGCTGGCCAAGCTCGAGGGTGTCAAATCCGTGTCCGTCAACTTTATGACCCAGAAATTGACGCTCGAGGCCGACGACGCCGAGTTCGAGGAGGTCCTCGACCGTGTCGTGGAGTTCACCGCCGACGCCGAGCCGGACTGCGAGATCATTCTCTAACCTGCGCATACGCTGACCCGCAAGGCCGCGCTTGCCGCGGCCTTTGCTCGCGAAATTATATGAGCGAGTGTTCATACATTCAAATGGGAGGATACGAGTCATGGTCACCGCCGACCCCAAAAAGAAAAAGAAGAAGCGCAAGAAAAAAGAGTCACTCGAGCATAAGCGCAACCGCATCCTGGTAGCGCTGGGCATTTTTGCCGTGGTGTACGCCCTCGATGAGCTTGGCACCCTCGCCGCCGCATTCGGCACCCCGGGCGACATCTACGCCAGCTTTGTGCTGTTCCTCGTGCCGTTTTTGATTGCCGGCTGCGACGTACTGCAAAAGGCATTCAGTAACATCCGCCGCGGCAAGGCCTTCGACGAGAGCTTCCTTATGGCAGTCGCAACCATCGGCGCGTTTGCCATGGTGCTCTTCCCCGATACCGACCCGCACATGGCCGAAGGCGCCGCCGTCATGCTGTTCTACCAGGTCGGCGAGCTGTTCCAGGCATATGCCGTGGGCAAAAGCCGCAAGTCAATCAGCGCCATGATGGACATCGCGCCCGACTACGCTAACGTCGAGCAAGCCGACGGCACACTCGAACAGGTCTTTCCCGATGACATCGCCGTCGGCACCGTGATCGTGGTCAAGCCCGGCGAGCGCGTGCCTATCGACGGCGTCATCGTCGAGGGCGAAACCCAGCTCGACACCGCCGCGCTCACGGGCGAGTCAGTCCCCCGCCCCGCCAAGTCCGGCGACGATATCATCAGCGGCTGCATCAACATGACGGGCCTCATCCACGTGCGCACCACCAAGCCCTTTGGCGAGTCCACCGTCGCGCGCGTCCTGGAGCTCGTGGAGAATGCCAGCGAAAAGAAGGCACGCACCGAGAACTTCATCACACGCTTCGCCCGCGTCTACACCCCCGCCGTCACCGGCGCGGCCGCGGTGCTCGCCCTTGGCGGCGGCCTGGTCACCGGCGCCTGGTCCAACTGGATCCTGCGCGGCCTGACCTTCCTGGTCGTCAGCTGCCCGTGCGCGTTGGTGATCAGCGTGCCGCTGAGCTTCTTTGGCGGCATCGGCGGCGCGTCCAAGCTGGGCGTTCTCATCAAGGGCTCTAACTACCTCGAGACGCTCGCCGACGTGGACACCGTCGTCTTTGACAAGACAGGCACCCTCACCAACGGCACGTTCTCGGTGGTCGCGGTGCACCCCGAGGCCGGCTATACCGAGCAGTCGTTGCTCGAGGTCGCAGCCCTTGCGGAGTCGTTCTCGGATCACCCCATCGCGCAGTCCGTGCGCGTCGCCTACCAGGGCGAGGTCGACCCCAAGCGAGTGAGCGACTCCGCCAACGACGCGGGCCACGGCGTGACGGCAATCATCGACGGCAAGCACGTCGTCGTCGGCAACGCAAAGATGCTCGCCGCGGCCGGAGTCGAAGCGCCCGATTGCGAGGTCGTCGGAACGATTCTGCATGTGCTCGTTGACGGCGTTTACGCCGGCCACATCGTGATTGCAGACACTGTTAAGGCCGATGCCGAGCAGACGGTCCGCGACCTGCACGCCGCCGGCGTCAAGCGCACCGTTATGCTCACGGGCGACCGCGAGGAAGTGGCTGCTGCGGTGGCCAAGCAGCTCGGTCTCGACGAGTTCCATGCGCAACTGCTGCCGGGCGATAAGGTCGAGCGTGTTGAAGCGCTGCTCGCGGCCGAAAGCGGCAAGGGCAAGCTCGCCTTTGTCGGCGACGGTATCAACGATGCGCCTGTGCTTACGCGCGCCGATGTGGGCATTGCCATGGGCGCCATGGGGTCCGACGCCGCGATTGAGGCCGCCGACGTGGTGCTCATGGATGACAAGCCGTCCAACATCTCCCGCGCGATCCGCGTGGCGCGCAAGACCATGTCGATTGTTTGGCAGAACATCATCTTTGCGCTGGGCGTTAAGCTGCTGATTCTGGTGCTGGCAGCGCTGGGCATCGCCAATATGTGGCTTGCCGTGTTCGGCGACGTGGGCGTGGCGATCATCGCCATCCTGAACGCCATGCGCGCGATGGGGGTCAAGAACCTGTAGCGTTCGTGGGCTGTCCGGCCGGGGTCGGGCTTGGTTTTGAAAACGTCCTCGCGCATGAGGCCCGTCTTTCCCGCTCCTGCGGAGCAACGGAAAGGCGGGCCTCGCGCTGCGGAATGTTATCAAAACCAAGCCCGGCCCCGGCCTGCGTTGACACAGCTGGCGGTTCTTGGGCATCGCTTGCTGGTGGGGTTCCTTGTCTGAGTTGGACTTAGTTGGTGGGGCCACTCGTCCCGATCGCTGTCCCGTGCCGTTCCGGCGCGGGAGGCGCGCCTCTTTGGGAACGAAGAGATAGCTCAGCTGTGATGGCGTCACGCACCGAATGCTCCACTTTGGACTGCGTCGGACTCGTTGTTGTTCGAATCCCCTATCCCCCTTTCGCTGGTTCGCGCTTTGCGCGAACTCCGCGCTCCTGGGGGTCAATTAGGCTTCCGTTGTTGCGCCGGCCGCATCTTCCCGTCCCAACATCGCCCTCAGCTTCTCGAAGCTCTCCTCACTCAGGCAGTGCTCCATGTGGCAACCCTCTTGCGACGCGACATCCGCCGAAACACCGGCTTCCTCGAGCAACCGCACGAAAAAGCAGTGGCGCTCCCACATTTGGCGAGCGACCTCCAGACCACGATCCGTCAGATGAACGTCGCGCTTGCCCATTTCGACATAACCGCTGCTCTCCAGCGTCGCCATGGCTTTAGAGACGCTCGCCTTGGTCACGCCCAGGTATTCGGCGACGTCGATTGAGCGCACCGTGCCTTGGCGCTCCGAGAGCACATAAATAGATTCGAGATAGTCTTCTCCGGATTCACGTAGGGCCATGGGCCGCCTTTCGCGATGATTGTTAGTTAGCCTTTGGATACTTTCCTTGGCTTACTTTACCGCAAAAGTTGCCCATGTCTTACTACGTTGTTTAAAAAGTTAACCGTGTTTCACAAAATGTGCGGGGCAAGCAGAGCGACACGGCACGCAACGTACAAGGAATGTCCCCAACTGCCGGCAGAAAAGGAACGTCCCTAAGTGCCAAGCCGCAGCTATAGCAGGTCAAAGTGCTTGGCGGCGTTGTAAATTCCGTCGTCGTCCACGGCGGTCGTCACGTAGGTCGCCGCGGCCTTCACGGTATCCTGCGCGTTGCCCATTGCCACACTTGTGCCCACGGCCGAGAACATCGACAGGTCGTTCTCTCCGTCGCCAAAGGCAATCGCTTCGCTCGCGTCGATGCCCAGGCGCTTCAGCGTCGCCGTCACGCCCAGGTCCTTGCCGCCGTTAGCGGGAATAATGTCGCAGAACAAATCGCACCAGCGCGTAGTGAGCGAATGCGACACGGCATCGGTCACGATATGCTCGTCAACCGGGTCCACAAAGGCGCAGAACTGGTAAACCGGCGCGTCAAAGGCGTGCTCAAACGGCTCCTCGTGGTAGACGATTCCCGCGTTGCTACCGGCCGTCACCACGCGCTCGGACAGGCGGTTCACAAACGAGTTCTCGCTCTGCATGCACAGCGAGTCATAGCGCCCCTGCGCCACCTGGTCCACAATCACCGCGACGTCGTCCGGGTCAATCGGGCAGCTACGGTAGACGCCCTCAGCATCAAAGCAGTGCTGGCCTGAAAGCGTAATGTACGCATCCCAACCCAAGTCGAACAGCCAGTCGGGCATCTGGTAGGTCGGACGACCCGTAGCAATCACGCATGCAATCCCCTGCTCGTGAAAGCTGTCGAGCACCTGCTGCGCCGACGCCGGAATCCGGTGGGTCTTAAAGCTCAGCAGCGTGCCGTCGATATCGAAAAACGCGGCTTTGATCATCCTCGTCTACTCCTCGCCCTCGAGCTTTTCGCTCGCCTCGAGCCACGCCATCTCCAGCTCGTCCATGGCGGCGTGGGCCTCGTCGATCTTTGCCTGCTGCTCGCCCAGCGCCGTGTAGTTGGTGGGGTCGACCTGGGCCATCGCGGCCTCGGCCTCCTCCACGCGGGCGCGCTGCGTCTCCATCTTACGCTCGAGCGAGCTCACCTCGCGGCGGAGCTTCTGGCGCTCGGCATTGGAAAGACCGTTGGGCTGCCCGCTCGTCTTGGGCTTTTCGGCCGCAACCGCTGCGGCGCCGGTGTCGAACGTGCCGGTCTTGGCGCTCGGCGCACCCACGGGCTCGCCCTCGGCGGTGGCGTTGCACAGGCGCAGGTACTGGTCGACGCCACCGGGCATATGCGTCAGGTGGCCGTCGAGCAACGCCCACTGCTGGTCGGTCACGCGCTCCATCAAAAAGCGGTCGTGTGTCACCAAAATCAGCGTGCCCGGCCAGCCGTCGAGCAGGTCCTCGACAATCGCGAGCATGTCGGTATCCAGATCGTTGCCGGGCTCGTCCAGGATGAGCACGTTGGGCTCGTCCAGGATCGTCATCAGCAGCGACAGGCGACGGCGCTGGCCGCCCGAAAGGTCGCCGATACGACTCCAGAGCTGTTGGGTCGTAAAGCCCAGGCGCTCGCAGAGCTTCTCGGGCGAAGTCTCCTTGCCGTCGATGACGTAGTACTTCTTATAGTTGCTGAGCACCTCGCGGATCGTGTCGCCCATGTAGGGCTCGAGCTCCTCGAGCTGCTGCGATAGCACGCCAAAACGTACCGTCTGGCCGATCTTCACGCGGCCGCGCAGGGGCGCGATCTTGCCCTGGATCACGTCGAGCAGCGTGGACTTGCCGGCACCGTTCTCACCCAAAAGACCATAGCGGTCGCCCGCGCCGATAAGCCAGGTCACGTCGGAGAGCACCTGCTTGGGCGCGCCGTCGGTATCCGCATAGCCGGCGTCCACGTCGATCACGTCGATGACCTGCTTGCCCAGGCGGCTCACCGCCAGGCGCTTGAGCTCCAGCTCGTCGCGCACGGGCGGCACGTCGGCGATGAGTTCGCGAGCGGCATCCACGCGAAACTTGGGCTTGGTGGAGCGCGCCTGGGCGCCACGGCTCAGCCACGCGAGCTCCTTGCGTGCCATGTTGCGACGACGCTCCTCGGTGACGGCGGCCATGCGGTCGCGCTCTACGCGCTGCAGGATGTATGCCGAGTAACCGCCCTCGAAGGGATCGACCTGGCCGTCGTGGACCTCCCACATGCTGGTGCAGACCTCGTCCAAGAACCAGCGGTCGTGCGTGACCACGAGCATGGCGCCCTGGCCGCGCTGCCAGCGGGCCTTTAAGTGACGCGCGAGCCAGTTGATGGTGCGCATGTCCAGGTGGTTGGTGGGCTCGTCGAGCATGAGCACGTCGTAGTCGCCGATCAGCAGGCGCGCAAGGTCCACGCGACGGCGCTGACCGCCCGAAAGCTCGCCCACCGTGCCCTCCCAGGGCACATCGCTAATGAGACCGGCGAGGATCTGGCGCGTACGCGGACTCGACGCCCACTCATACTCGGGAGTGTCGCCCACGACGGCATGATGCACGGTATCGGTGTCGACAAGTTGGTCCTTTTGGCCGAGCAGACCGATCGTGGTGCCGCGGCGATGCGTCACGCGGCCATCGTCGGGCTCCAGCGTGCCGGCGAGCACGCTCAGCAGCGTCGACTTGCCGTCGCCGTTTTTACCAACAATACCAATGCGGTCGCCCTCGCCCACGCCGAGCGTCACGCTATCGAAAATATGCTTGGTGGGAAACTCTAGGCTGATGGAATCGCATCCCAAAAGAATCGCCATATGCCCTGCTCCTTCGTAGAAATTCAACGTTGTCCATGATAGCAGCGAGCCCCACCCCAAACCACCACGAAGGTGCCTGTCCCCTTTGTGGTGGTCGCTTCGGTCGCAGAGCAAAAAGGCGGGCCATCTCCCGCAAGAGATGACCCGCCCCTCCAATCAGTCCCGTGGCGACCGTGGCCGCCACGGGCCTCAAGCATGTCCCGGACTAGGAGAACATGCCGGTGAGGTAATCATTCAGCCGCTTATCCTTGGGCCGTTGGAAAATCTCGTCGGTCTCGTCGTACTCGACCATATCGCCCATGTAGAAGAACGCCGTGCGGTTGGACACACGCGACGCCTGCTCCATGTTGTGCGTCACGATGACGATGGCACGGTCGGCAACGATTGACGACATAAGGTCCTCGATCGCCAGCGTCGAGATGGGGTCGAGCGCCGAGCAGGGCTCGTCAAACAGGATCACGTCGGGGTTGAGCGCCAGCGTGCGCGCGATGCACAGACGCTGCTGCTGGCCGCCCGAAAGCGCGTAGGCACTCTTGTCGAGCTTGTCCTTGACCTCGTCCCACAGCGCCGCGCCGCGCAGACTCTCCTCGACCATGCGGTCGAGCTCGTCACGGTCGGTGATGCCGTGGCGCTTAGGCGCAAACGTGATGTTGTCGCGAATGGACTTGCGGAACGGGTTGGGCTGTTGGAACACCATGCCAATGGAGCGACGCAGCTCGTAGGTGTTCTCGGTTTTGGTATTCACGTTGCGCCCGCGGTAATTGATCTCGCCCTCCACGCGGCAGCCGCGAATCTCGCGATTCATCAGGTTGAGGCTACGCAAGAAGGTCGACTTGCCGCAGCCCGAAGGCCCGATGAGCGCCGTGATCTCGCCCTTGTGAAAGTCGAGCGACGTATCGTGCAGCGCATGGTGGTCGCCATAGTACACGTTGACGTCCTTGGTGGAGAGCACGACCTCGTCGCTCACGGCCCTGCCGCTCACGCGCACGCGTTTTTCGCTCTCCCCCACACTCGACAGAAAGTCCTGGGTCTCGGACGTGGCCGCCTCGGTTGCGGGCGTTGCATTCATCTCGCTCATTCGGCCGTCATCTTCCTTGCCAGTTGCTTGCCCACGATACGGGCAACTATGTTAAACAGCAGCACGCAGATCATCAGCAGTGCAGCGGTGCCCCAAACGATCTGCTGGGCCTCGGGGCTGCCCTCGCCGTAAATCTTGTAGATGTGCACGGCGAGCGACTCACCGGGGCGGAACACGTTCCAAGCGCAGGTGGGGCTCGACAGGTTAAAGCTCAAGAAGTTCAAACGCACCGGCGAGCTCATGCCCGAGGTAAAGAGCAGTGCCGCGGCCTCGCCAAACACGCGGCCGGCCGAAAGCACGATGCCGGTCACGATGGCAGGCATGGCCTCGGGGATCAGGATGTGCAGCGTGGCCTCCCAGCGGGTAAGGCCCATGGCCAGGCACGCATCGCGCTGGGCCTGCGGCACGTCCTCGAGCGCCTGCTGGATCACGCGCACCAGGATGGGAATGTTGAACATGGTGAGCGCGACGGCGCCGGAGATGATGGAGTACTTCCAGCCCAGCCGCACCGAGAACACCAGGAAACCGAACATGCCGACAACGATGGAAGGCAGCGAGGACAGCGTCTCGATGGCGGTGGAAGCGATGTCGCGGATGGGACCGTCCGGCGCGTACTCAACCAAAAAGACCGCGCCGCCCAGGCTGATGGGCACCGAGATGATCAGGGTGATCAGCAGCAGATAGAACGAGTCGAACAGCTGGTAGAGTACGCCGCCCTGAGTTCCGTTGGCGCGCGACGGCTGCGTGAGAAAACCCGGCTGGAACAGCGTCGAGATGCCCTCGAACAGGATATAGGCCACCATGGAGACGACGATGAGCATGACGATGGCGATGATTGCCGTCAGCACGCCCGTGGCGATGCGATCCTGCTTTTGAACGCGCCCGAGTCTCGCCTCGTCGATATGGATGCGCGTGCTAGCCACGAGCCTTCGCCCCCTTGCGGCCGATAATGTGGATGATCAGGATGAAGATGAGGCTCATACCCATCAGCAGCAGACCGAGCGCCCACAGAACATCGTCCTGGGCCGAACCCTCGGCATAGACCGCCATGGACGTGGTGAGCGTGGTGGTGATGGTCGAGGCCGGCGACAGCAGCGACGTCGGCATGGCCTCAATACCGCCGATGACCATGCGCACGGCGAGCGTCTCGCCAAAGGCGCGCGTCATGCCAAGGATGACCGCAGTCATGAGCGACGGCATGGCGGACTTGAGCACCACGTGCCAGATGGTCTGCCAGCGGGTGTAGCCCAGCGCGAGCGAGCCCTGACGGTAGCCGTCGGGCACGGCGCGCAGGCCATCGACCGAAAGGGTGGTCATCGTCGGCAGGATCATGACAGCCAGCACGATGGCGCCGGGCAGGATGCCCAGACCCGTGCTCACGTGGAAAACGGACTTCATAAGTCCGACGACCACGTGAAAGCCAATCAGTCCAAAGACGACCGAGGGAATGCCGGTCAAAAGCTCAATAAGCGGCTGAAAGACCTTGGAACCAAATTTGGGTTGGATCTCGACCGCAAAGATGGCGGAGCCGATGGCGATGGGCAGCGCGATGAGCGTGGAGAGCACCATGACCGCAAACGAGGTGACGATCAGGGGCAGGGCGCCGGTATAGGGCAGACCGTTTTCGGCTGTGTTGGCCAGGTCCCACTTGGTGCCGGTGAAGAACTCGACAACCGAAACGCCATCCTTGAGAAAAGCCGAGAGGCCCTTTTGGGCGACCATGAAGATAAGCGCGGCAACGACAAGCGTCACGAGCGCTACGCACGCGCCCGTGACGCCCAGGCCCACGTTCTCAAGGTCGCGCTTTGGCAGCTGTTTTGCCATTGCAAACCTTTCCGGGGGCGATTACTTATTTAGCAGAGACCTTGCCGCTGGCGTCCTTGACGACCTTCATGGCAGAGACGGGGATAAAGCCCTGCTCCTCGACGAGCTTGCCCTGGACGTCGTCGGAAAGCATGAACTCCAGGAAGGCCGTGGTGGCCTCGTCGGCGTCCTTGGAGCAGTACATGTGCTCGGTAGCCCAGATCTTGAAGGAGTCGTCGGTGACGTTAGCGCTCTTGGGCTCGACGCCCTCGACCTTGATGGCGTTGAAC
Source organism: uncultured Collinsella sp. (assembly GCA_902464565.1). Classification (GTDB taxonomy): domain Bacteria; phylum Actinomycetota; class Coriobacteriia; order Coriobacteriales; family Coriobacteriaceae; genus Collinsella. The sequence goes on from CABQJV010000001.1 coordinate 73,811, forward strand.
TTGGAGTCATCGAAGTGCGAGAAGTCGAGGTAGGAGATGGCGTTATCGGTGCTGCCCATCTGAGTCTGGACATCGCCGGACTTGTCGAGCTCGGCGTCGCCCTTAAAGTCGACTGCCTCGTCGCCAAAGACGGCAGCCTCGAAGGTGGCGCGGGTACCGGAACCGGCCTTGCGGTTGAGAACGACGATCTTGGCGTCGTCGCCGCCGACCTCCTTCCAGTTGGTGATCTGGCCGGAGAAGATGCCCTTGAGCTGCTCGAGGGACAGGTCGTCGACCTTCACGTTCTTAGAGACGACGGGACCCATGCCCACGACGGCGACCTCGTGGTCGACGAGGTTCTTGACCTGGTCGGCCTCGAGCTTGGTCTCGGCGAAGACGTCGGAGTTACCGATGGTGACGGTGCCGGCGGCAACAGCGGTCAGACCTTTGCCCGAACCGTTGCCCGAGCCGGAGACGGAGACGTCGGGGTTGGCATCCATGAACTTCTCGGCAGCGGCCTCGACGAGAGCCTGGAACGAGGAGGCACCGTCGTAGGTCACCTCGCCGGAGACGGACTCGGCAGCAGCGGCGCTACCCTTGTCGGCGGCGTCGGATGCGCCTGCGCCGCCGCAGCCAACGAGACCGAGACCGACGATGCTGGCAAGACCACCAGCAAGGCCGAGGAACTGACGACGAGAATAAGCCTGATCGAGCATGATCTTCCTTTCGTACATGCGAATCGCGGGCACCCCGCCCGCTTTGCTGTTTGGAAAGATACGACCCCGACCGGGCAGCACCCGCGCCAACTGCGGTTTCTTACGGGCATTTGATAAACCCTTACCGCAAGCGCGGCAGGGCTTTACAAACGAATAACAATCCCGCTGACAAGCATGGCCCGCCTTTTACACCGATAAAAAAGAAGTTGCGGTGAAATAGTTCCTGTTTGGCTGTTAGGCAGCCGATTCTAGGAACTATTCCACCGCAACTTAGATTGGCAAAACGCCGCAACCTTAAAGCTCGAGCTCGTTGAGCCTTAAGATCGCAACAATATAGATCTTGAGCGCTTGCTTGAGCTGTTCCTCGTTGGCACACTCGTTGGGGCCGTGCATCTGGCCGCCCCACGCGGGCAGCTCAAGGCCGGTCTCCTCGGGGCCAAACGATACGGCGCGGGCAAAGTTGCGCGCGTACGTGCCACCGCCCATGGCGAAGGGCTCGGCATGCTTGCCCGTAAACTCGTTATAGGTATCAATCAGCGCTTTCACGGCCGGATCGTCGGCAGAGACCGAGAACGGCACCTTGGTACGACCCACGAGATACGTCACACCAAAGCGGCCCACGAGCGGCTCGAGCTGCTCGCAGATGGTATCGGCGCTCGTGCTGTCGGGGAAACGCACGTCGATGACCTGCTCAATGTGGCCATCCGCCACGCGGATGACGCCGGGGTTGCAGGTGAGCGGGCCAAACGCCGGGCTCGTCGCGTCGATACCCAGGCCGCGGCCATAGGCGTCCGCATGCACAAAGGCCAGAAACTTGACAAACTCGTGCTCGGCAGGCGTCAGCAGGCGCTCGTCGCGCGCACCAAACGCATCCTCGGCCTCGCGCAGATACGCCACGATGAGGCCGACGGCATTGATTGTTCCCTCGGGCATCGAGGCATGACCGCCAATGCCGTGGGCGAAAATCTGCGCATGCCCGTTGCCGAGCGCCGTGATCTCCAGGCGGTCGGCGTTCTCAACAGGCGCCGGCAGCTCATCGGCGGCAATCGCAAGCTCGCAGATAGACTGCGACGGAATGGCGTTGCTCGCTTCGGCGCCGCTCCAGGACACAATGCGCCCGCCGTCGATCTTGGGACTCACAAACGTCGCCCCAAACTGGCCCTTCTCGGCATTACAAACCGGGAACTCGGCATCGGGCGTAAACAGAAAGTCGGGGTTCGCGTGGTTCTCCAGATAATGGTGAACGTCGGACATGCCCACTTCCTCATCGCATCCCAGCAGCGCGCGGAAGGTATAGCGCGGGGTAATGCCGTGCTTGAGCAGATAGGCGCCGGCGTAGAGCGACAGCACCGCCGGGCCCTTGTCGTCGATTACGCCGCGACCGAGCAGCCAGCCCTCTCGGCGCTCCATCGCAAACGGGTCGGTGTTCCAACCGGGACCGGCGGGAACCACGTCCACGTGGCAGATGGTCGCGAGCTGCTTGTCGCCGCGGCCAGGGATATCGGCAATGCCCACATAGCCCTCGTCGTCGCTCGTCTGGTAGCCGAGCTTCTGCGCAATGCCGAGCGCGCAATCGAGCGCGTCACGGACTGGGCGGCCAAACGGCGCACCGGGCTCTGCGTCGGCAGCAACGGCTACAGACGGATAACTCACCAGCTGCTCGATATCGGCGACGACATCTTCCCAGACCTCGTCGACATACTCAGCGACGCTCTGCTCCACCTGATTCATGGACGACCTCCTTACCAATGAGGGGCGAGCGTGCCCGCCCCTCACATCACATACTTATATAGCGAAAAGTTTAGCAAGCTCGGCCACCGAGTGCACCACCGCATCGGCACCCGCGGCCTCGTGCTCCCCCAGCGCCGCCGCGCCCGAATAGATGCCGATACACGGCACACCCATCGCGTGCGCGCCCTCCACATCGTTAAAGCGGTCGCCGATCATCACGGCCTCGTCGGCCGTCGCACCGAGCGCCGCCAGCGCATCGCGAACCGAATCTGCCTTGGTCTCGCGCCCCTGCGGCGGATTCATGCCAACCACGGCTTCGAACTGGCAAAGCCCCAGCTCATGCACCATATCGATGCACTTCGCCTCCATGCGCGACGTCGCCACGGCCATACGCTTGCCCTGGGCGGTCAACCCATCAAGCAGCTCGGGAATCCCATCGAACACGGGGTACTCCTCCGGCCCCAGCTCGTCAAAAAAGGCGCGGTACTCGTCGGCCACCACGAGCGATTCCTCGCGCGTAAAGCCGTAAAAGTCGTGGAAGCTCTTCCACAGGGGCGGCCCGATCATGCGACGCAGGTCACCCATCTGCGCCTCCGAAAACCCGCGCGCAGCCAGCGTCTTGCGCGTCGAGGTCATCACCGCCCGGCCCGTATCGGCCACCGTGCCATCGAAATCAAATAGCACGACCGGCCGCCTGCATATCTCCAGTGCCTCCATCGGCATTCCTCTTCCCCAGTTGACGATTTCCACACCGACACTTCAAACTGTTGACTATTCAACAATTGAACCTAGTAATGTGGAACGACTCTACTATACTTGTCGCACTTTGCTCTCAGAAGGCGGCGCGCAAGCGCCCCAACGAAAGGTGCAATTATGTCTTTTGCCATCATAACCGACTCCACGTCGGACATCTCCCCCGCCCGCGCCCAAGAGCTCGGCATTTACGTGATTCCGCTGCATGTGATTATCGAGGGCGAGGACCTGCTCGACCAGGTGCAGATTACCGCCCAGGAGTACGTCGCGCGCATGGCCGGTTCCGAGCAACTGCCGCACACCTCGCAGCCGAGCGCCGGCGAGTTCAAGGCACTCTTTGACCGCGTGCGCGCCGACGGCCACGACAGCGCCATCTTTATCTCGCTGTGCAGCGAGTGGTCCGCCTGCTATGCCAACGCCAGCCTGACGGCCGAAACGCACGAGCTCGACGTGCGCTGCATCGATTCGCGCACCGGCTCGGGCGCCGAGGGCCTGCTGGTGGAGTACGCGCTTGCCATGCGCGAGGACGGCCGCAGCCTGGACGAGACTGAGGCGCAGATCCGCGCGACGCTGCCCGACGCCCACCTGCTGCTGATTCCCCGCACGCTCGAGAACCTCGTTAAGAACGGCCGCGCACCTAAACTCGCCGGCCAGCTCACGCAAATGCTCAAAATTCGCCTAGCCGTTTCGCCGGAGTGGAAATCGGGCGAGATCAAGGCCATCAAGAAGGGCCGCGGCGCCAAGCGCATCGTCGCCAACACCATGGCCGACTGCCTCGCGTTTTTGGCTGAACACCCGGGTTCGAGCGTGCGCGTACTCACGACCGGCGCCGCCGAGGAGCACGAGCTCGTCAACCAGGCGCTCGCAGGCCAGAACTACGTAGACGCCGGCACCGGCCCCATCGGCTGCACCATCGCCACCCACGTAGGCGTCGACGCCATCGCCATCAGCTACTGCCCCCGCTACCAGCCCATCCACTAGGGGCACCTTTACCACTTGCGGTGGAATAGGGACTGTTTTTGGCTTATCAGCCGCAAATCAGTCCCTATTCCACCGCAACTTCTTTTGCTGAGCCATCCATATACAAGATATGCTGACGATCGGCGCATTCCCAGCTGTTTGGGGGAGCTTCGACTAGCCCCTAGCGGTACCCGGTGGGCAAAAAATGGCAAATATGAGTACTGTCATAAATTTAGTAACAGCAAAATGTCGCTGAAATTGCCCGCTTCCACCGATTTCAAGCTCCATAAAGCCCCGAATCGTCGTGTTTAGAGGGGTGAATATACTAAAACTCAGTCAATTGGTCTTAGATACTTCTCAAATGATATGAGACTAACCGAGCAACAGTACTCATATTTGCCATTTTTTGCCCACCGGGTCTGAATGAGGTCCGCTCTTTACGCCTCCGGCTACCTATATGACCGCAAACCCTGATTATCAAGGGCCGTCGCGCGCCTTGGCATCGACCGAAAGCCGCTCGCAGAATAATCCCTTGCCATTAGCAAACTTGAATCGAAATTACATATCCCAAAAAGCCGTAATGCCGTACCCTCGTCTCAACAACTCCAATACAAGGACGGCATTCAAATGGGCAACGCCATGCATCAATACGCCCTCTTTGGGACCGCACAATTTAAATACGATCAGACGATTACACATATATCGGACCAACACCGACAAATCGTCATTTGCAACAACGGTTCAGACGTACGCTACGCAACGCTAGAAGAGTGGGAAGAAGCTGGCGCTTTGTTCGATGAACGAGCGCAAATCGAGGGCATCGTCACCAGCGCGAGCCCAGCACGCGATAAACTCGAGCTCTTTCGCAGTCTCTTTACCGGGCGCAAAGATGTTTACGCTCATGGATATCGCAGAAAGGACGGGGGCATTGGCTATACGCCTGCTTGTGCTAATGAGTGGGAGCCAGGAATTTGCCCCAAAGCAGCCCATCAAAGAGTTAAATGCGTAGAATGCAGCAATCGCGTCTTCCCGGAATTAAGCGATGCCGCAATCATTGCTCACTTTAAAGGCAACGATGACCGGTTCCGCGATGTCCTCGGGCAATATGTTCTCGATAGGAACTGCAACACGAAAGTTCTCGTCATCGATTTTGACAAAGCGGACTGGAAAGAGGCAACAAATGCCGTACGGCTTGTTGCAATACGACGGGGCATTAACGCCGCCGTTGAGCGCTCAAGGTCCGGCAACGGCGCCCACATCTGGTTTTTCTTCCTCGAGCCAATCAGCGCAAAGGCTGCCCGAGAGTTTGGAAGTTGCCTCATAACCGAAGCTGCGGCGCATAATAAGACAATCACGTTCGAGGCCTTTGATCGAATGCTACCCGCTCAGGCCACTATTCCCGATGGAGGCTTCGGAAACCTCATCGCACTCCCCTTTCAAGGCAAGGCGCAACGTGAAGGAAACAGTGTATTTGTAGACGAACAATTCAAGCCCTTTCCCGACCAATGGCTCTATCTATCACAAGTCCAGCTGATTCCGCGCTCGACGGTGCAAGATCTGATTGAGGCCCCTGGAAACAACCCGCACGGACCAGCAACAACTACGGTGGCAAACAAGGGCAAACGGTATGCCCAAAGACCACGAAAGCGACTACCACTCACATCGCGGGACTTTCCCTCATCGCTGCCCGTTATTCAAGCCGATATGCTGTACATCCCCGAGAAGTCTCTGAGTCCAGCAGCTCAAATGGAAATCCGCGGACTTGCGACATTTGCCAATCCGGCATTCTATCGCGCGCAGTCCATGCATCAATCAGTATTCGGCAAACCGCGACTCATAGACCTTAGCGAACTGAGAGATGGTCATGTTGCAATTCCCCGGGGCTGCAAAACTCAACTTGAGCAGCTAGTTCAAGAGACCGGCGTTACCGCCCACTATTCAGACGAGCGCAAATCGGGTAATCCGATTGTTATGGCATTTAAAGGAGTCCTTCGCCCTGAGCAGCAAATCGCCGCTGATCAGATGCTCATATACGAAGACGGAATCATGTCCGCGCCGACAGGCTTCGGTAAAACAGTCATCGGAGCTTATCTTATTGCATCCATTGGTCTTCCAACGCTCGTCATCGTTCCCAAAACCGCACTCATAACCCAATGGAAATCCCAGCTCGAGCGATTTATCGACATTACGGACAACAGGGAGCCCGTCCGAACCCCAAAAGGACGAATCAGCAAAAGGCAGCCTCCGGTCATCGGACAAATAGGAGGAGGCAAAATGGCCGTAAGCGGCCTCGTCGACATCGCTTCATTCCAGTCGTTATCTGGCAAAGACCGCCAAACCGGAGAGCCGATAGTTAAGGGCCTTGTTCGTAATTACGGCCTCATTATCTGCGACGAATGCCACCATGCCGCCGCACCACAGCTCGAGCTTATTCTCAAGTCCGCCCCGGCCAAATACGTATACGGCCTTTCTGCGACGCCCGAACGATCCGACGGCCTTACGCGGGCGCTCTCCATGCTCTGCGGCCCGCTCCGTTATGTTATCGATCCAAAAGCGCAAGCGATTCAGCAGGGCATCCAGCGCATCGTACGGCCTCGTTTTACTGGAATTCGACTACCCGCCTACGAGCCAGGTGCAAACTTCAATCAGATTCTCGACCTGCTGTGCACGCATGCAGCTAGAAACGAATTGATTGTCAACGACGCTATTGAAGCTGCGTCAAACGGCCGGCATCCGCTCGTGCTGACTAAAAGGAAAAAGCATGCCGAGGAGCTGTTCGGGATGCTCAAAAACCAAGGACACGAACCCGTTCTCCTGACCGGGGAAATCGACGCCAAAGAAAGAAAAACGATACTGAGCAGTCTTCCCCGCTTCGAGCATGAACATCGAATCATCGTCGCCACCGAAAGCCTTTTGGGCGAGGGCTTCGATCTGTCCTACCTTGACACTCTACTCATTGCCACGCCGATATCGTGGGACGGCAGCATCACGCAGCAGGCGGGCAGGCTCCATAGAAGCCACGAGGGCAAGCGACGGGTTGAGATATTCGACTACGTTGATTTATCTATACCCATGCTCGCCCGCATGTACCAGAAGAGACTCAAGACCTACGCCAAGCTCGGGTACGAAGTCTACGTGACCGGAGGCAGCGAGCAGTCCGATCAAAACATTCTCATAGAACCGGCTAATGCCGTAGAGACTCTGGTTGAAGACATCGTTGGCGCCGCCAAGAGCATCTTCATTGCCGCGCCCTACGCATCCGCCGCCTGCCTCGCAAAGCTCGGCGATGCAATCAAAGGTGCCACTGCCCGAGGGATTGCTCTTGAGTTTTTCATTGCCTCGACTCCGCGCGAAGATGCAAGCGAGACTTTGGCAGAAATGAACGTCGAGCATGCCATTAGAGCAGAAGGACGTTTGTGTGCAGCGATAATTGACGAAGAAACTATCTGGTACGGAACGATCCCGCTACTAGCTTTCCCCAAGAAAGAAGACTGCAGCATCAGGTTCAAAAACAGCGAGATCGCAGCGGAGCTCTTAGACGAAATCAACCACAAGGGAAAGCCAGATGCCACGTCAACAGGCAGGACATCCCCACCACTTGCGGTGGAATAGGGACTGTTTTTGGCTTATCAGCCGCCAATCAATCCCCATTCCACCGCAACTTAGAAATCGACGATCAGCCCTGCGGACCCTGGAACAGCTCCTCATGCGAGCCCATTCTGACCAGCCGGATCACAGGATTAGTCTTATGCGGCAAGTAGAGAACGACCACATCGACCAAGCCATCAGATAGATGGAAATCGATGTGGCCGTTGTAGTTTCCGCCCGGGTTTGAAAGCTCATGGGCGCCATATTCCGCGGGAAGCGAGCCGTGAGCCGCAAGCTCTGCGACTGCCGCCTTAAATTCGGTTTTTAGCTGCGGATGGATGCGCATCGTCCGTTTGTAATCCGCCTTAAACTGAGCCTCGACTTTAATCTCGAACATCGCTAGTCCTCATCGAGGAATGATATGAGCTCATCAGCGTTATTGAATGACGGGCTATCGTCCGGCAAAATCCCCAACTCATGCGCCTCGGCGATCACCATGGCGCGTCTCGTCGCTTCGTTGGGCACCTCCGCCCTTCCTACGATCTCAAAAGGAATCTTTCGTTGATTTACCAGCTGTCGAACAGCAAGGTTGAGATACGAATTGAGACTCAGGCCAACCGTATCCAAGAACTCAGTCGCCTGTTCCTTGAGCCCCTCTTCGATGCGAACCGTCGTAGGCTTAACCGTTGCAGTAGACATACGCGACCTCCTCGCCCTCGTCTTTTGCATCAGTATACCCCGTTTTGATGGCAGACTGATGTTAAATAGCATCAGTCTGCCGTTCTCATTACTACAACAACAGGCACGCTCGCCTTACATCAGCCCGCTCAGGGCAATGTCGACAGCTTCGTTGAGGTCGTCGGTGATGTGTACGAGCTCGGGATCGAGCGGGCTGATCATACCGGTGTCCATCACCGGACCGTTAAGCCAGTCGAATAGGCCCTGCCAGTACTCGGTACCCACCAGCACAAGCGGCATGCGCTTGACCTTGTGCGTCTGCACCAGCGTGAGTACCTCGAACATCTCGTCGAGCGTGCCAAAACCACCGGGAAACACGATGGCACCCGAGCTGTATTTGACGAACATGGTCTTCCGCACAAAGAAGTAACGGAAGTCCATACCAAGGTTCACGTATTTGTTGAGCCCCTGCTCGTGCGGCAGCTCAATGCCCAAACCAACTGACTTGCCGTTGACGCTCGCCGCCCCCTTGTTGGCCGCTTCCATGATGCCGGGGCCGCCACCGGTGATAACCGCCACGCCACGCTGGGCGATTTTACGGCCGACCGTACGTGCCGCCTTGTAGAGCGGATCGGTCTTGGGCGTGCGGGCGCTGCCAAAGATGGTCACCGCAGGCCCGAGCTCGGCAAGCGCGCCAAAGCCGTCGACAAACTCGGCCTGGATGCGCAGCACGCGCCACGGATCAGCATGCAGCCAGTCGGTCGACTCCTCGGGCGCCAGCAGGTTGGCATAGGTGTTGTCTTTAGGAATCATGGGGCCGCGCATGACCACGGGACCGCGGCGGTACGTCTCGTCGTAGGCAGGCTCGCCCTCAACATTCTCGTTCTTAATCATGGGTACTCCTATCAAGAAAAAGAAAACGGGCGGGGTCGACGCCATGCGCCAAACACCCGCCCGAACATCAACTATTCGGTATGGTACCCACGATGCATCAAGTGCTTGCAAGCTATCGGTCAGCGGTCGCGCAGACGGTGTTATCGAACGTGATGACCGATCGCCGCTTGGCCTTTGCCGTTGCTCTCGCCTCGCAAGCGTCCGCACCGTCCTTAGTAGTCCACCGCCGCAGGACTGTTCATCCAGTCGCTCACGAACGCACCGTAGCGGCCCTCGATAATGGCCTGGCGGGCACGCTGCATAAGGTTGAGCAGGTAGTAGATGTTGTGCATCGACAGCAAAATACCGCCGAGCATCTCCTTCTGCGTGACCATGTGGCGGATGAGCGCGCGGCTGTAGCCGCCCGTGCACACCGGGCAGGTGCAGGTGGGGTCGATGGGGCCGTCGTCGTGCGCAAAGCGCGCGTTGCGGAAGTTAAGGCGACCTTCACTGGAGAACGCCGTGCCCATGCGGCCGGTGCGCGTCGGCAGCACGCAGTCGAACATGTCGATGCCCACGCCAACGCCGCGCACGAGCGTGGTAGGGTTGCCGACGCCCATGAGGTAGCGCGGCTTGTGCTTAGGCATGTACTCGGAAACCAGCGGCGCCAGCGTCTCGAACATGGTCTCGTGGTCCTCGCCCACCGAGTAGCCGCCGATGCCATAGCCGGGGAAGTCGCCGCACTCCTCCAGGTGGCGCAGCGAGCGCAGGCGCAGGTCCAGATGCATGCCACCCTGGACGATGCCAAAGAGCGTCTGGTCATCGCGGGTGTGGGCCTTGTAGCAGCGCTCGGCCCACATGCTCGACAGCTCCACGGCGCGTTCAACGTAGGCGCGCGTGGCGGGATAGCCCGGGCACTGGTCGAGCTGCATGCAGATGTCGGAGCCGAGCTTCATGGCGATTTCCATGTTGTCCTCGGGCGTCCAGAACACGTGGCGGCCGTCGTAATCGTTGACGATAAAGCGCACGCCCTCGTCGGTGAGCTTGACGGCGTCGTTGTGGCTGAAGACCTGGAAACCGCCCGAATCGGTGAGGATGGGGCCGTGCCAGTTCATAAATTTGTGCAGTCCGCCCAGTTCAGCGATGGTGTCCTCGCCGGGGCGCATGGACAGGTGGTAGGTGTTGGCGAGCACGATCTGCGCACCGAGCTGCTTAACGGTCTCGGTGGGGATGCCCTTGACGTTTGCCTTGGTGCCCACGGGCATAAAGATCGGCGTCTCGATGTCACCGTGCGGGGTGTGCAGTACGCCGGCACGCGCATGCGTCGTCGGGTCCTCGGCGATCAGGTCGAATTTAAAAAGGTTCTGGTCCATAAACTGGAACTCCTTGGTTGCGGTTCATACGCAAACCATTATACGGGCAACCCGCAAGAAGCACCGACTCGACAGAAACTGGCGCATTAAACGACTAGTCGTTAGGGACGTTCTTAAACGACTAGCCGTTGGGGACAGTCTTCAGCGCCATCTTGCAAAGGAGTGTCCCAATCTGCCGGCACTCAGGGACTGTCCCCAAGTGCCGGCAAGAGTGTCCCCTTCGACTAGTCATTTAAGAACGTCCCCAATGACTACGTGCCAACAGCCGAGGCAACGCCGATGTTATGGCACCGACAGCGAAAACCTGCCAGAGCGAGCAAGGTGCCTTGAAACAAGGCGGCATTGATCTTTTGATCATGCCGCCGAAGTTAAAAGGCAGATTGCCGCTCTGGCGGGTTAGCAGCGTCAACTGGTTACGCGGTTCGTAGAACCGCGTAACTGTTAGGGCCGCTGGCCCATGCCACCCTCGAGGGTAACGGTCTCGCCGTTCATGTACTTAAAGTCGGGGCCGCAGAGCTGAACGACCACGCGGCCGATCTCCTTCTCGACGTCGCCGTAGTGGCCTGCCGGCGGCATGTGGACGTTGGCCTTAAACGCCTCGGGATAGGCATCCTGGAAGTTCTCGAGCGCAGCAGTCCAGGCAAGCGGGCACACAATGTTGACGTTGATGCCGTCCTTGCCCCACTCGTTGGCGGCGACGCGGGTCAGACCGCGGATGCCCTCCTTGGCGGCAGCATAGCTGCACTGGCCATAGTTGCCAAACAGGCCGGCGCCCGAAGCAAAGTTGACCACGGAGCCCTTGGTCTCCTTCAGGTGCGGATAGGCCTTCTGCATGTACAGGTAGGTGGCATACAGGCCAGAGTAAATGGCCAGGTTAAACTGGTCCATAGTGTGGTCGGCGATGGTCACACCCGAGGCGCTGGCCTGAGCGTTGTTGACGACGGCGTCGATGCGACCGAACTCCTCAATCGCCTTGTCGATAACGTTCTGCACGACGGCTTCGTTGTCCTGACCAGCCGAGACATCGGCCTGAACAGGCAGAACCTTGACGCCGTACTCGGCCTCAAGAGACTCTTTGGCAGCCTCGAGCTTGGCGACGTTGCGACCGGTGATAACGAGGTTCGCGCCCTCCTTGGCAAAAGCGATATCGATGCCGTAGCCGATGGAGCCAGCAGAGCCGTCCTTAAGCGTGGCCTTGCCGCCGCCGGTGACGATCACGGTCTTACCAGTGAAAAGTCCCATACGAAGTCCTTTCAAAATCGCGACGGGCACGCCCGCCGACTGCGCGCATCCAAAATAAACGCGCCAAAAGCTGAGATGCAACTTTAGCTTCTTCAAGTGAAAAGAAAAGGCCTCGATAGGCGAACGGCATAACGTTTTTCGGCGAAGGGATTGTCAAGTACAAACTGGATAAAGTGGCCGAGTTTTTGCTAACCGCGACGAGTCATCGAACACGTTTTGAAACTTTGCTGCGGCGCGCGGGATGTCGGCGCGAGACTTTATCATAGGGTGACAAACAACGATGAGGAGCACATGCCTATGACAGACGAGCTGGACCCCCAGACTCAACAGCATATTGATGATTTAGCAGACACCATTGACGACTGCGATACCTCCACCAGCAGCGATGGCAGCATTGATGCCGCTGTCGAAAAGGCTCCTGCCACCACGGACGAGGCGGCAGACGCAAATGTCGCCGCAGAGCAAGACAAAGAAGAGCAGCTGGAGCAGCCGGACCCGAGCGATACTGAGCCCAAGGCTGAGAACGCTCCGCAAGCAACAGGACCCATCGAGGTGTCTTCGGAAGAAGAGCTCGACGCCGTCATGGACTCCATGATGGATGCCGTCAAAGCGATGAAGGATGCTGTCGCCGATGCCGACGTTGACGCCGAGGAAGAGGAAGCCGCCGAGGCTGCCTCGACGTTTGTGCCCGGCGAGACCCCGGTTGCCGACCAGGGCAGCACCATGCCCTCGTTCCTGCAACTCGAGCACCCCACGATCGGCGCCGACGCGGTCGACCCGCACGCAGCGGGCTTTTCTGTGATCGAAGGCGGCACCGGCAATATCGCCGCGCCGCAGCCTGCCGATACGAATGCCGCCGAGGCCGTACACCCGACCACCTCGCACGCCCCCGCCACGAGCCGCGACCTGGGGAGCGCCGTCTCAAACACCGCTAACGCCGTGGGCACTTTTATCGCCCAGGGCGCGTCGGCCATGCGCGAGATGAACGCCGCCAAGAAGGCACTCGCCGATGCCCGCGCCCATTTAGCCGAGCTTGAGCAGCGCATCGCCGACCAGGCAGAGGAGCTCGAGACGCGCCAGGACATCGCAGGCCGCTATGATCAGATCATCGCCGACCAGCGCCAGGCAATCGCCACGGCACAAAAGACCGCTGCGGCCGCCGAGATTGACCGCGACGCCCATGCCGCCAAAGCGACTGAGCTCAAGGGGCAGTTCGAGCAAATGAAGGCAGAGGACGATGCGACCGAGCTCCGCCTGAAGGCTGCACTCGACGCCGTGGAAGCCCGCGAGGCGAGCTCGCGCGAGACCGGCAACCGCCTCGTTCGTCGACTCGAAGATTCCAAGCGCATCCGCGACAAAGTGAAGGCTGAGCGCGATGCCGGTGTCGCCGCCGCACGACAAACCGCCGATGCTACGCGCGCACAGCTCGAGACTTTGCGTCGCGAGTATGCCGAGCTGCAGCGCAACCCTTCGGCAAATCCCGCCAATTACACCGTGCGCACCAGCGAGTTGTCTATGCAAATCTCCGACGCTGCCGACGCCCTCCGCAAGGCCGAGGAAGACATTCCGCGTGTGACCGCCGATCTTGAGCATTCACTTGCCGCCGCCGAGCAGGCCGTCGAGCAGGCACAGGCCCCCATCGCCGACGCTAAACGAGCGCACCAGGCCGTAACGGCTGAGGCAGATGCCGCGCGCGACGAGCTGCAGTCCGCAAAAACTGCCGCCGCGACGCGCCAGCGCGAGCTGCGCGAAAAGATCGCCACGCAGGACAAGGCACGCCGCGAGCAAGAGCAGGCCATCGCAAACGCCCGGGCAGATGCAGCGCATGCGCAGTCGATTATCGAGCAGGCGACCGAGGTGCACGACCATCCCGAGATCACCGAATCGCTCGCCGGGTCCTTGGCACGCGACAAGGCCGAGCATACCGAGACCGAGCGCGAAGTTGCCCAACTCGAGGCCACCGAAGACGACGTGCGCAAGCGAACCCGCGACTCACGCGTCAAATTCACCGGAGCCATCGCCTGCATCATCGCCGTGATTCTGGTGATCATCCTGATCTGGCTGTTCGCGAGCAAGTAAACCCGCTGCCAAAAACGCCCCAACGCAGTTGCGGTGAGATAGTTCCTATCTAGCCCTGAAAAAGGCCAATTCAAGAACTATCTCACCGCAACTTTTTGATTGGTGCAAGGTAGTCATTGGGGACGTTCTTAAACGACTAGTCATTCAAGAACGTCCCCAATGACTACAGCAACAACCACGGCAACGCCAATGTTTTGGCGAAGTCAGCGAAAACGCCCCTAAGCGAGCAAGGTGACGTGAAAGAGGAGGGCATTGACCTTCTGGTCATGCCCGACGATTGAACGTCAGATTGCCGCTTAGGGGCGTTTGCAGCGTCGGCCGGTTACGGCGTTTGTAAAACGCCGTAACCTACTGAATGAGCATTGCGTCGCCAAAGCTGAAGAAGCGGTAGCGCTCCTCGATGGCGGCGGCGTAGGCATCCATGATCTGGTCGCGGGAGGCAAGCGCGCTCACGAGCATCATGAGCGTAGAGCGCGGCACGTGGAAGTTCGTGATCAGCGCGTCGACCACGTGATAGGTCGAGCCGGGCATGAGGTAGAGCTGCGTCGTAGCGTTCTCGCGTACCACGATGTCGCCGCGGCCGAGCGTATCGGCCCCGTCCTCGCGGCCCTCAAAATAGCGCGCCGTCACAGCCGGATCGGACACCGGCGCGTCCGCGTCAAACGCGCTCTCGAGCGAGCGCACCGCCGTGGTACCGACGGCGATCACGCGATGCCCCTCGGCCTTAGCCTTATGCACGGCGTCGACCACCTCCTGCGATACGTGGTAGCGCTCGGTGTGCATGACGTGCTGCGTAGGGTCGTCCTCCTCCACCAGACGGAAGGTATCGATGCCGACCTCGAGCTCGACAGCGGCAAACTTCGCACCCTTGGCCTCGATAGCGGCCATGAGCTCGGGAGTAAAGTGCAGGCCCGCCGTAGGAGCGGCAGCCGAGTGCTCCTCCTTCATGGCGTAAACGGTCTGGTACTTCTCGGGGTCGCCCTCGTAATCGGTAATGTAGGGCGGCAGCGGCACGTGACCGGCGGCGTGGATGGCCTCGTCGAGCGTGCGCGGCTCGCCGGCAGCATTGCAACCGGCCGGCTCAAAGCGCACCAGACGGCCGCCACGGCTATCGGTGACAAAGTCGATGACCTCGGCCGTCAGCACCACGGGCGCGCCCTCGGGCGCATGGGCGCCACCGGCGCGATACTCAATCTGAGCACCGGGCTTCAGACGCTTGCCCGGCTTGACCAGACACTCCCAAACATGGCCCAGCGGGTCAACATCCTCGCGGCGCTTGAGCAGCAGCGTCTCGACCACGCCACCCGAGCCGGCTTTGCGACCAATCAGGCGGGCCGGCATCACGCGCGTCTTGTTGATGACGAGCACATCGCCCGGCTCGATATAGTCGATGATGTCGCGGAAGATGCGGTGCTCAACGGTACCGCCGTGCTCCAGCGGCGTTCCCGCCTCGGAGCCCTTGCGATCCACCACCAGCAGGCGGCAGGAGTCGCGCGGATCGGCAGGAGCCTGGGCGATCAGTTCCTCAGGAAGGTTGTAGTCAAAATCATCGGTACGCATAGACACGTCGGATACTCCTTATATAGATAAAGTCCGCTCTACATCCTAGCAGGCCGCCAGCCCAAAAGAACTACTTTTTGGCGGCTTTGCGCTCGTCGCGGATGCGAGCGCGGTCCATGGCCGCCTCGACAGCAGAGAAGCGGCAACCACAGTAGTTCTGCCGATACATGCCCAGCTCGCGCGAACGGCGTGTCGCTTCGGGGTAATACGGGCGAAAATCGCGAATGACCGGAGTGAGGCCGCGGGCGGCAGCCAGACGCTCCAACACGTCATTACAGGTATCGAACAGCTGATACGGCGAGACGGCGAGCGTCGTGCCCACATATTCGAACCCGCGCTCCTGGGCCACACGGCATGCCTCGGCCAGACGCAGGGCATAGCACGCACGACAGCGGCGGGGTCGATCGGCGCCCAGCGGGGCCACACCGGCCTCCCAGCGATCGCGGTCCTCCCCCGCCTCGATGAGCTCAATGTCGCCGTCGGCACACCACCGGCGCAGCTCGTCCAGGCGGCGCCGCCATTCATCGCGCGGCTGAATATTGGGGTTGGTCCAGCAAATCGTGGGCTCAAACCCTTCCTCGCGCAGCAGGCGGACCGGCTCAAGCGAGCACGGCGCACAGCAAGCATGCAGCAGCAACGGCTTCATCAACATCTCCTCTCCCACAATGATTTTTTAATCCCCATCCCAGAAAAATCATCCCAAAAAAAGACTACCTTGCGAAAAAGCGCACGCCAAAGGACGTGTCCTCGCAGGCGACAATGCGACGGTCGCGCAGAATGGTTCGCACGTAATACCAATCGCCCACACAGCCCGACAAATGCAGACCAGCCGCCAGGTAGCACAGCAGCGGATAGCCCGAGAGCGCAAACCCTAGGGTAAACGCCGCCGTCACAACAACCGTCGGCGCCAGGCAAACCACCACGTACCGCCGGCGCGAATACACCACGCCCTCGGCGCAGGCGTAAATCATGCAGGTTTCGAGATTTGCCCCAAAGGTCACCCGAGCACCGGCGGGCGCAAACAGCTTAAAGAACACCGCATGCACCAGCTCGTGCACGGCAAATGACGCCGCCGAAACCGCAGTCAAACCGACTATCCAGCCCAAAACGGCCGTCCAACCGCCCGCGTCAGCCGCATCCAAGTCCGCGGGCCCACCCAGCAGCATAAACACCGGCACCAGGCACACGGCAAATGCGCCGAGCACGGCCATCCCCCACACAAAGCAGGCGTGCAGAAAATCCTCGTCCTCAAACGCATGTATGTTGGAAATCTCATTCATAGCATCTTAGGATAGCGCCCCTGCCACGTACCCGTCCGCATGTGCGATAATGTCGAACGATATGCACGAATTGACCACCGCGTCGCCAGGCCTTGCGCCCGGCCGCGCCCTTACTATATGCGAAGGAGTCCCATGGCATCCAAATACTCCATGAACGACCGTCCCAGCTGGCCTCGCCGCGCCATCGTTACCGCCGGCGAGCCCTACGGCAACAAGGGCCTTCACTTTGGCCACGTCGGCGGCGTCTTTGTCCCGGCCGACTTCTTCGCCCGCTTCCTGCGCGACCGCCTGGGCCGCGAGAATGTCATCTTCACCTCGGGAACCGACTGCTACGGATCGCCCATCATGGAGAGCTACCGCAAGCTCAAGGAGAACGAGGGCTACGACAAGTCCATTAGCGAGTACGTCGAGTCCAACCACTCCCGCCAGGCCGCGACCCTCAACAACTACAACATCAGCTGCGATATCTATGGCGGCTCGGGCCTTGAGCCGGCGGCCCAGATCCACAACGAGGTGACCGCCGAGATTATCGAACGTCTGCACGAGCAGGGCACCATCTCCAAGCGCTCCACGCTGCAGTTCTACGATGCCAAGGCCGGCACGTTCCTCAACGGTCGCCAGGTCATCGGCCGCTGCCCCATCCAAGGTTGCAAGTCCGAGAAGGCTTACGCCGACGAGTGTGACCTGGGTCACCAGTTTGAGCCCGAGGAGCTCATCGCGCCTAAGAGCCAGCTCACCGGCGAGGTGCCCGAGCTGCGCCCGGTCGACAACCTCTACTTCGACCTGCCGGCCTACCTCGACTTTATGAAGACCTATACCGCCAAGCTCGCCCAGAACCCGCAGGTTCGTTCCGTGGTCTCCAAGACCATGGAGGAGTGGCTGCTGCCGGCTCAGCTCTACATCCAGAACAAGTTCCGCGAGGCCTTCGATGCCGTCGAAGATCAGCTTCCCGAGCACACCGTCCTGGAGCCCGAGGGCAACAAGAGCAGCTTTACCGTCACCTTCCCCAGCTGGAAGGAGCGCGACGATGCCCACGCGGTGCTCGCCAACGGCGGCGTGCGTTTCCGCAGCGGCAAGGCGCTCGTGCCCTTCCGCATCACCGGCAACATCGACTGGGGCGTTCCGGTGCCCGAGGTCGATGGCGTCTCCGACGTCACCTGCTGGTGCTGGCCCGAGAGCCTGTGGGCGCCCATCAGCTATACGCGTACCGTGCTCGCACGCGATGCCAAGGCCGCCGGCGTGACCGAGGGCGTCGCCGCCCAGGATGCCGCCCTCATGGGCGAGCCCGCCGCCGATTCCACGCAGGTACCCGCTCCCACCTACCAGCACAGCTCGCTCGACTGGCGCGACTGGTGGTGCTCTGACGACGCTCAGATCTACCAGTTCATCGGTCAGGACAACATCTATTTCTACTGCATCGCTCAGACCGCCATGTGGGAGGCCCTGGGTTGGGACCTTACGCAGAGCACCGTCAGCGCCTGCTATCACCTGCTCTACATGGGCAAAAAAGCCAGCTCGTCCTCGCAGACGCCTCCCCCGCCGGCAGACGACCTGCTCAACCACTACACCTGCGAGCAGATGCGCGCGCACTGGCTGTCGCTCGGCCTGTCCGAAAAGCCGGTGAGCTTTAGCCCCAAGGCATACGACACGCGCGTGACCGGCAAGGACAAGGACGGCAACGAGGTACGCGCCTGCGACGACAAGCGCGTCATCGATCCGGCCCTTAAGGAGAGCGCCCTTTTGACCGGCGTCTTCAACCGCCTGGCCCGCAGCTGCTTCTACGGCGTCGCCATCAAGGAGGGCGACGAGAGCCCCTATCGCAACGGTTGCATCCCCGCCGGTGCCGCTTCTGACACCGTGGTCGAAGCCGCCCAGCAGGCAGCCCTCGCCTTTGAGCAGGCCATGTACAAGTTCGAGACGCACCGAGCGCTCGCCATGTGCGACGACTACCTGCGCGCCGCCAACAAGCACTGGAGCGACGCCTCCAAGGCCGCCAACAAGCTCGAGGGCGAGCCGGCCAACGCCGCCATGACGCAGGCCCTCGTCGACGCCTTTACCGAGCTGCGCGTAGCGACCGTCCTGATGCACGGTATTGTGCCGACCGGCTGCGAGCTCATCTGCGAGTACTTCGACGTCGATCCGGTCGCCTTCTTTAGCTGGGACAACATCTTTGCCTCCACGGACGAGTTCGTGGAGAGCCTGGGCGAGAAGCCCGGCGAGCACCGCGTGAAGCCGCTGCCCCCGCGCTTCGACTTCTTCAGCAAGCACGAGAGCCAGTACTAGGCCAACGCCAAGGCAGAGTAGTCAATTTGGGACGGGGCTATTTTAGCTACCCCGTCCCAAATTTAACTGCAACGCCTGCCGAAACGGACGGGTAGCTAAAATAGCCCCGTCCCAAATTGACTACTTTTAATGGAATGGGAAGGAAAGACGGATGTCCAAGCCGCGTCGTCGTAAGCAGAAAAAGCAGGTCAAAGCCGAGCTCAAGCTCAGGCAGTTTGCTGCTACCGAGCTTTCCGACCAGCTTGCCGCCCTTCCCTGCGCCACCGACCTGCCGCGCTTTATGGTCGACACGGTCGCCGGCGCCTATGCACCCGCCGATGCCGAGCTCATGATCGAAGGCTTTGGCGCTGCGGCCACGCGCCCAGTCACACTGCGCGCCAACACGCTCAAGGCGACCGCCGAAGACATCGCTGCCGCACTCGACGAGGCCGGCATCGCACACCAAACCGTTACCTGGTACCGGGATGCCTTCATCCTGCCCGAGGCCCAGGTTTCCGACCTATGGGACCTCGACATCTACCGTGACGGCAAAATCTACTTGCAAAGCCTGTCGTCCATGATGCCGCCGTTGGTCCTGGGCGCTCAAGCCGGCGAGGACATCCTGGACATGTGCGCAGCCCCTGGCGGCAAGACGACGCAGATTGCCGCCCTCACGCAGGGACAGGCGCACCTCACGGCCTGCGAGATGAGCATTCCCCGCGCCGAAAAGCTCGAATCAAACCTCCATCGCCAGGGCGCCAAAAACGTGCCCGTCATGCGTATCGACGCACGCGAGCTCGACGAATTCTTCCGCTTTGACCGTATCCTGCTCGACGCCCCCTGCACCGGCACGGGCACCGTCATCAGCGGCAACGAAAAGAGCCTGCGCGGCCTGACCGAGCAGCTGCTTGACAAGTGCGCCCGCTCGCAGCGCGCACTTCTGGACCGCGCCATGGGCGCCCTCAAGCCGGGCGGCACGCTCGTCTATTCCACTTGTTCGATTATGCCGCAGGAAAACGAGGACGCCCTGCAAGAGGCCCTCGACAAGCATATGGACTGCGAGCTCATCCCCCTCGACGGCACGCCGAGCGAAAGTGAAACGCGCCGCGCCCAGGAAGCTGGCGAAGAGCCACGCGTCGAGGGCAACGCCCTCACCGAGGCCATCGCTGCCGGCCATGTCTCGGCCGTCGTCAACGGTATGCCCGGTACGCTGACCATTCCGCCTAGCCGCGACTTTGAGGGCTTCTACATCGCCCTGATCCGAAAACGCAGCTAGCGCACGGATTCAAAACTCAACAAACTATCTCCGTGCGCGCTTGTCCTGCTGGTCACGGTGCTGCTTAAGTGCCTCGCGTTCCTTGCGCTCGGCTCTTTTGCCCTTAATGGCCGTGACCACCAAGTAGATGATCGCGGCGGCAACGATTGCGCCCACACATAGGCCAATCGAGCCCAACATTGCTGTGAAATCCATACCGCGTCACCTCTCTTTTAAACGGGACATTCAAGATAGCACCTCAATACCCGCCACCACAGCTCCTTCACGTTCGCCGGTCCTTCGGTCTAACGGATGGCGCGGCGGGGAAAAATCAACTCGTCAAACGATTTAGCAAGCACAACGCTGTCGGCACCCCGCCGGCCACCATCGCATAGAATCGAGCCCCCATGGATACTCTCAACGATTTGAACGAGCGCGTCGACGCCTTTGTCGGCACCAGCTCCTTCGACGCGCCTGCCGCGACTAACGACCAGACCCCCATCGATGTTCCCGCCGAGGTTCACGAGGACATCGTCGCCTCGGTCGATTTTTCCGAGGTCGAGCTCGCAGACGAGTTCACCGAGCCCCAGGTAGCCGTGACCCCCAACGGACTGCTCCCCATGGAGCCGCTGCCCATCGACGGACGCCTGCGCAAGGCGGCCCTCCGCATGCCCGACGAGATCGAGGAGGCCAGCGGCTTTACGCTCTTCGGTCGTCGCATCAAATCACTTATCTACACCACCGACGTCGCGGTCATCCGCAACTCCAACGCCGATGCCGTCTTTGCCGTTTACCCCTTCACGCCGCAGCCGGCCATTACGCAGGCGCTGCTGACCGTTGCCGAGTGCCCGGTCTTTGTAGGCGTGGGCGGCGGAACTACGACCGGCAAGCGCTCCGTACAGATGGCAGCCGTCTCCGAGATGCAGGGCGCGGCGGGCTGCGTGGTCAACTCCCCCGCCACTGCCGAGATGGTCGAGCACATCACCAACATCGCTGACATCCCCGTCATCGCCACGGTCGTACGCTGCGACGATGATGCGCATGCCAAAGTGCGCGCCGGAGCCAAGATCCTCAACATCGCCGCCGGCAAGAACACGCCGCAGGTTCTGCGCGAGCTGCGCGAGCACTATCCCAACCTGCCGCTCATCGCACCGGGCGGCAAAACACCCGAGAGCATCCGCGAGACCATCGCCGCCGGCGCCAACGCCATCATTTGGACACCGCCTTCGGCCCAGCAGTTGCAGACCGACATGATGCAGCGCTACCGCAAGATGAAAGAAGACGCCACGCCCGTCATCTCGCGCGACGATGTGCCCATTATCGACCAAGTCGCCGCCGCCGAGGTCAGCCAGGTCGAGAACATGAATCCCGACGTGCCGATTCCCGACGAAGTCATCGAGCGCGTCGCTTCGATCCACGAGCGCGTCGAGGAGCATCGCGCCAACCGTGGACTCAAGCCGTCACTGCATGGCTTCTTCTTCCGCGGAAAGAAACGCTAACCGCAACAGCAAGGCCCGCCCCACAAACGTGAGGCGGGCCGTTTTCGTTTGAGCAATCATGCAGCGACGTGATGGGCCAAGTTAATCCACGCGCTTGTCGCCCATAAAGAAGAGCGCCACCGTACCTGGTCCGGTGTGCGAACCGATCAGAGCACCGATATTGTTGATTTCAATCTTGCCTTTGAGCTGCGGAATCTGTTCCTCAATCAGCGCCGCAACGGCCTCGGCATCCTCGCGGCACGCCGAATGGGACAAGATGCACTTACCCGAATAATCCACACCGTCCTGCACGTGTTTCATCATGGTCTTAGCCATCTCGGAAATCGCGCGCTTCTTAGTGCGAATCTTCTCACGTGGCGACAGCCCACCTTCGCAATCGACCGTCATAAGTGGGCAAATCTTAAGCGCCGTGCCGATAATCGCGCTCGCGGCCGAAATGCGACCGCCGCGCAGGTAGCTCGACAGATCGGTCGAGAAGAACCAGTGGTGCAGGTTGAGTTTATGCTCCTCAATCCACGCGGCCGTCTCGTCGAGCGAAACGCCGCTATCTCGCACGTCGGCGGCATACTCCACCAACAGGCCAAAGCCCGAAGACGCCCCCAGCGAATCGATGACGCGCACCTTGCCGCCCTGGGGATGGCGATCAGCGAGCATCTGCGCCGCAACGCAGGCCGATCCATACGTGCCCGAAATACCCGACGACAACGTCAGGTGCAGCACGTCTTTACCCTCGGCAACAAACGGCTCCCAAAACTCCTCGTACTCACCCACGCTCACCTGAGACGTCTTGGGCATGGCGCCCGCGGCAATCTGGGCAAAAAACTCGTCCGGCGTAATCGACTGATACAGATCGTCCGTATAGACAACATCGTCGATCTCGTAATGAAAACACACGACAGGGATATTGCGCGACGCAAAGAACTCACGGGTTCGGTCGGCGGCGGATTCACAGGTCAGGACAAAATCACTCATATGAGGCTCCTTAAGTATTGCTGCGCAAATTATCGCACAGCAAGCCTAAATACGATACAAACGTCCACTATTTACCAATTCGAACCATTTGCATTGAATATCTTTATCATGAACATCCCCATCCCCGCTATGGGCCCATATGGGCAAAATCACTCCCTTCGTCTCCACCCAACCGACACATCAACCTCAACTAAATCGATTTACCAAACCGTTCAGCCGACAATTCAGCCGCCGGCGCAAAATCGAAACAAAGCCGGCGCATACTGATAAACGTTTGACGCTATTTATCAGTTTTACCAACCATATCGGAAGGTGTTTCATGGTCGCATTCGATCGCAACCCGCAAGACTTTAAGTATCTGCGTCTGCTGTCGAGACAATTTCCTACCGAGCAATCCGCGTTTACCGAGATTATCAATCTCTCGGCCATTCTCAACCTGCCCAAAGGCACCGAGCATTTTATGAGCGACGTGCACGGCGAGTACGAAGCCTTTATGCACATCCTCAACAACTGCTCGGGTGTCGTGCGCGAACATGTCGACGAGATCTTTGGCGACACGCTCTCCTTTGACGAAAAGGGCGAGCTGTGCACGCTCATCTACTACCCGCGCGAGAAGATCGAGCTGGTCCGCAGCCGGCGCGAGGACTCCCCCACCTGGTACAAGACAATGCTCGACCAGCTCATCATAGTTGCCCGCTCGCTTTCGAGCCGCTATACGCGCTCCAAGGTGCGTAAGGCCATCCCGCGCGATTACGCCTACATCATCGACGAGCTGCTGCACACGCATCCGGACGAGAACAACTATCGTGTGCGTTATCACGAGCGCATCGTGGAGTCCATCCTAGAGACCGCAAGCGCCGACGACTTTATCGAGTCGCTCGCCTCGCTCATCAAGCGCCTGGCCGTCGACCACCTGCACCTGGTGGGCGATATCTTCGACCGTGGCGGCGGCGCGGCCAAAATTATGGACCGCCTGCTCACCTATCATTCGCTCGACATCCAGTGGGGCAACCACGACCTGCTGTGGATGGGCGCCGCTGCCGGCGAGCCCGCCTGCATCGCCACGGTGCTGCGCAACAACCTGCGCTATGACAACTACGAGATCCTCGAGAACGACTACGGCATCTCGCTGCGCGAGCTCGTCGCCTTTGCCGATGCCACCTACACCGCCGGTGAGTCCATCACCCCGCTGATCAAGGCCATCAACGTGCTGCTCTTTAAGCTCGAGGGCCAGATTATCCAGCGCCACCCCGAGTTCGACATGACCGACCGCCTGTTGCTCGACAAGATCGACCACGACACCGGCACAGTCACGCTCGCCGACGGCAGCGTATGGCCGCTCACGACCAATGACTTCCCCACCGTCGACCCGACGGACCCCTACACGCTCACGCCCCAGGAGCAACACATCATCGACAAGCTCGTGTCCGAGTTTGTCACCGCCGATCACCTGCATCGCCATATCGATTTCCTCTACACCCACGGCTCGATGTACAAGGTCACCAACGGCAATCTGCTGTTCCATGGCTGCGTGCCGCTCAACGAGGATGGTACCTTTAGCAGCATGAACTGCCTGGGCACCTGGCACGCAGGCCGCGATTATCTCGATTTTTGCGACCATATCGCCCGCCGAGCCTGGCGCGTGGGCGACGGCGACGCCCTCGACTGGATGTGGTACCTGTGGATCGGCTTTAACTCACCCGCCAGCGGGCGCCTGGTGCGTACCTTTGAGCGCGCCTATATCGCCGATAAGAGCACCTGGGTCGAGCCGATGGACCCGTACTTTACGCTAACCAAGTCGCCCTCGGTCTGCGACGACATCATGCGCGAGTTCGGCGTTGCCCCCATGGCATGTTCGCCGACCGGCCACATCATCAATGGCCATACGCCCGTCAAGACCACCAAGGGCGAGCAGCCCATCCGCGCCGAGGGCAAGCTGCTGGTCATCGATGGCGGTTTCTGTCGCGCCTATCATCCCAAAACGGGTATCGCCGGCTACACGCTTATCTCGAGCTCACGTGGCTGCCGCCTCAAGTCGCACCGGGCCTTTACAACGGTTGCCGAAGCGCTCACGCGCAACGTGGACATCGAGAGCGAGACCAACCGTTTTGACCAGGCCGACCGTCGCCGCATGGTGAGCGACACCGATACCGGTGCTAAGATCCGCAGCCAGATCCAGGACCTACGCCAACTGCTCGATGCATATAGAAACGGTGCTATCGAGAAGCGCGCCTAGCCCCGCCTGCGGGGATTGGCTAAACTTGCTGAGTTCGTCATCCCCGCGGCGCTCCGGCGCCACCCTAAGGCAGGTACCATGCAAAAGCTCCTTGCGCAGATCATGAAGTTTGGCGTCGTCGGCGTCGTCGCCACGTTCATCGACTTTGGCATCATGAATCTGCTCCACTACGGTCTGGGCCTTAACATCCTGATCGCCAATACCAGCGGCTTTATCGTCTCGCTCATCTTTAACTACGTCGCGAGCATGAAGTACGTGTTTGCGCACAAGGAGGGCATGAGCCGCCGCCGCGAGTTCATTATCTTTGTCGTGCTGTCTGTGATCGGCCTGGCGCTCAACGACGGTATCGTGCTGGCGCTCAACGCCGGCCTGGGGCTCGAGGCCAATATCGCCAAGATTTGCGCCACCGCGCTTGTTATGGTCTACAACTTTGTGACCCGAAAGATCTTCCTGGAGGGCGACGAGACCAAGTAGCTCGACCTCCTCCTTGCACTACGGGGCCCACGGACGGCGCGCGTCGAACGCTACGTTGTTCGTGGGCCTTGCTCGTTTACGGAAGGATTTGCGACGTTTGCGGATTGTCTCTTGCAAATTTGACGAGTTCGTATAGTTCTTGGCAAAGCCCTTACGTTTCCCTTGCAAAAGCTCTAAAGTATCCTCTGCTCGATTCGTCAACGCATTGGATGTGATTACGTGCGCAAGGCACTGGCACAACCTCATACTAAGCAATTCCTCAAGTTCGCTGTCGTGGGTCTTATCTCCTTTGGCATCGACTGGGGCATGCTCATTGCACTCGTCGAGCTGTTCCACCTCGACTTTTTGATGAGCACCACGATCTCGTTTATCACGTCCGTCGTGGTCAACTACTGGCTCAGCATGAAGTACGTGTTCGACCATCGCGAGGGCATGAGCCGCAAGCGCGAGTTCACGATCTTCACCATCCTGTCGGTGATTGGTTTGGGCCTCAACGACCTGTACATGTTTGTGGGCGTCACGTTTTTGAGCATCGGCTACCAGGCCATGAAGGCCATCGCCACGTTCCTGGTCACCTGGTACAACTACTTTAGCCGTCGCTTTTTCCTCGAGGGCGCGCAGTCGTAGACGGCCCGACATAATCTCGCTTCGCAGCCGGTTGGAATTCACGTTCCAACCGGCTTTTTTGTTTGCAGAGAGACCCGGCGACCCAGTCCCATTCGCATGAAAAACGGGCGGCTCGGATGTTTGTCCGAACCGCCCGTTTGGCGCGCTATGTCGAGACCTCTAACCCGTTACGTAATACCAAACGACGTTATCGCCATTGGAGAGAACGTAGTTACTGCAGGCCGTCATGGGCGCTGTGCCGTTAACGGAGTACATCCAGCCACTCTTGGCGCCGTGCTCCTTCTCGGCCAGGCCGCCGATAGCGGCGACATACGTTCCGTACGACGTGCCGTACGCATTGACGGAAAGGCCTAGCGCACACAGGGCATCGTAGACCGTAGCGCCCTCGTTAAAGGTGAAGGTGCCACTAGAAGACACAGGATTGCCCACGGCACTCGATGTGACCGAGACCGTTACCGTGACGTAGCCAGGCTGCTGCGAGCCGTCCTGATTGCCAGCAGAGGCGCTGCCACTGTTGGATGCAAATCCACCGCCGGACGCCGATCCGCTGCCCGAAGAAGAGCTCAATCCACCGGCGGATTCGGAGCCCTGTCCGGCAGACGTGTTGCTGGACTTCTTGCCACCCTTGCCTTCGGACTTCTTCTCTTTCGAGTCCTTGTCAGACTTCTTGTCCGAAGATTCAGACTTGTCCTTGGAATCAGATTCATCCGAATCCTTCGACCCGTCCTTCGCATTGTCCGAAGATTTGGAGTCCTTGGGCGCAGTCTTGCCCGAAGCGGTAGTCGAGCCGGAAACCGACGCATCCTTGGCAACGACGCTCTCCCCTGTCACAGCCCGCGCGATCCAATCGATGGACCATGCACTGCCGGCAGAGGGATAGACAAAACCCAGCGACACAACGATCAAGACGACGCAGGCGGCCGTCAAGGCACCAACAAGCACCTTGCGCCGAGGGGCGGACGCCGCCGAAGCGGCGCCCTTTTGCTTTGCATCGTCGAGTTGAATGAACGACGAGTCGGGCTGCTTGGAGTCGGCGTCCTGAGGTTTATTGGACACGGCCCTCACCTACCGACGCTTGGTGAATACGAACACGCCGATGACGGCAAGACCGATCACGCCGGCCGCCACACCAGCGATGGCAAGCGGATTGAAGCCAGACTGCTGCACAGGAGCCTCAGCGGACTTCTTGGCAGTGGTCGATGCTGACGAGCCCGTGTCGGACTTCTTGTCCTTCTTGTCGGACTTATCGGAATTCTTCTTGGAATCCTTATCGTCCTTGGTCTCGGTCGTAGTCGTGGTAGACACCGGCTTCTGACCCGGAGCAACAGCACCGCCAGCCTGCTGGCCGTTTGTACCGTTACCCGAGCCGCCTTTGGAGCCAGACCCACCGTTACCGTCAGGGGCAACGGCGTTCTTGATCCACTTGGCATACAGCGTCATATCAGCCGCCACCGCAATGCTAAAGTCATACGCCTCCGTACAAGCCTCGTCAGTATACCAACCAGCGAAGGTGTAGCCTTCGCGCGTCGGATCGGCAGGCTTGGCGACAGAGCCGTTGGCAGCCGTAGTCTGAAAATCGACCTTGGACCCCTCGCCGGCATTGAACGAAACCTTAACGCCAGCATTCAGCTTGAACAGCGCGCCAGAGTCGTTGATGTAGTACAAGTTGCCCTGGGCATCACAAGCGATTGGCGAGTCACAGTAGTTGTTGTGGCCCGTTGCGCTAAACACACCAGAAGCCTCGGTGTCACCCACCTTGTAACGATATACGCCACCGCCCGAGATGTAATTGCCTTGGGCGGTGGTCTCACCATAGTTGACGGTGAAATACACGTAGGCCTCATCGCCCTGGACACTCACCAGCGGAGCGCCCTTGATGCCACCAGCAGGAAGCGCAGTGCCATCAGCAGACGAAACCAGCGTCCTGGCAAAGTTTTTGGCCGGATCAATAATCGCCAGCGCAGAGCCGCCAGCAACCTCGCCGCCAACAATCAGCTTGCCATCATACATCGTAGGCACACACGCGCAGCCGGTAAGGCCAAGGTCAACTACGCGCTCCTCGGTAATACGCGAAGCGGCATCCGCATCGCGTGAGTCGCCATCAGAAATCGCCAACACGTGCAGCTTGCCGTCGCGCGAAATCAGATAGGCATGGCTGCCATCATCCGAAAGCACGCAGGTGGAGTTGACAATCGCTCCAACCGAAACGCTGCCGAGCACATCGCCCGAAGACTTGCTGAGCATCTCGACGGTACCGGCACTGGTGGGAACCAGGACAAAGTCATCACCCACTGTAGCGCCTGTCCAGTAATAACCCTCGTCGGCATTGACATGCTGCCAAGAAACAGCGCCGGTCAGGATATTAATACGCGTCAGATGACCGTTATTGTACGTACCCTTTCCATAGTCGACATCAACGGTGCCGACATAGAGGTAATTGCCATCAACCGTCAGCTGAGAATTCGACTGAGCAGTCTCGTTCACGGAGTCAGTGACCCAAACCGTTGTGAGCGCGTCAGCCGTCAGGGCCTGGACCGCACCGCCGTCAAGCGGAACGATAACCAAACCGTTCGCATAAATCGGGCGCGAGGTGTAACCGACCGCAGCCTTAAGATTCGACTCGGCAAGGACCTCGCCCGACTCGGCGTCAATCTTTAGCAGACGCTTGTTGACGGCGAGGTATACGTTGCCGTTCACGACGATAGGTTCACTCGCGTTGGGATACGACGAACCAGAATACGCCTTCCAATCGAACGTCCAAGAGCTCGCTAGCGCACCCGTAGGCGTCGAAACGTTCTCGACCGCCGCATTGGACTTGCCATCCCAATCGGACTTCCAACCGGACGGACGCGGGGCGCTCGGATTGACTACGACCTCGTCGGGATTGGGAACCGTATCGCCAGCAGCATAAGCCCAGACGATCGTGTCGCCCGATTTGACAACGTAGTCATTGTCAAGCTGATTAGCAGGAACACCGTTGACGAAGAACGACCAGGCACCAGACAGCTTGGTACGATCAACCGGAGAGACGAGGCTATGGACACCCCAATAGCCCTGCTGGTCGTACATCTCAGATTCGATGCCAAGGGCATCAAAATAGGCGGCAGTGGCGTCCTTGATCGTCGTGCCCTCAACAAACACCTGCGTCGAAGGATCGGTCCAGCGCTGTGCCTTATCGCCCTTCTTGCCGATGATCTCCATCGAGACAGAAACTTGACCGGGCATGGTGCCATCGGAACCATAGACCCAGGTAATCTCATCGCCGGCCTTGAGCGTGTAGTTGCCTGCGCCGACATTGGCCTTCTTGCCGTTGACAAAGAACTGCCAGTATTTCCAGGTACTCTCGTTAACCTGCTCGGTCGAAAGCGTCACGTTCTTATTGAACGGTGACGTCAGAGAATTGAGGAACCAACCGTACGAGCCCTTGCCCGTGTCGGCGCCAATACCGGCCTGCTTAAAGACCTGCTCGGAAAGATCGGCGGCAGTTGCGCCCTCTTCCACCAGTGCAGTCGTTGGCTGCGCCCACGTCTGCTGAGCACCCGAAGCGTCCTGACCGACAACGGTGCAGCTTACCGAAAGCCGGTCGGTGGGTGCAGCGTCGCCGTACTTCGAGTAGCACCAGACGACAGAGTCGCCCGCCTCGAGGGAGTAGCTGCCAGCGCCCACCGATGCAGCGACGCCGTTGATGAACAGCTGCCAATAGGCGCCCGTAGCATGATCGTATGCAAGAGTACGATCCGGCTCGAAAGGCGACGTAATGGAATTGAGCACCCAACCCCAAGAGCCGTTGGGGTCATAGTCGGCCTTGAGGCCGGCCTGCTTAAAGAGCTCCTCGGAAAGATCGGCGGCAGTCGAGCCGTTCTTAAGCGTGTACTGCGAAGCGGCAGCCCACGTCTGCTGCTTGCCCTTGGAATCGACGCCGATAACTGTGCACGTCGCCGTAACCTCGGGATCGTTTTGACCGCTCGTGCCCAGAACCGTGATCTTTGCCGATACGTCCTGGTTGGCAAGCTTGGCATACGCGGCATTGTCGGGATAGCGCTCAGCATAGCGAGCGTACTTCTCGCTCGTCAGGCGCGAGGAAACGACAACCTTCGTGTTGTACTGCGGCTGCGTGACCTTGAGGTTCTCAGCAGAGACAATAGAGCTGTTGCTCGACTTAAACAGACGCCAGTCCTGTCCGGACATCGCGTCATAACCAGGCAGGTCAACCGGAACAATGCCGAGGGACGTCGAATCGGTCGTTGCCTTGTTGTAGCTCCAGGCAAGGTTGCCGTCAGCATCCAGATACGCTTTCTGGAACGCGTGCATGTCGGCCGAAACGGCATTGGCTTCCTGGCCATTCAGAATGGCAGTGGCGTAGCCAGCCTTGGCTTGCTCCATAAGGGACAGCTCGGCATCGAGCTCGTCCTGGTCCTGCGGGGTAATCGCAAAGTCGAGGGTCTTGCTAGCCGTGACCTCGGCGTTCGACTTGTCGGTCACCGTGAGGGTGATCTTGGTGTTTGCAGCCTTGGCTCCGGGCAGCGGCTGGTAGACCGTGCCCTTGTAACCGTTGAACGTGATGTCGTCGGTGCTGGCGGAGTACTCGACCTTGTAGTACTTGCCGTCGATATTGAGCGTGCTCGTGCGTGGCATCTGCAGATCGGCGGTCAGGCCATCCTTGTTGGCAACCGTTTCGGTGCCGGAGTATTTAATGTTGTCGTAGGTAAAGGCCGCATCGACCTTTTCCTGCAGTGCCTTCTTGTCGGCGGCGACCTTCTCGGGATCGCCCTTGACGGTCACCGTGAAGTCGTGCGCGCCCTTAACGTCAGACGGGCCACCGCTTACAAACGAGACCGTCGCGGTCAGAGTAACGGCGCGATCGCTCGAGACGCGCGTCACCTTGCCGGTGTAGTCATCCCAGCCATAACCGGACGGCCAAATGACATCGCCGTCGGAGCTCTTCCATTCAACCTCGAACTTGCTCTTGGAGCCTGCGCGGTACGGAAGCGTGAGATTCGACGTGACGGACTCGGCCGAATCGCCCGAAGCGTAGCCTATGGCAATTTGCTCGGCGGCATCGTCGAGCATCTGCTGAACGCGGGCTTCGTCCCAAGCAACCTGCACTGTCTTGCTGGGCTGATAGTATTCGGTTTCGTCGCCACGCGACAGCTCAAACACGACCTCGGCGCTACGCAGACCGTCGATGTTGTAACCGGTGTAGTCGTTGGGGTCGATGTAGAAGAACGTCACATCGCCGTTGGTCTTATCCTGAGCGTCGGAGATGCCGACCGTGGCCTTGGCATCCTCTGCATTAAAGGCAACGCCGCCCTCGGAGACCGCGACGTCAATATCGGTAAATCCCAGATCGGCAAGCTGCGCCTTCAGCGCGTCATTGACGTTGCCGCCCTTAGCGCTGTAATCAACGGCAATCTGTTTATTGGCATCGTTGAGCTTTTGGACTGCGGCCTCAAGAGAGCCTGCGGCGATCACGGGATTGGCAGAGACAAGCTCGACCGTCGAGCTGCCGCTCTTGGCGACAGCCTTCAGATACTTGCCCGCGGCAGAAGCCGAAACCGTTGCCGTGGCGCCCGACATATCGGACAGAAGCGTCCAGTCGGCCGCGGGAGCCTTCGCATCGTCCGCCGCATACCAGGCAACAGTCGCCTGGCCGGTAACGTCGATGCCGTTGGTGGTCGAACCGTCGGCGCGCTTGGCCTGCGCCGTCGCCTTAACGCTATCGCCCGAGACGAGATGGGTCGAATCGCTATTGATCTGCGGCGTAGTTGTCACGCGCAGCAGGTTATACTCCCCCGCCGCGGTGACGCTATCGGGCGAAACCCACTCAACGGTGTTGTCGAGGGCGTTCGCCGTAACTTTGATGCGCTTGCCAACAAGCGCATCCGAAATGGTCAGGCTACCATCGGTCGTATCGATGCCGTCGGTAAGCTCGGTCCAGTCGGCATCGCCCTCGCCCTTGGCGTACCACGCCATGGTGAGGTCGGCATCATCGGGCACGTCCTTGGTCGAGCCCGACCAGCTTCCCGGCACTTGCACGCTCGGCGTGATCTTTGAACCCACGCTCAGCGTAACGTTCTTTTCGGCAAGCTCGATGCCCGCCAGCTTGTATTGGCCCTTAAGCGTTACGGGACCAAGCGGAGCAATAGACTGCGTGCCGCTGTACGAGCTCTTCTTCTGCGTGCTGAAAACGGTATTATCGCTTGTCACCTTCACGCGCAGATACTTGCCGGCATAGGCGGCGTCAACGGTATAGGTGGCCTCGGTGGCACCGGGGATATCGGTATAAGCGGAGTCATAGCTCGAGCTGGTATTTGCATACTGCCACTGATAGGTCACATTATCGGTACGTTCGATATAACTGTAGTTCGAGCCGTCCTTTTTGCGCACCTTGGTCTTGAGCGTATCGCCCACGTGCACGCCGTTGGTGGCAGGAGAGCCCTCAAACTGCACGTCGTAAAGCTCAACCTGACCCGCAACCGAGACAGGACCCGCCGCATAGTACGGCTTCTGCTCGCCATAGCCGCCGTTGGCCTTGGCCACGACGTACCAACCCTTAAGGGCGGCGGTCACCGTCAGGGTGTTACCGGTCTCACCCTCGATAGGCGTGTTACACGAGCTGGCGGTATTCGACTTGCCCTTGTACCACTGCCACGTGACATGCGAGTCGGAGGTAACGTCGGTGGAGCCCGCCTTGGCGGTCGCCGTAATCGTGGAACCGACCTCGACTTTGCCCGAAGTCGGGCTCATAGTCACGCTCGTGACATTAATTGAACCAGCAGCAGCGACGAGAGCGCCCGTCGAGTTGGTCAAGCTCGAAGAGCCGATCTTCGAGGACACCTTGCACTTGAGGTACTTACCACCCAAAGCGTCGGTAAGCTCGAGGGTCTCACCCGTGGCGCCCGCAATGTCGGTATACGTGCCACTCTTAATGTCAGAGCTCTGCCACTGGAAGTTGAGCTTGCTCGCGTCGACGAACGCGCCGTACGCGCCGCCCTTCTCCTTGGCGCGGGCCTTAGCGGTATCCCCCACCGCAAAGACGCTCGTGTTGTCCTTGGTGTTAACGATGGACACGGCCGAAATCTCAACCGCACCGGCCTGCTTGACCTTGCTGGAAGTGGTCTTGTTCACCGTGTTGACGCCAGCGTTGGCCTCGACCCTGATGTACTTGCCCTCAAGGTCGTCGGTTACCGTGAGGGAAGCGCCCGTCTCGCCCTCGATCTTGGTAAAGCCCGAGTACTGCGAGGTAGAAGCGGACCACGTGTAGGCAACCTTGGCGTCGGCGGGGGCTTGCTGATAATAGCTTATGTACGGAGTCGCCGTCAGGGTATCGCCTATGCTCGGCGTGTCGCTATTCAGCTTGACGCTGTTAAGCTCCATCTGACCGGCGCCCAGCACGGGACCGGGGATGTTGTTGGCATTGATACCCGAGCCGTACGAAACCGAGGGGCCGAAGTAATCCTTGCCATCAACCGTTACCTTGCAGATGAAGTATTTGCCTTCCATCGCGGCGGTGACGGTGAGCGACTGCTCGTGGCCTACGACCTCGGTGTAGTCGGCGACATTGCTGCTGGCCCTGGTCGTGCCGGCGAGCCAGGTGTAAGTCCAGGTGCCGGGATTGGCAACGGACTCAGTCGAAGTGCCGTACCAGTCGTCCTCGACCTCATCGTACATATTTGCCCAGAGCGTATCGCCCACGCTGAGCGCGCCCGACTTCGTGGAATAGGAGCTGTCCTTATCCTTGGTGTCCTGGATGAAGACCTTGGCCTCGCCCGAAAGCGTCGTGGCGGAAGCGGCGGTAACGGCGTTCTTCTGCTCCGAAGCAGCAGGCGTCGCAGAAGAGTTCTCGGACTCAGTCGCGTTGTCTGCGGCGGTGTCATCGCCATTCGCGGCACTCGCATTTGCACCCTGATCTGCGCTGGCGTCATCGGCAGCAGTGCTCGCCGCCGCACTGTTCGCGCCGGTGCCGGCAGCAGCGTCATCGTCGGCCGCCGCGCCCTCGCTGCCCGTCGCAGCCTGGGCCACAGCCTCGGCAATGCCATCGGCACCCTCGGCCCAAAGTTGCGCCGGCGTGGTGCCAAAAGCCATGGCAAAAGCCAGGAACGCCACCAGACCGCGCTTGGCTACGCCACGGGCAATCGCTCCATGACGACGCCACGAGGCGCGCTGGCACTCGTCCTCAAACATATCCATTTGTCTCCTATTGTCTGAAGTTGGGACATTGCCCAGCGGCTGCCCCACGTCATCGCGCACATTGCGCTCGAGTACCCCCATCGGGGTCCCCCTTCCCTCCAGAGCCCAACGCGCACCGGCGGCTTTCGCCACGGCCGCGCACAAGATGGGAGGCGATCCGACTTAACCTTACCGACCCGGGCGCGCCGTCCGATCTGCGACGCGACTATCCCGGGCCAAGAGGAATTACGGTTACTGGTACAGCCGGGGACTTGCACCCCGATTCTCCCAAACGCGCAGGAAAACCGCGCATTCGTGCGTCTCCGCACCACCATCTAGGCCATCGATTATTACTGTCGATATGGTAGCACGCAAAAGGGCCCCGCACACAGGCGAAGCCCAAGGTAAAAGCTATGGTTTGCGATAGGAAGAACTGTCGTCGGACCTTGCAAGAACAGCCCGTTTCAAAACTATGCCGGATTACGGCGCTGAATCAGCACCTCGCAACCATACCTGTCATTTTTAAAAACCTACGACTCATCTACCTGCGGTTTTAAAAGCGCGAATTTCGGTATGCTCGAGGTTCGGCACTCCAGCCACGTAAACCGGCATAGTTTTGTTCGAACCAGCCCACGCCGGCGCGACGCAAGGCAAAATGATCCGTTTTATTCTGTCCCCCCCAGGGGTCATTAACGCTTGCCGCCGTGACTGTTGCGCCAGATCTCGCGGCCCAGCATCAGCGCCAGCACCAGCGCACTCACGTAACCCATAAAGCCAATGACCGGGATACCGAACACAACCGGCTCGATGCGCGCGTAGTACACCACCGACGAACCGATAAACAGGCCGGCGATCACAATTGCCATCGACATGCGGTCGATAATTCCACCCAGCTGTCGCAGCGCCTTATCGCTGCTCATGATCTGCGTGTTCACCTTAAGCTGGCCGCGCGTGAGCATGCGCGACGCCAAGCCCAGATACTCGGCCGCCTCGAGCGAACCTTTTGCCGCTCGATAGCTACTCGCGGCAAGATCGCGCCCCATATCGCGCACGCGCGCATAGGTGCTTTTCTCGTTTTTGATGTGCGTCTGGATGATCTGGATCATGTTGACGTTGGGCATGTACTCGGTCAGCAGGCCCTCAAGCGTCACCATGCCGCGGGCGAACATCGTCACCACGCTCGGCAGCTCAACATCGTTCTTGCGCGCCAAATTTAGCAGCGAGGTCAAAAACTCGCCGATATCAAGATCCTTAAGGTCAAGACCCGCGAAGTCGGCGACGATAAAGTCCAGATCGGACAAAAAGGCCGAATGGTCGAGCTCGGCCGAATCGCCGCGCGTCACGGCAAAGCGCATGAGCGAATCCTTGAGCTTGGGAACGTCACCCTCGGCCACGGCGAAAATCATGTCCTTAACGATACCGCGGTCGTGGCTCGACATGCGCCCGACCATGCCCAGGTCAATAAAGTAGACAATGCCGTCCTTGAGGATGATGTTTCCCGCATGCGGGTCGGCATGGAAAAAGCCGTCATCGAGCACCTGCGTCGAGTAGTCCTCGACGATCGCGGCGCCAATCTTTTCCAGGTCATAGCCCTCGGCCTCAAGGCGTTTGGGATCGGCGATGGAGATGCCGTCGATGTAGTCCATGACCACCACGTGCTCGGTGCAAAGGTCCAGGTAGGATTTGGGACACGACACGCCATGCACGCTCTTATGGAACTCATAGAAATCGTTGAGGTTTTTGGCCTCGGCCAAAAAGTTGGTCTCCTCGCGAAACGAGGTCCACAGCTCTTCGACCACGCCGTGCAGGTCAACAAACTGATCGGTGTTGACGAACTTTGAGACGATGCGCACCACCGAGCGAATGATATCGATGTCCTGCGCCATGACCTGTTGCGCGCCGGGGCGCTGCACCTTAACGGCCACGTCCTCGCCCGTCACCAGGCGGGCACGGTGAACTTGCGCAAGAGAAGCGCTACCAAGCGGGTTGGGGTCGATCGCGTCGAACATCTGCCCCAAGCGCTGGCCGTACTCCTCTTCCAGACAGCGGAGCACTACCTCATACGGCACCGGCTCTACGTCGGAGCGCAGGCGACGCAGCTCGTCGCAAAACCGTTGCGGCAAAATCTCGGAGCGGTTAGCCAGAATCTGCCCCATCTTGACGAACATGGGGCCGAGCTCTTCGAGCAGGCGGCGTAGGCGCACCGGCGTGAGGTTGTCCCACACGCGGTACTTTTTGATCAGGCGAACAATCTGCCCGATACGTTCGCGGCGGCCCGCCGGCGTGAGCTGGTATTCCTCGTCCGGCGCCATCGCGTCGGGCTCCTCGGGGACCATATCGACAGCGCGCGGCTTCTTGCGAGCGCCCGAGACGGCGGCCTCGACCTCGTCGACGACCGCCGTCTCGTCACACAAGGGATCTAGATTGTTGTAATCGGTGGTGGAATCTGCCATCTGCGCTGCTACTCGGCCTCTTCGGCGTCCTCTGCGTCGTCGGGCTCAACAGACTCGACGGGCACCGAGGTCACGTTGTCCTCGACCGAATCGACGATGTCGCGCACATGGGCCAGGAAGGCCGTGCGCTCGGGGGCGGTCATAACGCGGACGCGGGCCAGGATGAGCTCGTCGAGTACGCGCTGTGCCGCGGTCTCGCCCTGCATGCCCAGGCGCTCGGTGAGGTCGGAGATGGTGCCACCGGCCTGCTCGAACATGTCGGACACACTGCGGGCGATATCGGGGGTGCCGGCGTCCTTGCGCACCTGCTCGCCTTTGGTATTGAGGTCGTCGAGAACCTTCTTGCCGCCCTCGACGGCAACGGCGGCGGCGCCGAAGCCCACGTTGATGGCACCGTTAACAAGCTGATCGAATTTCATAACCATGGTTGGCTCCAATCGTGAACAACTGCATTGGCCTTCTTGTACCCAGGATTGAGCGAACGACACAAAATCGTTTTACCGCCAAGATAGAAATCGAGCGGGGCAAAGCCTTTGACGGCGTTTGCCCCGCTCGCTCGCTGCAAGGTTGTCTTTACCTTACGTTGTCGTTCATCGCGAAGGAGTTCTTCATGGCGCAGCTCGTGGTGTAGAGCACCTTGCCCAACAGGGCATCGGTCTCCACCCGCACACGCTCGGCAAAGGCCTCGTTGGCGCGGGCAAGCTCGGCGGGCACCTCGGCCTTGGGCAGCGCGGCTACGACAGCGTCAACGTCGTGAATCTGCTTGTGGCCCATGCCGCCGACCTTCTCCTGATAATCCTCGACCGCGCGACCGCACTCGTGGAAGCGAACATCGGCCAAGGCGCCAATCAGGCGATTTGCCCAATAAAAATTCTCGGACGTCACGCGGGCCTGCGTGTCGGCATAGTACTCAGGCATGGTCTCGACATTGGCGTACAGCGGCACGAGCGCGTTAAACGAGTTGGAGCCAAACGCCATCCACTGTACGGCGCGATATGCCGACTGAGCATAGGGGCGCAGCTGCAGCACGGCGAGCTGGCTGTTGCGGTTGATGCCGATGGGGCGATAGGCGCCGCGCGTGGCGGGCGTACCCTTGCTGCCGTAGCAGTCGTACTCCGTACCCTGGTAGTGGCTCGAAAGCACGTACTTGATGTCCTCGATGGTCACCTTGCGCTCGGGCACGCGGCTCCAGGGGATGTCGTCGCTCTCGGGCGTGTAGTCGGCGTCGGGACCGTCCCACACATCGCTGGGGTTGAGGCAGCGCTGCATGTACCAGGCGCGCGGCGTGTTGTAGACGTGGTCGCTGTCGCTGTGCGAGCCAAAGGCCTCGCGCGGGTTAAAGACCGTTGCCGGACCGTCACCCTCGACCCCCAGCGTCAGGTCCAGATGCCACTCGGCCATCCAGGAACGCAGGTCGGCAGAGCACATGTGGTCGACCTGGGCGCCCTCGGCATCGTCCAGGTCAAAGCTGTCGATACCCAGCTGGTTGGGCATGGTCACATAGGCGTCATCGGGCACGCGCTTGGCAATCCAGTGGTGGCCACCGATAGTCTCGAGCCACCAAATCTCGTCCACATCACTAAAGGCGATGCCGTTGTTCTCGTAGGTACCGTAGCGCTCGAGCAGCTCGCCCAGGATGCGCACGCCGTCGCGGGCAGACTTGGCATACGGCAGCACCAGGGTCACCATGTCCTCCTCACCCAGACCGCCGGGCTGCGCCGGAACATAGCCGTCCTCGCCCTCGTTGCCCTTGGCGGGCACGTAGCCCACGAGCGGATCGGCGCCGCGGACGCGCTCGTTGGTGGTGAGCGTCTCGGTTGCGGACATGCCAACATTGAGCTTGTTGAAGCCGGCCTCGGCCCAGATGCCGTGACCCGGGATAACGTCGGGGACGCTCGTGTAGCGCATGGAATTGTCGGGCAGCTCAACGGTCAGGTGGCTCAGGACACTCGTGTAGACACGCGGCTGCTCGTCGGGATGCACCACGCGCATGCGCTTGGGCTCAAACACCCCGTTGGACGAGTCCTCGTTGCGGGCGACAAGCGTCGACCCGTCGTAGCTCGCATTCTTACCAACCAAAATCGTTGTGCACGGCATGCGCATCCTCCTTGAGCGAAGAAATTAAATGGCAACAGTGTATCGCTTTGGCTCAAAAAGGGCGAAGCCACAGCTCCGGCAACCCCTGTGGTCAAAAAATGCCAAATATGAGTACTGTCACCAATTTAGTAGTAGCAATTTTCCTTGTAACGAGTGCCAGAAATCCCCATTTGTCCAAAAGCAAGACAACGTTATTCCCCATAGGTTCAATAAAATGGGCTCCCTGACGAGAATGAATATCGTTAGGGAGTCTAAAAGACGTAAAACATATGTGACTATCTTGGCAACAGTACTCATATTTGGCGTTTTTTGACCACGTGGTATATAGCTAACCCCTCAAACAGCCCAAAACACCTATTTCGATGCGCGCTCCGCCGCCTCGATCACGTGCTTGGCGAGAATCGCAGTGGTCACAGCGCCCACACCACCCGGCACGGGAGTAATTGCGCCAACGATCGACTCCGCAGCGTCAAAATCGACGTCGCCGACCAGCTTGCCGGCGGCCTCATCCCAGTTGATGCCCACATCGATGATCGTCTGGCCCTCGCGGACCGCATCCGCGCCAATCGTGCGCGCACGTCCAACCGCGGCAACAACAATGTCGGCAGAACGGCACTCGGCAGCCAAGTCGCGCGTATGCGTATGGCACGTCGTCACTGTGGCATTGCGAGCCGTAAGCATGGCGGCAACGGGACGGCCAATCACCAGCGATCGACCAACGACCGCGACCTTGGCCCCATCCAGCTCAACGCCGTAATGGTCCAGCAACGCCAGCACGGCCTCGGCCGTGCAAGGAGCAAAGCCCTCGCCTCGCCCCGAAAGCGTGGTAAGCAGCGAGGCCGGCGTCATGGAGTCAACGTCCTTGGCAGGATCGAGTGCCGCGGCAACTGCATCCTCGTCAAGTCCAGCGGGCAGCGGGCGGAACATCAAACAGCCATGAACAGCCGAATCGGTATTGATGTCCTCGATGGCCGTCAACAGCTCGTCCTGCGAAACATCGGCAGAAAGCAAAATGCGACGAGCTTCAATCCCCACTTTTTCGCAGCGCTTGAGCGCACCGCGCTCGTAGGACAGGTCGTCCTCGCGTTCACCTACACGCACGATAGCCAACGTCGGAACAACGCCCCGCTCGCGCAGGGCTGCGCAGCGAGCAGCAAGCTCCTCAGTCAAAGCACGAGCAACGGGAGCACCCTTCAGCAGTTCAGCCATGGCTATCCTCTCTTCCTTGCAGCGTCGGAGGCGCGGCGCGCCAGCGCATCGGCGCGCGGCAACCATGTGTCGAGTAACTCATCACACGCCGTCTCGAGCTCCTCGGCACGAACGCGATCCTTCATAGACGTGGTGTTCGCAAAGAGCGTCAAACTCGCGCCCTGCATAGCGGCACGGCAGAACACGGCGCCGCACGCCACATCGGACAGCAGTTGACGCGAACCCTTGTCGGCCATGTCCTCGAGCAGCGCCAGCGCACGCCCGCAGGCATCCATAATGCGATACGGCGGCATAGCGGCCACATGCAACGCATCCTGAATCGCGGTCGCTCGAGCCGGATCGTCACGCGGAATACCGTACGCCGCGGACACCTGGCCGTACGCACGAACGTCCTCGGCGACCAGACCCACAAGTTCCTGCGCCAACTCATCCGCCTGGGCAAACGCGCGCGTCAGATCGTCTGCGCGATCGGCAAGCGCAGGGTTTGTCGCCCCATAGCGAGCAACCATCCCGCAAAGCGAGGCGCCCAGTGCACCTACAAAGGCGCTCGCGCTACCGCCGCCGGGAACCGGCTCGCGTGCGGCAAGCGCCTCGGCAAACTCTCGACATGTTTTATCCATCATCTCTTGGCTCATACGCACGCACCTTCAAGTCATATACATCGGTCGGGTGGCAACCGCCGACCGACCGCATCAATCACATAATGGTGCTAAGTCTAGCCCATAAGTACATGAGCGTCAGCGCACCTGGCCATCGCGGATTTCTATGACGAACGATAGGCCTCGGCACCGCAAACATGGGACACATGGCCCACCTTTCGAGACTTCCGGACGTCAAAAACTGAGGCATATCTATAAACAAGGAACCTGTTGGGGCAACGCCCACGCACGCGCGCCCCATTAAATCAACGGGCACCTCACCCCGGGGAGGGCCGACAGCATCGGCCCTCCCCTCTTTTGCGACCGCACATATTGCCACTTGTCGGCGCAATTCCAGCCCCCAGAATGGGACACATGGCCCACCCTAGCGAGCCGTCCGCGCGTACAGTAAAGGCAGGTAATCCATGGGCGGTTACAGATCGAGGAGGACACGACCATGAAAAAGAAGGCCTTTGCGATTCTCACCCTCTGCATCAGTCTCTTTGCCGCGGTTGCCCTGGTGGGTTGTGGCGGAAACGGCGACGCTACCGGCAGTGGCGGTGACGGCGGCGCGGAAAAGCCAGCCGTGGATATGAGGACCGACTTCATTTGGTTTAAGGTCGAAGTCCCCGAGGGCGTCGAAATCACGGACGTCGCAGGCGATACCGCCGACAGGGCCCAGTTTAAGTTCACCGAGAGCGAGCATGCCAGCGACCGCTTCATCCCCGTCTTCGATCCTGACAAGAACGCCGATGAACTGTTTGACTACGAGGCAAAGTGGAAGGCCAACTCCGGATGGACCGAGAGCGATCCCGTTAAGTACAACGGCAAGACCTGGCGCAGCGCCTACTTTACGCACTCGGGCGGTGTGACGACCGAGTACTTCACCGACGTTGACGGCGGCAGCGTGTACGTGCGCATCGACAATGTCGAGGAGCACAAGGACGCCGTCGAGACCATGATGAAGTCACTGGAGTTTGCCGACGACATCGCCGAGGCCAAGACCGAGGCCATGGACGTTAAGCTCGACGATATCGAGATCAAGCGCTAAGCGACTGGCGAGCGCAACGGGAAACACGGACGCAGCGCAAACAAGCGACGGTATCCCAGCGCTTCGTACCCAGGGAGGGCCGGTAAACCGACCCTCCCTTTCTTTATGTCAACGCAGTATAGTGACTAAAACGAGCGCATAACCGCACCCTGCGAATGGAGGAGTTATGACCGAACACCACGCCATCAGTCGCCGAGCGTTTACGTTGAGCCTAGGACTTGCGGCATTGTCGCCATTTGCAAGCCTGCCCGAAACCGCGGGATTGGGCCTTCCCGTGCGCGCGGCATTTGCAGACGACGCTGTCACAGCGTCGGACAGCCTCGACAATTTCGTCATTCGCCTTCGCCCCGCGGGCTATCTTCGCACCGCGAGCGTCAACCAAGACGGCAACGTTCGCGGCAACGTCTGCCATTTGTTTAACGACGGCACGTCCAGCAAGCTCATCCTTGAGAACGTAACGACCAAGAATGACGATACAAACTGGTATGCTATCCGCACCTTGCTCAATTTCGAAGAGCATAAAAAGACGGGCTACAGCATTTGGTCGGTCGACGACGACTCGGACAAAGATGGAAAGGTCATCCACGTATGGGGCGGCGAGTATGACAACAAGCCCAGCCGCGCTTTTGCGTTCGAGCGTCAATCAAACGGAACCTATATCATCCGAGACCGCACGGTCGAGAAAGAAACCGAGAAAAAAGACATTAAGTACCTGGCAATAGAATCGAACGGCAAAGACCAGGACAACAATAAGATCTGCCATAAGAGTAAGAGCATTCCGTGGGAGCTAGAACTTGTCGGTTACGACATGGGCAAGATCAATACCACAGTTAGAAGTATCGACTGGACCACGTATAGCAGCTACGTCGACGGACCATGCTGGATGAAATACGTCGACGACAACAAGTACCTCGACGAGCTGAGTATCCCGGGCACGCATGATTCGGGCACCTGCAGCGTGGACAACGACACCGAGCCCCAATCCTCACAAGCAAAGTGCCAGCAGGATTACATCCCCACGCAGTTGCTCGAAGGCATTCGCTATTTTGATATCCGACTCGGAAGGAACGACGAGAACGGCGACCCCGGTATCGACCATGGAAGATGCTACCTGCTCAAAAAAGACGGGGGCTTTATGCATCTCTCCAATGTCATCGACTACTTCAAAACATTTTTGAACGAAAACCCATCAGAAGCGCTCATCATGCTTGCGTCACGAGGCAACGACGAGGCTACCGACGAAAGCGTTACGACGGCTTTCGCCAAGGTTATGCACGATAATCCCGATCTGTTCTACACGTCGAGCCGAATCCCCACACTGAACGAGGTGCGCGGAAAGATCGTCCTGCTGCGTCGATTTGTACTCGCCGGCAACAGCGTAAGCGGCCACACGTGGGGCCTCGATCTCACCCAATGGGACGACAAAATCAAGGCGCATTCCGGGCAGTCGATGTGCCTCGTCCAAGACGCGCGAGGCTTTGAGACTACGGGCAATGCGGGCGACAAAGAGCCCTATTGCACCAAGGTATACGCCCAGGACCATTTTGAATGCACCGGAACCGACAAGACTAGCTGGGTCGATATGGCGCTGCGAGAGACGACCAATCTCACGCGCAACAAGGTGGACGTCGAGGACAATGATGGCGCCAAGGTGCAAGTCCTGGAACGCTGCTGGTCTATCAACTACACCAGTTGCACGAATTACAAACAAGGAAGCAATCCTTTTACCGCGTCGCGAGTGGTCAACGAGCATCTGTACAAGAGCCAGTACATCAATCCCAGCGGCAGCGATAAAACAAAGTCAGATTGCCTCAAGCACGTTGGCATTATCGCGTCCGACTTTGTCGATTCGGCACTGGCCCGGAGCATCTACCAACGCAATTACGACGCGAAGCACAAGCCAACAGTTTCATGCTGCCTCCCGGACCGCATGCACATGACGTATGGAGACTCGCTGAGCGATGCCTCGCTCCAAGATGGCAAGACCGTTGGCGAGGGCCATTTCCGCCTTGTCGACAGCAGCAACGTACTCAACGTGGCGGCTTCGGGCCATGCGTTTGCCATCGAATATGTGGATGTCGATGCCCTGGGCAACGAGACCGCTACGGAGTTGCGGGGATCCGTGCCCATCGATATCAATCCGCGCGTGCTGACGCCCCATTTTGAGGGACTTGAAGGCCTTAAGGCCGGCGAGGATGTGCGCGCCAAGGTCACGGCGCCGCTCGACGGCAAGCTCGAAACCGATGCCTGTACGGCCCAGCTCGAATTTGTGCACGACGCGAACGGCGCTCCGGGCGCGGCAATGGCCGAGGGCGAAACATTTGCCGCAGGAACGTACTGGGTGCG
Organism: uncultured Collinsella sp.; assembly: GCA_902464565.1. Taxonomy (GTDB): domain Bacteria; phylum Actinomycetota; class Coriobacteriia; order Coriobacteriales; family Coriobacteriaceae; genus Collinsella. The sequence goes on from CABQJV010000001.1 coordinate 117,911, forward strand.
CGTGAACGGTCTCTTGGGCGACGCGGCGCAGAACTACACGCTCGCCAGCGACGGAGCCGCAAGCTTTACCGTAGCGGCCTCGGGCAGTGCAGGCGCCGCCGGCGCCGGCACTGGCGCCAACGCGGGCAGCGCCGACAAGAACGGCAAGGGCAACAAGGGCAAGGGCTCGGGCGGAAAACTCGCCGACACAGGCGACGGCTCTGGCATCGCCGCCGGGCTCGCCGCTGCCGCCGTGGCGACGACGGTCGCCGGCACGGCAATGCTTGTTAACGACCGCGAAAGCACTAAGGACGCTAGCGAATAGGCCAACCGGCACTTTCGGACGCATCGACTCGATGAGGGGCGCAGAGCACCGTTCTGCGCCCCCAATTTTTACCTTGGCCCGAACGCCGCCATAAGCTACATCACCATGTTCAGCGCGTTCACAAATTCCTGGGCCTTCGCACGGCTACTCAGGCTAAAGACACAGGCAGTCAACAACCTGTTGCGCAGAAAAACGTCGCGGCCCTTGATCCTGCTGACTCCCGTGATGTCCTTAAGGTAGACAATCTCGATATGCTTGCCGCCGAAAGTACCATTCTTGAGCACCTCGATACGGTTAGGCTAGATCTTGACGTCTTTAAACATGCCCGAACCTTTGTCCTGGAACAACAAGGTGCTGTTGTCCATGCGTGTCACTCCCATGGGGTTCGCTAAAACTGCCTCTATGGTCACATTTTAGTCACCGCAAGGCTCCCATGCGAAGGTGCCAGACAGCAAAGCAATTCGTGTCCGCGCGAGGCTTTAAACTAAATGCGATAAAGATGCATTCCACAAGAGGAAAGTGGGGCGACAGTGATGGGCGAACTGGTAAACCGTGGAGAATCGGCAATCGTGCCCGAAGGTTTTTACAAGCAGGTCTCCTCGATTCTCAACGCCGCTCGCGACAAGGCCTATACCGCCGTTAACTTTGCGATGGTTGAGGCATATTGGGAGATCGGCAAGAGTATTGTTGATGAACAGGGCGGAGAGGGGCGCGCAGCATATGGAGAGGCATTGATTGCAGGCCTCTCCAGAAGGCTTACCGCGGATTTCGGAAGAGGCTTTGGCATCGCAAACCTTCGCAATATGCGTCAGTTCTTTCTTGCGTTTCCAATTCGCGACGCACTGCGTAGCGAATTGAGCTGGACTCATTACCGCAGGTTGATGCGCATTTCCGACCCTGACGCTCGCACCTGGTACATGAACGAATGCGCCGATTCTCGTTGGAGCACGCGTCAGCTCGAACGCCAGATCAATACCATGTTCCGCGAGCGCCTACTTGCCAGCAAGGACAAGGAGGCCGTCACCCAGGAAATCCAAAAGAGCGCCCCGGCTCGTCGCCCCGAGGATATCATCCGCGACCCATATGTACTGGAGTTTTTAGGTTTCTCGGACGATACTGCGTTTCGCGAGAGCGATCTAGAGCAGGCGCTCATCACGCATCTTCAGAAGTTCCTGCTGGAGCTTGGCCGTGGTTTCGCTTTCGAGGCGCGCCAAAAGCGCATCACCTTTGATGGACGCCATTTCTATATTGACCTTGTGTTTTACAACTATCTGATGCGCTGCTTCGTGCTCATCGACCTTAAGACCGATGACCTTACGCATCAGGACCTAGGCCAGATGCAAATGTATGTGAACTACTACACGCGCGAACTCATAAACGAAGGCGACAATCCGCCCATAGGCATCGTGCTCTGCGCGGACAAAAGCGATTCGATCGTCGAGTACACGCTGCCCGAAGACAACGACCAAGTGTTTGCCGCCAAATACCTGCCGTATCTTCCAAGCAAGGAAGAGCTGGCGCGCGAGCTGAGTGCCGAGTACCGCGCCATCAATGAAGCGTCTAATGGCGAAGCGCAAGGGTAGCAGCACGTTGCGGCCGAAGCCACCGCAGCCGTCGCAGGCGCACTCGCGGTTGCGACGCACGCTACGAAACAATACCGGTCATGGACGCCGGCAACGACATTCTAGCCGTGGCTGGCGAGCATGACCTGACAGGCAAAGACGCGGCCTTCGTCTGATGTGGGTCCATTGGCTGTCACAGAAAAGGGCCGGTTGCAGCCGGCCCTAGACGATAATACCTGCGTTGCCCGCGTCTCCGAAGTTTAAGCGCTGAGGAGCGGGTTCCGCGGCACAACCTGATTTTACCCAGTGAGGCAGCTCTTTTGCAGCCGCTCCACTGTTTATTTACATCTGGCACCCTCAAACAATCAGACAGCAGCCCGCACTCCTGAGAGCCGCCCCGCACCCCCGGCCATCACGTTACGGCAACAACCGGCGCTACTCCCCTACTTCCCAAAGATCGCAGCGAACAAGCCCTTGCGTTTGGGCTTTTCCTCTCGGTAAGAACCCTCGACGGCGGCTGCCACCTGACGCGGCTGCTCGCCGTCTCCACGGCGCACAATCTGATAGAGGAACGGCGATTTAACGTATTTGACCTCGACGGGCGTGGCGTGCACAGTGCTTTCACTGGACAGATGCAGGCTCGGGTTGAGCGGCGCCACGATATGCGTCTCGCGCTTGTCACTAAACACCACCGCGGCCGCGCGACCCGTCTGGCCGTTCACGGCGATGCGCACCTGCTCGCCATCGCGGCCATCCGTCGCCGGACGGTCGACAAAGTACACCGGCACCATCACCAAACCGTCCTTGTGTTTGCGAGCCTTGCGCGCCCAGGTGCGGATGCTCTTTTTATTGAGCCCCAGTACAGCCTCGGCGTCGTTGCCCGCAATGTCGAGCGCCAACTTATCAATGACCACCTGGTCCTTGGTAGACGCATCGACGGAGACGACGCGGAAGTCACCCTCCTGCATGGCAGGATCGAACGGGCCGACCTTGGCAAAGTCCCATGGCTCCAAAATGCCCATGAGGCGAACGTCCAGGTAGTTTGCCCTGGGATATGCCCAGTCGAGCACCTCGTAGTACACCAAGGCCTCCTTGCTCAGGCCCTTGCCCGGGAAGCTCGCCATCATGCGCAGGTCCGCCAGCGCCATGGGGAAGTAGAAGAGCATCATGTCGTTTTGGATCGCATCTTCTACATCGTGCCCGGCAAAGGCGTCGGGATACTGACGCACCAGCTGCAGCGCGTTGGCACGTGCCTGCTGCGGCGAGATTTCGCAAGGAATACCCTGCTCAGGCACATACTCCGCACCTACGCCCATGGTCAGGCGCTTGCTAAACGTCCCCGGCTTGAGCAGGTCGGCAATGCCGATCTTGTTGCCGCAGGACGGGCACTCAAACACGCGCTGGGTCGACTCGCCCTCAAAGGACGCACCACAGAAGGGGCAAGGAATGCTCACCTGCGTGGCCTCTTGGAACTCCTGCGCCGTGCCGCGATCCTCCCACAGCAGATGTTCCAGAACTGACTGATTGCGCCAGTGCGAATTGAAGAAATACCAGTCCGGGTCCTCCGGGCGCTCGAGTTGCGACACATGCGTGAGCTTGAGCAGTCCATCCACCACCGTTAGCGGCGTATGGCGAATGCCCAGGGCGCTCTTGGGCTCCCCCGCATCAGCCTGCCACGGAACGACCGTGCCGCAATAGGCGCACTCAAAGCTGCGCTTAGCCTGGTGCGAGTACATAGGGCCGCCGCAGTTTTGACATTTAATGGCAAACATCTCGTCCATGGAAACGTCCTCCTTTGCACAGGGGCTGTCGACATTAAGTATGTCGAGCAAGCAGGCACATGCCCATACCCATGTGGCCCAAATTGGACCACCCAGGCAGACGAGAAGGCTCGCTCGTTAGCACCGGCAGACTATTGCTGCATTTTCTGAGCATCGGTGCACGGCGCCCCCGCGCGAGCTACACTATCCCCTTAAACATGATTGTGAGGACGACCGCTATGCTATTTGTAAATCGGCTGGTACATACGCTTGTTCCCGGCAGCGAGGACGAGCCGGTCGATGCATCTTGCCGCACCAACGCGGGTTTTACCGCAAGCCTCATCTGCATTGGACTCAACATCACCCTGTGCCTGGCCAAGGGCATCGCGGGCCTGCTTGCCGGCTCCGTCTCCCTCATCGCCGACGCTTTCAACAACCTCTCCGATGCCTCGAGCAACATCGTGAGCCTGCTCGGGTTCCGCCTTGCCAGCCGCCCGGCAGACGAGGGCCACCCTTACGGCCACGGCCGCTACGAGTACCTGGCTGGTCTGTTTGTCGCCGTCCTGGTTTGTGCCGTCGGCATCAACCTAATCCTCGAGTCGATCACCAAGATCATCAAGCCCTCGCCCACCGCTTACACGTTTATTTCCCTTGCGGCACTGGCTACGTCCATGCTCGTTAAGCTCTGGATGGCAGCGTTCAACCGCACGCTGGGCGATCGCATCGACTCGGAGACGCTCATCGCCACGGCGCAGGACTCCAAAAACGACGTCATCACCTCGGGCTCGGTCTTGGTGGCGGCGCTTATTTCGCAGACGACCGGCTTTGATCTCGATGGCTGGGCAGGCCTGGGTGTGGGCATCTTCATCTGCATCAGCGGTCTGGGCCTGGTGCGCGACGCCATCAGCCCGTTGCTGGGGCAAGCGCCCGACCCCAAGCTCGTCCAGGCAATCCGCGACAAGATCATGTCCTATCCGCAGGTCTTGGGCACACACGACCTCATGGTGCACGACTACGGCCCCGGTCGTCAGTTTGCCAGCGCCCACGTGGAGATGCCCGGCGAGGGCGACGCGTTTGAGCACCACGAGATTCTGGACACCATCGAGCACGACATCAAGCGCCAGATGGGCATTGGTATCACGCTGCACTGCGACCCCATCGCGACAACCGGCGATGACTTGCGCGGCTGGGTCAAGCGCGGCGTCATGCAGATCGATCCCGCGCTCTCCATCCACGACCTGCACGAGCACGACGGGTTCGTTTCGTTTGACCTGGTGCGTCCCGACGGCTTTGACATATCCGACGAGGAGCTGCTGGGGCTCGTCACGCGCATCGTGCACGAGCGCCGACCCGATGCCTCATGCGTCGTCACCTTTGATTCGGGCTTTAGCTCGCCCGACCGTCCGGCCGAGCAACTGTAGCCTGCTTAACAGCTAGTTTCCCTGCGCGCCCGAGATGCCGTTTTGCAGGGCGTTCCAGGCATCCGTCGCCATGTCGCCCAAGTTCTGCGCGGTATCGCCCAGGTTTTGTGCCGTGTCGCCCAGCTCTTGCGCCTTGTCTCCCAACTCCTGTGCCTTGTTGCTCAAGTCCTCCAGCGTATTGGAGCTCGAGCTGTCGGCACCGCTTTGGCCGCCGGACGAGTTGCCCGAGCTGTTCTTGTGCGTGAGTTGAATTTCGAGGTTGCCGCTGTCGTTGTAGTAGGCAGAAGTAACGACCCAGTTGGCATCGACGACGGGCGTTGAGCCATCATCGGTCAGGACCACGGCATTCGAAAGATCGGCGCCGCGCGACTTGAGGAGCTTCTTGGCGTTGGACCAGTACTGCCCCGGGATATCGCTCAGATCGACGGTACTAGACGAGGCGGACTCGGTTTGCTCGGCAGCGGTATCGGCCGTTGAACTCCCCCGCTTGTTGAGCATGCCCGACACGATGGCAAACACAACCGATAGCGCAAAGAAAATCGCCAGCACGATGAGGATCTTCTTGATCACGCTCGACGAACGCGACGGCTTCTTCTCCTCGTCCTCGCCATATTGCGGAATCGACTTGGGGTACTCGCGATACGGCTCGCGCGACTCGTAGCGAGGCTGCGCCGTGCGAGGCATATACGTCGTCTGCTGAGGCTGCGGAATGGGATTTTGCGGCAGGTCATCATAGGGATTCGGCGTCGAGGCAGCATAAGAATCCTGCGGCGCGTAATCAAACGGATCCGGAGCTGCGTTGCCATAGGGGCCTTGCGAAGATGCAGCGTAAGAATCCTGCGCCGTGTCGCCATAGCCCATAACCCGGGTGGGCTCGGCAGAAGGCTGCGTCGCGGCGGGGTCGGTATAACCGGGGTTGGGAACAACGCGAGTCGCATCGGCGCTATCGCCAGCCTGCGCGGAACCGTAGCCGCCCATCACGGTTGTCTTGTCCTGATCCATGCAACGATTCCTTTCCGTCGCGCGTGAGCCTCAAATTATCCATGCATTCTACCCGCGCAAAAGCCTATGATGGGCAGAGTCCGTCGGTATCTACAAGACGTGCGCGGGTCTAAGGATCAAAAAAGCCCCGCCGGGCCTTGGTAGGCACGACGGGGCGGGCAAGCAGCTATGAGCAGCGGGCTTAGAACAGGCCGGTGATGTTGCCGTCGTTGTCGACGTCGATATTCTCGGCCGCGGGCACCTTGGGCAGGCCCGGCATGGTCAGAACACTGCCGGTCAGCGCGACCACAAAGTGGGCGCCGGCGGAAACCTTGAGCTCGCGCACCGTGATGCGGAAGTTCTCGGGAGCGCCCAGGGCCTTGGCGTTGTCGCTAAAGCTGTACTGCGTCTTGGCCACGCATACCGGCAGGTTGCCAAAGCCGTTCTCGCGCAGCTCGGCAAGCTGGCGCTTGGCGGCCGGCGTAAAGTCAACGCCGTCGGCGCGGTAAACCTTGATGGCAACAGCCTCGAGGGCGTCGGCCACATCGGCGCCGTCCTCATAGGCAAACTTGAGCTCGCTCGGCTGCTCAATCAGACGCATGACCTCATCGGCCAGCTCGAGCGCGCCCTCGCCGCCCTTGGCCCAGACCTCGGAAAGCTTAACGTTGACGCCGAGCTTCTGGCACTCGGACTCGATGAGCGCAAGCTCGGCCTCGGTGTCCGTTGGGAAGCGGTTGATGGCGACCACGCAGGGCAGACCATAAACGTTCTGGATGTTGTCGACGTGACGCAGCAGGTTGGGCATGCCAGCCTTGAGTGCCTCGAGGTTCTCCTCGTTGAGGTCGGCTTTGGCGACGCCACCGTTGTACTTAAGCGCACGAGCGGTCGCGACGATCACGACGGCGCTGGGGCGAACGCCCGTCATGCGGCACTTGATATCGAGGAACTTCTCGGCACCCAGGTCGGCGCCAAAGCCGGCCTCGGTAATGGCAACATCGCCAAAGCGCATCGCCATACGCGTGGCCATGATAGAGTTGCAGCCGTGGGCAATGTTGGCGAAGGGACCGCCGTGGACAAACGCGGGCGTGCCCTCGAGTGTTTGCACCAAGTTGGGCTTGAGCGCATCCTTAAGCAGCGCAGCCATGGCGCCCTGAGCCTTGAGGTCGCGGGCGCGGACGGGGTCGCCGGCATAGCTGTAGCCGACGACGATCTCGCCCAAGCGCTCCTTGAGGTCGTTGATGCTCGTGGACAGGCACAGGATTGCCATGACCTCGGAGGCAACGGTGATATCGAAGCCGTCCTCGCGCGGCACGCCCTGGGCCTTGCCGCCAATGCCGTCGATAACATGGCGCAGCTGGCGGTCGTTCATGTCGACAACGCGCTTCCAGGTGATGCGCTTAACGTCAATACCGAGCTGATTGCCCTGCTGGATGTGGTTGTCGAGCATGGCGGCCAGCAGGTTATTGGCGGCACCGATGGCATGGAAGTCACCGGTAAAGTGCAAGTTGATATCCTCCATGGGGATGACCTGAGCCCAGCCGCCGCCGGCAGCGCCGCCCTTAACGCCAAAGACGGGGCCGAGCGAAGGCTCGCGCAGGGCCACGGCACTCTTGACGCCGCGACGACGCAGGCCGTCGGCCAGACCGATGGTCGTGGTGGTCTTGCCCTCGCCCGCAGGCGTTGGGTTGATAGCGGTCACGAGGACGAGCTTGGCCTGGTGATCAGTCGGCTCGTTGAGCAGTGAATAGTCGACCTTAGCCTTGTCGAAGCCGTACGGAATAAGGTGCTTAACGTCGACGCCGGCGTTCTTGGCCACCTCGGTAATAGGCAGCGGCGTGACAGAACGTGCGATTTCGATGTCAGTAGGCATGGGCGGTCCTTTCGTTACCGAATGAGAAAAAGACCAATTCAGCATAGCACGGGCGCGCAATAGTAAAAACGCCCATAACCGATGAACGGCGATATGTTTACCCAATGTCCGGCGATAGCCCAACAGCGCGCCAAAACAAAGCGCCCTAAACGGTAGGTTCAATCCCCAGGTGCTCAAAGGTGCGAAGGGTTGCCTGACGGCCCTGCGGCGTACGAATCATCAACCCGCACTGCAGCAAATAGGGCTCATAGACATCCTCGAGCGTGCCCGGGTCCTCGCCCACCGCACTGGCAAGGGTCGTCAGGCCTACAGCACGGCCGGAGAACGTCTTGGCAAGCGTCTCCAAGATACGAATATCCATCCAGTCCAGACCGAGCTCGTCGATCTCGAAAAACTCGAGCGCCTGGCGGCAGATATCGAGCTCGATAGGGCCGCTGCCGCGCACCTGTGCGTAATCGCGCACGCGCTTGAGAAGGCGGTTGGCAAGACGTGGCGTGCCGCGCGAACGCGAGCCGATCTCGAGTGCACTGGGATGGTCGATCGTCACGCCCAGGATAGTCGCCGAGCGCGTCACAATCTGCGCGAGCTCCTCGACCGTGTAGTAATCCAGGCGATACGAAATGCCAAAGCGGTCGCGCAACGGGCCGGTCAACATGCCTGAGCGGGTCGTTGCCGCTACCAGCGTAAACTTGGGAATATCCAGGCGAATCGAGCGCGCCGCCGGACCCTTGCCAATCACGATATCGAGGGCAAAGTCCTCCATCGCGGGGTACAGGACCTCCTCGACCGAACGGTTGAGGCGGTGGATCTCGTCGATAAACAGCACATCACCCGGCTGCAAGTTAGTAAGGATGGCCGCCAGGTCGCCCGTGCGCGCGATGGCAGGGCCACTCGTGGTCTTGATCTGAGCGCCCAGCTCGTTGGCGATAACGGTGGCCAGCGTGGTCTTGCCCAGGCCCGGAGGACCCGAGAAGATCACGTGGTCGAGCGTCTCGCCACGGCTCTGCGCCGCTTCGATCAACACGCGCAGGCTCTGCTTGATGTGCTCCTGACCACAGTAATCGTCCAGGCGCTGGGGGCGCAAAGTGCGGTCGACATCGAGGTCCTCGGCCGTCAGCTCCGAGCCCACCATGCGCTCACCGTGCGCCATGGATGCCGCCGGCGAGTTGCCGGGCGTCGCCCACAGGTCCTGAGAGTCATCGGCTTCCCACATCACGCATCCATTCCGAGTCGCTTAAGCGCCGCGCCGAGCAAATCCTCGACACGCATATTCTGCCCATCATACCCGCTCAGGGCAACATCGGTCTCCTGCGGGCTAAAGCCCATGGAAAGGAGCGCCGCACGGGCATCATCGATCGCCGAAGGAGCGGCGGCGGGAACCGGCATCGCAACCTGGCCGGGAATCACGTCGACCGGCACAAAGCCCTTATCCTTGGCAAAGGTGCTCTTGAGTTCCAGGATCAGGCGCTGAGCTGTCTTTTTGCCCACACCGGGTACCTTGGCCATGCCCTTGTCGTCCTCGGCCATCACCAGCGAATACAGCTGCCCCACGGTATAGGTGGAAAGCACGGCGAGCGCCAGGCGCGGGCCAACGCCCGAAACGGACACGAGCCGGTCGAACATCGTGCGCTCATCCTTTGAGGAAAAACCGAAAAGTGTCATGGCGTCCTCGCGCACCTGCATACGCGTGTAGAGGCGGATCTCGCCGCCGGGCGTCGGCAACGTGGCCGCAGTGCTGCCCGAGATGCCGAGCTCAAAGCCAACGCCCGACACATCGACGACAGCAGAGCTCATCGTGGCCTCGACAAGCGTTCCGTGGAGCTGGGAAATCATCAGTATCCGGTTCCTCTCTGTTGATAGAACTCGCCACCGGTGAGGGCGCGGGTGCGGCTGAGGTTTACGTGGCAGATGGCGCAGGCCAGGGCATCGGCGGCATGGTCGGGATGCGGGTCGTGGTCGAGCTGTGTGAGCGTGCGTACCATGTAGGCGACCTGCCGCTTGTCCGCGGCGCCGGTGCCCACCACAGCCTGCTTGATCTGCATGGGCGTGTACTCGCCAATCTCGAGCGCGCATTCCGAAAGCGCGACGAGTGCAGCACCGCGGGCATGCGCCGTGGGGATGGCCGAGCGAACGTTGGCGCCAAAGTAGATGCTCTCGACAGCAGCCGTGTCGGGTCGATAACGCTCGACGACATCCTTAAGGTCATGGGCGATATGCGACAGGCGCACCGCGAGCGGACTTCCGGCACTGGTCTCGATGCAGCCATAGGCACGGCAGCGAACCTCGCCACGCCGCTCCTCGATAATCCCCCAACCCGTATGAGCCAAACCGGGGTCAATGCCCAAGATAACCAAGCCAACCTCCCCTCGCCACAAGCACAGCGCAAGACAAGGCCCCGCGCATCATTCACGAACGTTTGTTCTAGAATAACACAACGGGGTCAAGATGCTTAGATGAAGTATCGGGGCTGGGAGCGAATCCTATCCCATAGTTAGTTCTGCGAGAAAAAGGGGAACTGCCTCGGGTCCACCGGCGGATGCGGCATCGGGCCACCCTGGGGACTACCTTGCGAGCCGCCCTGACCGCCCATCATCTTATCGATGGCGTCCTGAACTTCGCCCTCGAACTTTTTCATTCCCTCGTGCAAACGACGCTGACCGTCCTCAGAGCGCAGCTCCTCCATTTGCTCGGGCGAAATACCCAGTAGCTCGCCCAGCACGCCCATCATCTCGTTTCGCACGCGCTCGCTCGTATCCTCGTCAGCAAAACGGCGCACCTCGGCGCGCGCCAGCGAATCGACCGTCATACGCTCCTTGCCGTTAAGCCCCAGGTCGGACCACGCGAGCATATACGGCCAGGCACGCTCGGCAAACGAACGGGCCGAGACGATCGGCGCCATCGGCAACATGCGGCGGGCAGCCTCACCCTGTCGAACGAGCATCAGCAGCAGCGAGCAAGCCTCAGGCTTGCCAGCGGCCATCGGGATGTCGTCGAAAGATCGATTGCGGTCCACGTGCGCCTCGAGCGCGCCATCGACCTCACCCGGCTCAAGCCCGCCGAGCAGCTGTGCCGCGCGGTCGAGCATATCGACCGGACCGTCGAGCGTCGAGAGCGCTTGCGCCAGCACGCGCTCCATACAATCTTCCACCGCGTTGAGCGTCACGAGCTCTTGGGGCACCACGGCAGACGTGCGGTTGCGCACACGCGCCACAAACTCAAGCGTCGACAGGTACACATCGCCAAAGGGCGCGTAATCGCCCTGGTAGCCGCCGCAAAGCGCCGGCGCCGCCAGCGCGTACTCGGTTTTGGACAGCGGGCTCAGCGCCATCGCACCCAGCTCGAGCGCCGTGTCCTCCAGCATGAGGCCCAACGTGCGCGAGCGCAGACGCTCGGCATCGCCCGCCGACACGTCGCGATCGAGCACACGCGCCGCATCCGGTGCATCGCGCTCGACGGTGCGAATGTGCAAACGCTCGGCAATGGCGCGGACGGCGGCACAGCGGGCAGCCTCGGCCTCTTCCTGCGCTGGCGTAAAGATACGGTTGCGCCCCAGCACCAGGCCAATCACATTGCGCGGGCCCAGAGCGTCGACGGCCAGCGCCGCCAGCAAAGACGACGGCAAGTCACCCTCGAGTGCCACAACAGCACGCGACGCACCGCGGGCGCGGGCGTTGTCGCGCACGGCGAGCACCAGCGCCCGCCACAGCCACTCCTCGGAACGAAACTCGGGCAGCTCGTGGTCTTCCAAGGCATCGAGCATCACGCCGCGTTGAATCTCCTGAACCAGCAGGCTCTCCTCAAAACACGGCGCTTGGGCCACCACGCGGCCGCAGTCGTCGAGTACAAACGACCCACCGGTATACACCGACTCGTCATAGGCACCGACCGGCGCCATGCAGGCAAACCATACGCTGCGCTTGGAGGCGATCTTGCGGTAGGCTCCGCTGCGCACGGCGGCGATCGCGGCGGTCTCGCGGTCGGTCATATCGAATGCGTTGAACTGGAAATAGGCAATGAGGTCGACGCCGGTCGGCAGCATCTCGAGTTCGCGGTCCAAGTCAAAAATCACGGCGATGCGCACGCCGTCCACGTCGAACACCGGCGGCGCCCAACGGGTGTCGTTGCTCTCGCCACGCTGCAGGGCAATGCTCGAACGCGCCGGCACCACATGACCGTCCTTGAGCATCATGTAGTCGAGCAGCGGCTGGCCCTCAAACGAAACCGCCGCGGGCACGATGCAGATCATGTCAAGCTCCTGGATACGCTCGGCGACACCAGTCAAACCGGCAAGCACGTCGTGCTCAAAGTCGGCAGCGCCCACCAGGCCACCGGGCATGGCGCCCATAAAGAGCGGAGCCGGAACGCACAGCACGCGCGCCCCGCGCTCGTGGGCCAGACGAGCCTGGTCCTCGATGCGGCCGCAAATGCCCTCAATATCACCCAGGCGCATATCGATCTGTGCAAGCGCGAGCTTCATGGCCCAGCCCTTTCCGTCGTAAACCATCGAAATCGTAGTAAAAGCGCCGGCCGCATAATGCAGCCGGCGCTTGCATGTGCATATGCTAGCTATGATACCCCGAGCGGGGGCGCGCTCCTAGAATGTCGCGGACCACAGCCCGTGCAGGTTGCAGTAGGCATAGACGGTACCGGTCTTGGAGCCGCCCGCAAAAAACGTCGCGGGTTTCATGCCGGGTTCAAGGTAATGGACCTCTAAGCGGCCCTCGGCCTCAAGGGCGATCCACTCAATGTAGTGCTCGGGCAGGCTGGGGTGCTCGACCGAGCCAACGCGTGCGCGAATCACGTGACCGTCACGCTCGGTCTCGACAACAGGCACGTGCTTCTCGTGCGCCGCGTCCTCAGTGTTTGCAGTCAGTTCCGTGCAACCGGCAGGGGTCGCAACGTCGTCGCCAAGGGCGGCGATGAGCTTGCCGTCGGGGTCCTTAAAGAATTTCGCCATGATGTTCTCCTTTGCTGATGTGCCAATGTTCTTGATGGTTCTTATGCCCAAAGGCAGACAAACCATCCACGGCATTGCAAATGAACACATAACGGATCAGGCAAGCGGTCGGGCCAAAATGCGTCGGCCGTCCTGCCCACTCCAGCAGTCCCACCCCGCGCGCGGCTAGCGCCCGTCGCCGCCGAGCAGCGCCAGAACATCCTCGCGCGTGAACAGTGCCGACGAGATGCCGTCGACGCCGAGCACGCTGTTGACCAGGTCGCGTTTGGACTCCTGCATCTGCATAATGCGTTCCTCGATCGTGTCCTTGGCGATGAGCTTGTACACGGTCACGGTATGTTGCTGACCAATACGGTGTGCACGATCAGTTGCTTGGTCCTGCGCCGCCACGTTCCACCACGGGTCGTAGTGGATGACCACGTCGGCAGCCGTCAGGTTAAGGCCCACGCCGCCCGCCTTGAGCGAAATCAAAAAGACCGGAACCTCGCCCGCTTGGAACTGCGCGACCATCTTGGCGCGGCTCTCCTTAGACGAAGCGCCCGTGAGCTTAAGGAAGGCGATGTCCTCCTTGGCCAGGCGCTTACCGATAATATCGAGCATACCCGTAAACTGGCTGAACAACAGGATGCGATGTCCGCCGTCGAGTGCGCCGTGCACGAGCTCCATGCACGTATCGAGTTTGGCGCTCCCCGCCTTGTAATCCTCGTAGTGTAGACGCGGGTCGCAGCAGATCTGGCGCAGCTTGGTGAGCTCGGCGAGCACCTTGAGCTTGTCTTTCTTAAACTCGGATGACTCGCGGTGCTGCACCTGTTGGGCGATGCGGTCCTGGTTGGCCAGGTAGAGCTTGCGCTGCTCGCCGGTGAGCTGCGCCATGACCGTATCCTCAATCTTCTCGGGCAGGTCGGCCACCACGTCTTCCTTGACACGGCGCAGCACAAACGGCGACACGAGCGCTTGTAGGCGAGCGGCACTGTCGCCCTTGGCGTGCTCGACCGGACTTTCGAAGCGCTTGACAAACGACTCGCGCGTGCCAAGCAGGCCCGGCATCAAAAAGTCGAAGATGCTCCAGAGCTCGGATAGGCGGTTTTCGATGGGCGTGCCCGTCAGGGCAAAGCGCACGCCGGCCGGCAGGCGCTTGGCAGCGCGCGCCACCTGCGTGAGCGGGTTTTTAATGTACTGGGCCTCGTCGAGCACAACGCGGGCAAAGTCCCGCTCGGCATACTCGTCGATATCGCGGCGCATGAGGTCATACGACGTCACGACCACGTTATGCTCGTCGGCGCCGGCTATCTGCACGCGGCGTTGAGCCTTGGCGCCCACGATGGCGCACACATCCAGCGAGGGCGCAAAGCGCTCCAGCTCGGCAGTCCAGTTGTACACGAGTGAGGCCGGGCATACCACAAGCGTGGGCTTAGTGTCCCCCGCTTCCACGCGCGCCAGAATGTGCGCGATCATCTGGAGCGTTTTGCCCAGGCCCATGTCGTCGGCCAGGATGCCGCCAAGGCCCAGGTGTTCGAGCGAGCCGAGCCACTGGTATCCGTCGACCTGATAGCCGCGCAGTGTGGCCTTGAGCGAGACCGGCACCGTAAAGTCCATCTTGCCGAGCGCATCCAAGCGCTCGACGGTGCGGCGGAACGCGGCGTCACGATCGGCCTCGAGCGCGGGCGTGCGCGCGAGCATGCTATCGACGAATAGGGTACTCGACGCGGGAAGCGACACGCCGTCGAGCAGGTCAACGGCATCGACACCCAGGTCCTCGGCGAGGCCAAACGCGGCTCGGGCACCCTCGTCCAAACGAATGATGTCGCCGGACGTAAGGCGCGCAAACGTCTGGTGACGCTTGTAGGAGTCGAGGTAGATGGCAAGGTCTGACGCCGAAAGGCCGCTCGCGCCCAGTTCGACGTCGAGCAGATTGCTCTTGACGGTCGCACGAACCGAGAGCTTGGGCGCGGGTCGCACCGAAATCTGGCGCAGACGGTCGCTGAGCATGACCTCACCCAGCTCGGACAGGGCGGACAGGCCCTCGGTCAGCAGGCAGAACAGGCGGGCGTCATCGCGCTCCTCAAACGCCAGACCGCCCTTGTAGAAATCGAAGTACAGGGCCGCCGTGTCCATAACGCGAAACTCTGCTATCTCGTCGCGCGGCGGCACGCCCGGGCGCTGTTCTTCGAAGGGGCTTCCCGGAGCACCCAGGCTAAAGAGATCTGCCGACCAGTCGCCGTAGGAAACCGTAATCTTGCAGGTCACGAGCCCGTCGTCGACACCGATTGCCATGGCAAAGCTCGGCTCGGGCGCCACGGTGTCGAGCACGGCGGGCGCGGTAAGGTCGGTGTAGTCGCGCAAAATGGGCAGCGCCATACGACAGAACTCCCCCACCTGGTCGACAGCGATATGGATCGGCGTGCGACAGGGCAGTAAGCGCGATAGGAACGGCGCCGCATGCTGGGCAAACGCTACATCGGCGCGGCGCGCACGGCGGGTGTCGACCAGATAGGCAACGTCGCCCGAAGCAAAGCAGTATGCATCGGCCGGCAGGCGTAGATCGTAGCTGCCACCAGCCGCCGGCGCGATTTTGGCGGCAAGGAGCGGTGGGCGCTCAGACAGCGCCTCGTCCTCCCCTTCCGGAGGCATCTCAACCGCCACGTCATAGGTGCGATGCGTCGTCGTCCCCCGCGACCAGGCGGGCTCAAAAGAGATGGTCTGGCCGCGCAACAGGTCCAGCACATATACGATGCTATGCTCGGACAGCGGCAACTGACGCTCGGCGACAAAACCACTGCGGGCAAAGTCGTACGACGCCGAACGCGAGCTTGTGATGTCATCGAGATAGGCAACTGTCGTCACGACAAGGTTGAGCAGCTTTGTCGACACGTCTTCGAAGGCTTCGGGCGTATGGACAAACGTGAGCTTCTTGCCGTACGAGAAGGTGCCGCCGCGCACGTAGGCGTCGGCCATGCCGTCGATGTCCTTGACCACGTAGGAGACCGATCCACAGCGAATGCGAAGCTCGAGCGCCCAGCTAAAGCGGTCGGCGAACAGCGGATTGTAGTACGGCACCAACGAGGGCTCCAACGCCGCTTTGGGGGCGTCGGGATCAACGGCACCGGCAAGCTTGCGGCGCATGCTCGCCAACTCATCCATGCGCGCGTCCGAAAGATCGGAGAGCGCCGCCATGAGGCTGGGACTCGTGGGGACGGGCGCCGGAAAGGGAAAGTTTGGATTGACGGCCGGCGCTTTGAGCGCGGTGCGCGCAGGCTGTTTCGGCTGCGCCGTAAACGTGCGGACCGGCGTGCGCAAACCTTCGACGGGCTCGGCGCCGCTGGCATCCAAATACGCCAGAGCCGTGGCAATAGCGTGCTTGCACATACCGGGGTAACGATAGGCGGCGGGGCAATCGCAGTCGTAGTCGATCACCTCGTGCTCGTCCATGTCGAGCGCCACGTGCGTCTTGTACAGGTCGCCGCGCGAACCGCGCACCGAGCCCTCAACCGTCACGTTTTTGGAGAAGCGCGAGCCGCTGTCCTCGATCGACAGCACGGCGCCGTTGAGCATGAGCGAACGCCCCTTCATAAAGGTGCCGCTCAACGCCGCCTCTTTGCGAAGCGCCTGCACAAACGTCCCCTGCGCCATCACTTCCTCCAATCTCACCCGGGGTAGCTTAGATAACCGTCACGCGGCCTTGGTTACCCACAATGGCCTTGGCCTCTGCCAACAGCGGAATCGAGCGTGCGTTGACCTTGGCCGGCACCTCGGCACGCAGCACGCGCCCGTCCACCTGCTCGATAAAGATCTCCACGCGGTCGCCGCCCGGGTTGGCGGTAAGCACCGTGGCAAGGCGCGCCATATTGCCCTGACTAAAGCGGCTGTTGGGCACCATGACCTCAAACACCTTGGGCTTGTTGTTCTCCTCGTTGAGCTCCAGCGGCACGATCTCCTGCGCGATGATCTGGTCGCCGCGGTCCGAGCGCTCGAGCTTGCCCTTAATGCGCACAAACGCATCGGACAGCTGCGCGCCGGTCTCGGGATCGACCTCGCCGTACAGGTACCCCTCGGCCTCCTTGTAGGTCTTGGGGAACACCACGACCGTGGCCTCGCCTTCCATGTCCTCGAGCTGCACAATGCCCATGGGGTCGCCGTTTTTGGTCACGCGCTTGGACACGCTCGAAACCATGCCGGCCCACCACAGTGCCTTGCCCTCGGGAATCTCCTGGTTGATGGTACCGCCCGTGGGGTTTTGCACCTCGTAGCCGGTGTCGATCTGCGAGAACGAGAAGTCGCGCGCCTTGGCTAGCGCATACTCAAACGGGCGCAGCGGGTGGTCCGAGACATAGATGCCCAGAACCTCCTTCTCCTGGCTCAGCTTAAGGTGGCGGTCCCACTCCTGGCCGTCCGGATCGGGCACGCTGACCTCGAAGCCCGAGCCCTCAACGTCGCCAAACATATCGAAGAACGAGGTCTGGCCGCTCGCGCGGTCCTTCTGGCGCTTTATCGCGGCGTCGATGATGTTCTCGGGGTTGTTCTTGTCCACAAAGTGCATCATCTGGCGGCGCGGATACCCCGTGGAGTCAAAGGCGCCTGCCTTGATGAGCGATTCGATCACGCGGCGGTTAGCCTGGCTCGAGTCCACACGCTCGACAAAGTCGTGCAGTGTCTTAAACGGACCGCCCGCCTCGCGCTCGGCGATAATCGCCTGCGCCACGCCGGTGCCCACGCCGCGGATGCCGGCCAAACCAAAGCGCACGCCCTCCTTGGTGGCCGTGAACTCGGTACCGGACTCGTTGACATCTGGCGACAGCACGGGGATGCCGTCGTGACGGCATGCCGAGACGTAGTGAACGATCTTGTCGGTCTTGCCCGTATAGGACGTCAGAACGGCCGCCATGTACTCGTGCGGATAATGCGCCTTGAGCCACGCCGTCTGCATAACCAGGATGGCGTAGCCGGCGGAGTGCGACTTGTTAAAGGCGTAGGACGCGAACTCGAGAACATCGTCCCAAATCTTCTGGGCGACCTCGCGCGTGTAGTTGTTCTTGATGGCGCCGTTCATCCAGTGGTCGTAGGTGGTCTCGTCCGAGCCATCCTCCCAGTGGAGCACCGTCGACGTGAGCAGCTTGATCTTCTTCTTAGCCACGGGCTTACGGATACGCGAGTCCGATTCGCCCTTGGAGAAGCCGCACATCTCGACGGAGATGAGCATAACCTGCTCCTGGTAGACCATGGTGCCGTAGGTTTCGCCCAGGATGTCGTCCAGACGGTCATCGTAGGAGACGGCCGGCTCCTTGCCGTTCATACGGTTGATGTAGGACGAGACCATGCCGGCGCCCAGCGGGCCCGGGCGGTACAGAGCGATCAATGCCACGACGTGTTTGTACTCAGTGGGCTTCATGTTCTTGATCGTGGCCGTCATGCCGGCGGACTCGACCTGGAAGACGCCGGCGGTGTGGCCGGAGCCCATGAGCTTAAAGATCTCGGGGTCGTCAAAGGGAATCTCTTCCTCTTTGATGTCGATGCCGAAGTTCTTTTTGATGTTTGCCTTGGCCTTGGAGATAACCGTCAGCGTGCGCAGGCCCAAGAAGTCCATCTTGAGCAGGCCCATGTCGGCAACGGTATGGCCCTCGTACTGGGTAATCTCGACGCCGCCCTTGGTGTCGAGCTTGGTGGGCACGTGCTCGTTGACGGGGTCGCGGCAGATCAGAACGGCGCACGCGTGCACGCCCTCGCCACGGGTGAGGCCCTCGATCGAGAGCGCCGTGTCGATGATGCGGCGGGCGTCGTCGTCCTTTTTATAGGCCTCGGCAAAGTCGGGGTTAAACAGATCCTCTTTGCCGGGTTGCTTTTCGAGCACCTGCTTGAGCTTGACTTTGGGGTCGCCCGAGACCATCTTGGACAGGCGCTGGCCCATGTAGACCGGATAGTCCAGCACGCGCGCGGCGTCGTTGATGGCCTGCTTGGCCTTGATGGTCGAGTAGGTGATGACGTGGGTGACCTTCTCGGGGCCGTAGAGCTGGCGAACGTGCTCCACGACCTCGAGGCGCCGCTCATCGTCGAAGTCCATATCGATATCGGGCATCTCGGTACGCTGCGGGGACAGGAACCTCTCGAACATCAGGCCGTTCTCGAGCGGGTCGAACGCGGTGATGTTCATGGCGTAGGCGACGATAGCGCCGGCGGCCGAGCCACGGCCGGGGCCGACGCCGATGCCATTGTCCTTGGCCCATTGCACGTACTCGGCAACGATCAAGAAGTAGGCGGCAAAGCCCTTGTCGCAGATGACCTTGTATTCGTACTCAAAGCGCTCTTTGATGTTGACGCCGCCGATCTCGCGCGTGGCCCAGTCGTCGCCGTAGTGCTGGCGCAGGCCCTTCTCGCACTCGCGGCGGAACTGGCTCTCGTGCGTCTCGCCGGGATCGAGCAACGGGAAGCGCGGCAGGATGATGGAGTCCCAGTCCAGCTCCACGTAGCACTTGTCGGCGATCTCGAGCGTATTGTCGCAGGCCTCGGGGCAATACGGGAACATCGCCCGCATCTCCTCCTCGGTCTTCATGTAAAACTCCGAGCCGGTCATGCGCATGCGGTTGGGGTCGTCGACCTTGGCGTTCATGCCAATGCACATGATGACGTCCTGCACGGGCGCGTCCTCGCGGCGCAGGTAGTGGAAGTCGTTGGTGGCGATGACCTTGACGCCCACCTGTTTGGCGATGTCGATGAGCGTGCGGTCCATCTGCTCGTCGGTCAGGCCGTTGTCGGTGGTGATGCCATGTTCCTGGATCTCGATGTAGAAGTCGCCGGGCTCGAAGGTGTCGCGGAAGGTCTCGGCCCACTTGATGGCGCCCTCCATGTCACCGCGGTCGATGTATTTAGGAATGATGCCCGCGATGCAGGCGCTGGTGCAGATCATGCCCTTGGCATGGCGGCGCAGGTTGTCGAGCGTTACACGCGGCTTGTAGTAAAAGCCCTGCACGGCGGCCTCGGAAACCGTCTGCATCAGGTTGACGTAGCCCTCCTGGTCCTTGGCCAGAAGGATCATGTGGTAGAGCTCGGGCTTGTGGTCGCAGGCGAGCGTCTCGTCCGGCGTAAAGTAAACCTCGCAGCCAAAGATGGGCTTAATGACCAGGGGCGGCTTGAGCTCGTCGATGTTGCCCTTCTCGTCCCACATGGCCATGTCCTTCACATACTGGGCATGCTCGCGCGGGTTTGACTCAGGATCGGGCTCCACCAGCTCGTCGCGGCGGTCCTTTTCCAAGAAGGCCTTGTCGTGGCTCCAGGTTTTGTACTCGGGCGTGTTGTGGTTGACGGCGTCGCAGGCCAGCGCCAGGTCGGGTACGCCGTACATGTAGCCGTGGTCGGTAATGGCCACGGCGGGCATGCCAAGCTCAACGGCACGATTGACCATATCCTGGATACGGGTTGCGCCGTCGAGCATGGAAAAGACAGTGTGATTGTGCAGATGGACGAATGCCATGTGATGAGCTCCGATGCGGGTTCGTGTTCTGACTGAACGATTTTACCGCACGGCACGGACAGCACCCGAACCTAGCCAAACCAACACGGCTCCTCTTGCAGTTGCGGTGAAATGCGGACTGATTGGCGGATTTTCTGGCCAAAACAGTCCGTATTCCACCGCAAGTTATCTGAGGGCTAGAGATTGTAGGTGACTACTTGAGGTTCGGCGGGTTCGACGAAGATGGCTGGATTCGCCTGCTCCACGCGAACGAACTTGACCGTCACCGTCTCAAAGCCCGCCTTGTGCAACACGTCGGCGTAGACGCGCGCCTGCAGGGCGTGCTTCTCGAGCAGCTGGTCCGGCGTCTCATCCGACGTGCCACCCGTCTTGTAATCGATGACCAGTGCGCGTGACGGATCGGCCGGGTCGGTCGCCAAAGCGTCGATGGCGCCTTCGGCATATGCACCGTAGCGGGCGATGTCCTCGTCCTCGCAGCCCAGCGAGAAGAACGGCACTTCGGCACGAACGCACGGCCACGCGAGCAGGTCGGCACGAACAGCCGACTCGAGCCAGCGGTCCAGGGCAACGTCGAAGCGCTCACGCTGCTCCGGCGTCAGGCACCACAGGCGCGCCAGCGCATCGGCACGCTCAGCGGGCAGCGCATCGGCACCCATCTCGATCAGCCACTGGCAGGCGGCATGGAACGCCGAGCCCAGCGCCATGGGGTTGCCGGCGGGCTCAACGGCAGCCACGTCTGCATCCGTCATCTCCGAGCCATCCGACTCCGCATCATCGCCGGACTCGTCCATGGGCACACGCGCCTCGGCGGCACGGTCTTCTGTCTCGGCATGGAGCGCCGCAGCGATTGACGAGTAGCTATACGAGTCACGCACCGGAAACGGACAGATGCCCATGCGCACGCCCACCGCCTGGGGATACACGAGCTCAAACGCATCGGGCTCGGGGTCGGCAGGACCGGGGACGATTGTACTGGCCGAATCGTCGGCAGCATCTGCATCGGCATCGCCACGAACAAGCCTGCCCTCGGCATCCAGCGAAGCGTTGGCCTCAAACGCCTGCTCGCCAAACGTAAAGTCTGCTAGCGATATGAGCTCGTAGTCGCCCGGCTGGGAGTTGTCGAACACCAGGCGGTCGGTATCGAGCTGCGGCATGTCCAGAGCGTCCGTCGGCAAAATACGGCGCAGCACGTCGTAGGTCAGATCGGTCTCGACATCGAAGGTCGGCGCCGTCACCTTGCCACGGCTCACGCCGGCATCCATCGCCAAGATCACCAGCTCGCGCGCACGCGTCATGGCAACATAGAGCAAGCGGGCCCGTTCCTCGAGCGAAAGCTGCAGGTCGGCGTTGCGCAGGCGAGCAAATGCCTCGGCGGGAGAACCCGTCGCACAGACGTCCTCCATGAGCTCCGGCGGCAGCCACAGCGACGTGCCCTTGCCCTTAAACGCGTGCTCAAACTGCTTTTTGACGTCGTCGCCCTTCACAAAGGTGCCGTCGGCAAGCTTAACGCCGTCGAAGCGTGCCGGCAGTGCCACGACCTGCGCTCCGCCCTCGACGCGACCCATCTGTGCCGCACCCGAGGACTTACGCACGCCAAAGCACTCGGCGACCGCCACGACCGGATATTCCAGACCCTTGGAGGCATGCACCGTCATGATGCGCACCGCGCCGTCGCCTTCCTCGTTGAGGGCACCCGGGGCTTCCTTGCCCGCCAAGAAGCGGTCGAAGGCAAGCGCGATGGAACGCGGCGAGTTGCCGAACTCGGCCTCAGCCTCAGCCACGGCGTCGAGCGCCTTGAGCACGTTGGCGGCAATGGCCTTGCCCTCGGGACCACGCTGTCCCAGACGCACAAACCAGCCGGAGGCGTTGACCACGTCGCGCGCGATGGCGGCGAACGAATCGCGGCCCACGCGACGAAGCGCATACCGCAGCACCTCGCGGGCGCGCGTCACAAGCGGCAAGTCTTGCAAACCCGGCACGTCGAAATCGCTCATGATGCCCATGTCGATATTCCGGCGCGAGGTCTCCCCTGTCTCGCTATCGAGCTTGGTCGCCAGCGCCAGGAACTCCTGGGCACCGAGCGCAAACATCGGCGAGGCGAGCAGTGGCATAAGGCCCTGCGCCGTATCGGCCGGATTGGCGAGCGCGCAGACCAGGGCACGCACCGTCTGCACCTCGGCTGCCTGGGCAAAGACCGAGCCGCCTGCGATCACGCAGTCGAGCCCCTGATCGCGGAAGGCCTGGGCGTAGACGTCGGCGTTGGTCATGCGGCCCAGTAGCAGTACCATGCCGCCCTGGGGCTGGCCGGCATCGGCAAGCGCGCGGAATCGCTCGGCGATCGCGCGGGCCTTGGCCTGCGTGCGCTCCTGCGTACTGCCGCCGGCAACAAAGAGGGCCTGGCGACGCGAAGCGTCTGCCACCAGCGTGTCCTTGCGGCCGTCGCTCGCCTCAAGATCCAAAAAGCCCTGCATCAGGCCGCCGTCATCGCCGTCGAAGACGCGTGCCACGTAACGCAGCACCTCGTCATGGCTGCGGAAGTTGCGCACGAGTTTGACGAGCTCGCCGGCAGGGGCATCGGCCACGGCAGTCGCCTCGGGCGCGGCAGACGAGCCCACCTTGCGCTCCTGACGACGGAACACCTCGACCTCGGCGCCACGGAAGCGGTAGATCGACTGCTGCGCATCGCCCACGGTGCACAACGCGCGCTCCCCCGCGCCCGTCAGATAGCGAATCAAATCGACCTGCATCTGGTCGGTGTCCTGGAACTCGTCGATCATGACCATCTTAAAGCGGCCCTCGTACGCAGCACGGATGGCAGGGTAATCGCGCAGGGCCTCGTAGGCCATACGCAGCAGGTCGTTATTATCGAGGGCGGACTGGGCAGCCTTCAATGCGCGATACTCGGCCTCGACGGAACGGGCCAGACCCACCAGCGCATCGAGCGCCGGGCCACCGCAGGCAAGCACGATATTGATAAACGCATCGGCGGCCTCGGCCTTGAGCAGCTCGACCTGCTCCTTGGGGAATGCCTTGCTCGCGCGCGGCATGGTGCACGACATCATGAGTCGCGCCGCATCGACCATGGTCTTGCCGCTCGCCTCGAACGCGTCGATGGCATCGAGCGCCACCTGCGCCTTCTCGGTCGCGGCCTTGCTTGCGCCCAGCGCCGCGCGATAGGCATCGGCGAGTGCAGAGGTATCGGCCTGGCCGCGCGCCACGCGCACGTCGTCCATACCGCCCGGCAACTGACTCGACAGCTCCAGCAGGTCGCGCACCAGACCCTTGATGGTCGTACCGGCGCCAAAGGAACCGCCCTCGCCCGCCATGGGATACCAGGCGTAGAGGGCCTCGAGCGATGCCGCGAGCTCGGGGGCGGCATCGGGCGCCGTTGCGCGACC
This sequence comes from uncultured Collinsella sp., assembly GCA_902464565.1. Lineage (GTDB taxonomy): Bacteria > Actinomycetota > Coriobacteriia > Coriobacteriales > Coriobacteriaceae > Collinsella. The sequence continues at coordinate 141,626 of CABQJV010000001.1, forward strand.
CAGCACATGCTCGACAGCCTGATCCATGAGCTCGTCGGTATCGGTGAGCACTGTGAACTCGGGATCGATGCCCAGCTCCAGCGCGTGCGCGCGCAGGATACGCGAGCACATGCCGTGAATGGTCGAGATCCACGCGTCGTCGACGGTCAGTGCTTCCTCGTCCATGCCCTCGTCGATGAGCGCGCGGCGCACGCGGTCACGAATCTCGGCCGCGGCATCTTTGGTAAAGGTAATAGCGAGCACCTGGTCCAGATGCTCAACGAACGGACCGGATTCGGGAGAGAGTGCGTAGACGATGCGGCGCGTGAGGGTAAAGGTCTTGCCCGAACCGGCGCCCGCCGAGACAAACAGCGGACGGTCGAGCGTTTTGACGATCTGCAGCTGTTGCGGCATCAAAGTCGAAAGATCCATGGTCTACACGTCCCTCCTTACAAACGTTCCTTCGTGGTTATACGAGCAGCGCGCATGCGCGGCCTGAGCCGACGTCGGGTCGACGGCGGCAACGTTGCCCGCCTCGAGCTCGCGCAGACGCTCGGCGATGCCGGTCTCCACGCGATCGAGCAGGGCGTCGAAGTCCATGCTGCCACCCTCGCCGGGGAAACCTTTCTTAAGGCCCGGGATGCGACCGTCACCACGCTCCTCCTCGAGCAGCTCGGCACTCGCTGCGCCTCGCAACGCCGGTTTGCCGCCCTTGGTCGAAAAGTAGAGCGCCGCGCGGGTGTCCAAATCCAGCGCTCGGCGCATGGCCTGGGCGTAGATGAGCGTCTGGGTATGTGGTGGCAACCAGCGCGGATCGTCGATGGGCGCCGTGCCCGATTCCTCGTCACGCACCGTGGGGTCGGCGAGCTTAAACTCCTCAACGCCCGTGCGATGCTTGTAGTCGATCACCACGGCACGATTCTCGGCGTCCACGTCCACGCGGTCGATGCGCCCGCCAAGCGGCCAACCGGCATACTCGACCTTGAGCTCGTTGAAGGCGAACTCCAGGTAGCGCGGGGCAAAGGGGGCAAGTGCCTCGGACTCGTAGGCAAGCACACCCTCCAGCTGCGGCAAGATCTCGGCCACCTGGCGTTCCTCCACCGCAGAGAGCGGCACCAGCGGGCCCTCCGTGCCGCGCTTGCCGGCGTGCTCGGCCAACGTCTCGTCAAAGACCTCGTGCAGCAGCTCCTGTGCACGCGGCAGATTCTCGGGCGTCACGCGCTCCATGCCCTCTTGGGGCAGACGGGCATGCAGATGCTCCAGCACGTCGTGGACAAAGTTGCCCTTCTCCATGTTGCCAAAGCCCGCGTCGATCGACTGGGGCTTGACGCGATACGACACGAACCAGCACAGTGGGCAGGTAGAATAGGCCTCGATCTGCGAGGCGGACGTCAGACGCGGCACGAGCGGCGCGTCCTCACCCTCGCCATCGCGACGGCGCAGGACCAAATACGGCACGGCCTCGGCACTCAGATGCTGAGGGGCTTCACAGGTCACGCGCTCGCGCTTGAGGCCTTCACCTGCCGCGGGATCAAAGTCGGCGATGATATCGCCCTCGCCCACGCGCATGGGCTTGGCAGCGCCAGAGGCCTCGGCATGTGCCCACAGCTCGGTCCATACGGCTGCCGGGTAGCACTCGCGTGCCTGACGATCGTGCGTCACACGGGCGAGCGCGACCGGACCGCTCGCCGCCTGCATCGCACGGCCAAAGCGCACGCGCAGCAGGGCAGCGGGCTCCAAAGACACGCCGTCGCGGCGCAGCTCGGCTGTCAACGTGGCAAGCGGGCCCTCTTCGTGCGAAAGCGGATAGCTGTCCAGGTCGACATCGGCAAACAGCACGGCATCGTAGCTGCCAGGGCGAAGAACCGACGCATCGGCAAGCGACGCGAAGCGCACTTGTGCTCGTGGTGTGCGATCGACCTCATAGGTCTCGTAATCGTAGGCGGTACTGCGCTTGTCCACCTTGGTTCGAACGCCGTCGAGAACCGGCACGGTCGCGGCCTGCGACACGTCGAGCGCGCGAGCATCGTTCATAAGGATGTCGATGGCATGGCGCAGCAAAGCCGTCTCTGCCTGGCGACGGGCCTGGCCGTCAAGGCCGCCTAGAGCGCGATCGGGCAACGCCTCGGCAACGGCAAGCATGGCCTTAAGCGCCGTCACGGGCTTGTCACGCCACAGCGCCTGGAACACGTCCGAGACCACACACGGTACGTTCTTAAACCAGTTATCGTCGCTCGTCGCCTTGCGCGCGCCCCTCACCTGGCCCTGAACGCTCTGCAGCAGGCTCTTGACGCCCGCGGTAGTCTTGCTGCGCGAGAGACGCATATTCTTATCGAAGGTACGGGCATTGACGGCATCAGCGCCCGAAAGCGGACTGTAGATCCAGTCGGTAAGCTCCGGCGCGGGCCACCACTCAGTCTTGGAAGCGGTGCCCTCGTCGGCGGCTTTCATACGCTCGATCAGGTTGGCGAGCGCCGTAAACTGCCTGCCCGCGATGGACTGGGAAAACGCCGTGAACTCAGTCGTCTCGGCCGCAATGTGACGCGCCGCCAAACGGGCGGCGAGCTCGCCGAACAGCTGGGGTGCCCGGGCAGAAACGACGAGCACGCGCACGGGGTCGGCAGAAGCGCCGTCGACCTCGGAACCCCGGCACGTTTTTACCAGATCATCAATTGCGTCCGCATAAGCATGAGCACGGGCATGGGGGCCAGCGACCTCAATAAAGGCAGGCTGAGCGGCGGTCCCGTAAGCGGCATCAGACGCGCCGACACCCTCCCCTAGCGGCGCGATCTCAAACAACACATCGCGGGCATCAAATGCCGTGGCAAGCTCCTCGCGCATCGCCGCCTGCTCGCGGGCAAGCAGCACGACGACCTCTCCCCCATTGTTCGCCACGGCAGACAGCAGCTCGAGCAGACCGTGCGTAAACGACGTGATACCGCGCACGCATACGGCGCGAGTGCACGCCGGCAGGCTATCGGCCAGGACACTGGTCATAATGTCAGCTGCCTCGCAGGGCTCAACCATATCTCGACGGTCCAAACCGCCCGCGTAGGCGCGCAAAAGCTCGAACACACGAGCCTCGGCATCGCTTTTTGGCTCAGGCTGGCAGTTGTCGCCACGGCATCGTTCGGCACCCGTCCCCGCAACGCCCGGCAACACGTCGCGGGCCATGCGCGCGAGCATGCGCACTGTGCCCTGGCTGCGCGAAAGCGGCTGCAGGTCGGCATCGTCGAGACGCGTGACCATGTCCGAGAACAGCATCTGGCGCTGCAGGTTGTCGACGAAACCGCGCCCGTCGCCCAAAAGCTCCCAAAGCGAGCGAAGCCACGATGTAGACGTCTTGTAGTCGATACCCAGCGAAACGCCGGCTTCCGCCGCATCATGACGGCACAGGTCGAGCTCGGCAAACGTAGGTGCCAGCAACACGGCACGCCCGTGGCGGACAATAAGGTCGGCAAGCAGCGCCGACTCGGCATCGCTCAAATCCGTGCCGGCATTGGTGGTATAGATTCGAACAGGCATGGTCCTCCGCTCAAACTGTTCGCAATAATCAATGCATCCATCCTACCCGCCCACGCGGACACATTGCCACCACAGCTCCATCTTTTGGTACAAAGCAACCTGACCCCAACGAACCAGCCGATTGCGGGCATATAAAAACCGCCCCCGGAGGAGCGGTTTTGCACAATTCGTTTTTGTCGCCGGCCTACTCGCCATCCTCCAACTTAATGAGAATCTTGCGGTAGCCACCGTACTCGCCGTTCAGCGCCTTTGAAACGCGGCTCACCGTGGTGGACGAAGCGCCGGTACGGGCCTGAACCTCAACATAAGGCTCGCCCTCGTCCAAATAGCGCGCAACCTGCAAACGCTGAGAAAGGTCGCAAATCTCGCGCGGCGTGCAGATATCGGTCAAAAACGCTTGGATATCCTTCTCGTCGTCCAAAAGGCTAAATGCGTGGACCAGCTGCTTGACATCAGGCTTGTCAAACATGTTCTCGATATTCATCGATCACCGCCAAACCCGCCAAAAGGCATCGAAGTTGATACTGACATCGGGCATCGTTCGCCCGTTCTATGCAATAGGGCAACGCCTGTGGCTTTTGCCCGTAGCAGTGTAGCACACCACCAAACTAAAGCGACAAGACTCTCTGCCAGCGGCGCGTTTTTCAGGACGAACGCCGTTTAGAAACCGTATGCGCACGTAAGCTCCACGAATATTTGAGACAATGAGCGCCCAAACACCGCGGCGCGCCCGCGCAACCATCCAGGTCGCCGCCGCAAGCCGCTTCACGCGACGCCAGCAACCCCGGTGCAAGAAAGGATTCACGCCATGCGCTTTATGCTTAACTGGCTCTTCACCTCGATCGCCATCGCGATCGCCACGTTCCTCGTCCCCGGTATCCAACCCTTCGGCTTTGCCGAGACCTGGGTCTGCTTTGCCTTTGTGGGACTGTTCCTGAACATTGTCGATTCGCTCGTCAAGCCGTTCCTGACCGTCATCTCACTGCCGCTCACTATTATTACGCTTGGTGTTTTTCAGCTCGTAGTCAACAGCTTTATGCTCGAGCTGGCCAGCTACCTGTCGGTCAATCTGCTGGGCGCGGGCATCTCCATCGCCAGCTTTGGATCGGCCTTTATGGGCAGTATCCTGGTATCCATCACGCGCAGCATCCTCGACAGCATCGCCGAGGACTAAAACGGCCATTCCGGCCGTGCCCGTCTCAACAGTCCAAAACGAAGGCCGCCCATCGCAAAAATGGGCGGCCTTCTTATTTGTCAAGTCTCAAAGGGCGAGAGAATCTACCATTTCTACCCCGTCCCCACATGGCAGGTGTGGGTTAGATGACGTAGTCGTAGCCATGGTTGGGAGCGACAAGTTGATCGAGTGTCACACCGTCGAGGTAGTCGTTGATGAGCTTGTCCAGGTTCTTCCACACGTCGAGCGTGGGGCACTCATCCGAGCGTGAGCAGCCCTTGCAGTCGCCATCCAGGCATGCAACCGGTGCCAGACTGCCCTCGGTCAGGCGCAGGATCTCGCCCACCGTGTACTGCTCGGGCGGGCGCGTGAGCACGTAGCCGCCGCCCTTGCCGCGCATGCCCGAAAGCATGTTGGCGCGCACGAGCGTAGCCAAGATGTTCTCGAGATATTTCTCGGAAATCCCCTGTCGCGCCGCGATCTCTTTGAGCGGGATGCGACCGGCCGCCTGGTGCTCGGCCAGATCGACCATAACGCGCAGGGCATATCTGCCCTTTGTAGAAACCAACATGTATAGTGCTGCCTTTCGGTCATTTAGTCCGTAGAAATTCTAGCCGAAAAATTGGTTTTGAAAATACCCGTTCCGGTCAGGATGGTTAATCAGCTCGTAATAATCTTCTATTTCCTATTGCATTACTAGGCTTTAGTGTCTAGTATGCTTCCCAACAGCTAAACGAACAACCTATAAGGTTTATGGGTTTAGCTGCTACACGCACCGTGAAACCACACGGCAACCAGCAACTTGAACACTTTGGAGGTTCACCATGAGCAAGGTTTACACGTCCATCGATCAGCTTATCGGCCACACCCCGCTCCTGGAGCTCACTCACTTTGAGGCCGACGAGGACCTCAAGGCTCGTGTGCTCGTCAAACTCGAATACTTCAACCCCGCCGGGTCAGTTAAAGACCGCGTCGCCAAGAACATGATTGACGAGGCCGAGAAGGCAGGCAAGCTCGTGCGCGGCGGCGACTACACCATCATCGAGCCCACGAGCGGCAACACCGGCGTCGGCATCGCCCGCGGCTACAAGGTGATCATCACCATGCCCGAGACCATGTCCGTCGAGCGCCGCAAGCTGATGCAGGCATACGGTGCGCAGCTCGTGCTCACCGACGGCTCCAAGGGCATGAAGGGCGCTATCGCCAAGGCAGAGGAACTGCAGAAGGAGACTCCCAACAGCATCATCGCCGGCCAGTTTGTGAACCCCGCCAACCCCGCCATCCACAAGGCCACGACCGGCCCCGAGATCTGGGACGACACCGACGGCAAGGTCGACATCTTCGTCGCCGGCGTCGGCACCGGTGGTACCGTGACCGGCGTGGGCGAGTTCCTCAAGGAGCAGAACCCCGAGATTAAGGTCGTCGCCGTCGAGCCCGCCACCTCCCCGGTGCTCTCCAAGGGCCAGGCCGGCCCGCACAAGATCCAGGGCATCGGCGCCGGCTTTGTGCCCGACGTCCTCGACACCCGGGTCTACGACGAGATCATCCCCGTCGAGAACGACGACGCCTTTGCCACCGGCCGCGCCGTGGGCCACAAGGAGGGTGTGCTCGTGGGCATTTCGTCCGGTGCCGCCGTGTGGGCCGCGCTGCAGCTGGCCAAGCGCCCCGAAAACGAGGGCAAGACCATCGTGGCCCTGCTTGCCGACACCGGCGAGCGCTACCTGTCCACGGCACTGTTCCAGGACTAAGGGCCCGTCACTTGTCGATAGGCCCATGGCATGCCGGCCTATCCTCTCTTCTGGCTGCCTGAGCCCATCTCGTTAGGGTGTCCCACGAGACGTCCGAACTTGCTACAATGTCTGCGGCGCGGAACCAGCCTCCCGCGCCGCTTTTCTTTTTTGGCCACATGCCACCAAGGAGAACCTCCCCATGCACAACAAGCGCGTGCTCGTCGCCATGAGCGGCGGCGTCGATTCTAGCGTGACCGCGTACCTGCTCAAAAGCCAGGGCTACGAATGCGTCGGCGCCACCATGCGCCTCACCTGCCCCGCGCCCGACCCCGCCACGGGCACGAGTAAGGTCGACCGCGACATCGCCGATGCAAAGGCCGTCGCCGAGCGCCTGGGGATACCCCACCATGTGCTCGACCTGCAGCAGACCTTCGACCACAGTGTTATCGAGCGTTTTGTGAACGCCTACCAGGAGGGGCTGACGCCCAACCCGTGCATCATCTGCAACCGCCACATTAAGTTTGGCGCGTTGCTCGATGCGGCGCTGGACATGGGCTGCGACTACATCGCAACGGGACATTACGCCAAAACGAGCCAGGCGCCCGACGGCACCTGGCAGCTGCATCGCGGCGAGGACCCCAAAAAGGACCAGAGTTACTTTTTGTATTCGCTCACGCAAGAGCGCCTGGCACGCACAATCTTTCCGCTGGCAGGCCTGGACAAGGAGCGCGACGTGCGCCGCATTGCCGCCGAGCAGGACTTCATCAACGCCAAGAAGGCCGAAAGCGAGGATATTTGCTTTATTCCAGACGGTGACTACGCGGGCTATATCGAGCGCCGCTGCGGACATGCCGCTGCACCGGGCGACATCGTATGGCGCGACGGCAGCGTGGTCGGGCGCCACAACGGCGCACTGCGCTATACCATCGGCCAGCGCAAGGGTTTGGGCGTAGCGATGGCGCATCCCGTATACGTGACAGGCGTCGACGCCGTCAACAACACCGTGCATCTGGGTGAGGCCGAGGACCTGACCGCCGCGGCGCTCACGGCCGATGAGTGGATCTGGAGCGCGCCGGACGCGCGCATGGAGGCCGAGCTGGATGCCGGCGGCATTCGCGTAGACGCCAAGTACCGCTACCGTCAGAAAGACCAGGCAGCGACCCTTACGCGCGGCGCAGACAGGCAAATGCTGCTAACTTTTAACGAGCCCCAGCGAGCCATCGCCCCCGGCCAAGCCGTCGTAGTCTATCGCGGCGACATCGTCCTGGGCGGCGGTACCGTTACGGCAGCCATCAAATAGCAGCACCTCGCCCCATCCCCTCCATAACTTGCGGTGAAATAGGGACTGTTTAAGCGTTTAAAACCGCCAAACAGTCCCTATTTCACCGCAACTTAGAGAGGACGGCCTCGGTCGGTACTGCCGTATCAGCCGAGGCCGCTGCATCGCTAGCGCTGTACGTAGGCGCGGACGAGCTCGAAGGTGTTGCGCACGCCGTCCATGTGGCTACGCTCGTAGTTGTGGCTCGCATACACGCCGGGGCCGATCAGACCATGGCGAATGTCGTAGCCGGCAGAGAGCGTGGCTTCGACGTCCGAACCGTAATGCGGATACACGTCGATAGCGTAATCGAGCTCAAGCTCGCGCGCGATATTGGACAGCGCCGTCACCAGGTCGTAGTTGTACGGACCGCCCGAATCCTTGGCGCAGATCGACACCATGTGCTCGGTGCAGCCTAGGTCGTCGCCCACGCAGCCCATGTCAACGCTGATCATCTCGCGCGTGTCGGCCGGCACGAAGGCGCCGCCGTGGCCCACCTCCTCGTACACGGTAAAGAGCAGCGAAACCTTACGCGAAAGCGTCACCTCGCCAGCGGCGACGGCACGCGCCAAGCCCAACAAAATGGCGGCCGATAGCTTGTCATCCAGGAAGCGGCTCTTAATGTAGCCGCTCTCCGTCACCGTCGTGCGAGGATCCATAGCGACGATGTCGCCGGTCTGAATACCCAGCTCGAGCACATCGTCCTTGCTGTCGACGTTCTCGTCGAGCAAGATCTCCATGTTCTTCTCGATGGTCTTGACCGGCTCGTCGGCCACGTGCGCCGAAGGCTCGGTGTTAAGAACCACGCCCGTGTAGACATTGCCGTCGCGCGTGTAGACGGTGCAGTTCTCGCCATCGGCCGTAGACCACTGATGCCCACCGAGCGTCGTGGGGCGCAGGCGGCCATTGTCCTTAATGGAACGCACCATGGCGCCTAGGGTATCGACATGGCTCGCCAGTACGAGCGGCTCGCCCTCGCCGCCAAGCTCAACGAGCACGTTACCCTTATTAGAACGCTCAGGCCCAAACCCCATATCGCGCAGGGTCTCCATCAGATAATCAGTCGCCGCACGGGTATAGCCGGTAGGCGAAGCAATAGAAGTCAGCGTCTTAAGCTGTCCTGCGATATAGGAGAGCGTCTCCTCTAGAGAAGCATCAATATTAGAAGTCATATGCATCCTTCCAAGTAAAACTAAGACCGAGTCCCGATTTTAACCGTTCTGCACGTGCAATGCCCCAGGAGCCGAGCCGCCTCCAGACGTCCCCGCACCGGTTTTGTGCACGTGCACGGTTTACAATCTCAATCTTGCATAAATCCTATTGGTATTTGCATAGAAATGAGGCATCTTTTTGCTTCGTCTCAGGGTGCCCCACCTTGGACCGTGCAAAAAACGGAGTATTCAGCACCGTGGGCCCCAACGGCCCCATCACGAACGACAAAACGACGCGGTTACAGCAGTGTTGCAGGTCGTCGCAAAGCAGAAACTCAGTAACAACCCCCTCCACTCATCGATAGCCCGCCCACAATGGCTGTCGATGGGCGCCTGCGGATCACTACCGCCCATTCACAACGTTATGCATTTTTAAGAGCTTGTTGAATACTCCCAAAAATGCACGCAGGGAAGTGCACCACCTATCCGCAGCGGGCAGTACGCCTTGGTTTTGTCCGTCTCAGGGCATCGACGCAGCACAAAAAGCCCCGCC
>CABQJV010000002.1 GCA_902464565.1 uncultured Collinsella sp.
CCAGAGCGACAACTTGTCATTCAAAGAGGACGGCATGACCAGAAGGTCTATGCCGTCCTCTTTTCATGCCAATTTGTTCGCTCTGGCGCCCGCTCGCTGGCATTGCTAAAACATCGATGTTACTGTGGTCCAAACTAGTCGTTGGGGGCGTTCTTGTTTGACTAGTCGTTTAAGAACGTCCCCGATGACTATTTGAATTGCTAATTTGTGCGGGTTGTGGTTTTGTGACCTGCTGAAATTAAAGATACTGTACAACTGTACGCTAACTAATCTTCGTAGTATATTGCTACCCGCAAAACTCAATACCATTGTGCTCTGAGACGCTAAAGCGCCTACGTACAATGGTTATCGATAATACGATTCGATTCAACGACAGGATGGATGGTCCAAGCGTGAGTCTCGGCAGCAAACTATCCAATGCAAAGGTCTCCTTTGCGATTTTTAAGCGCGACATTAAGCGACTGCTTGTGAACCCCGTTGCCTTGGTGGTTACCCTCGGCGTGTGCGTTATTCCCTCACTGTATGCCTGGTACAACATCGTGGCAAACTGGGATCCGTATGGAAATACTCAGGGCATCAAGATTGCCATCGCCAACAACGATCGGGGCACCCAAAACGACTTGGTGGGCGAGCTCAACGCGGGCGACCAGGTCGTCGATCAGCTCAAGGAGAACGATCAGCTGGGCTGGACCTTCGTTGACTCGGCGGCCGATGCCAAGGAGGGCGTCGAGAGCGGTGAGTACTATGCGGCCATCGTAATCCCCAAGAACTTCTCGGATAACCTGGTTTCGATGCTCGACGGCAACTACCATCAGCCCAAGCTTACGTACTACGTCAATGAGAAGAAGAGCGCTATTGCGCCCAAGGTTACCGACACCGGCGCAAGCACCATCGAGGAGCAGATCAACTCGGAATTTGTCTCCACGGTGGGCGAGACCGTTGCCAGCATTGCCAAGGATGCCGGAGTCGATTTAAAGGACAAGGCAACCCAGACTCGGGATTCGTTGGCAAGTTCTGTCTCCGAGGCATCCGATACCTTGGGCGAGGTGCGCGATTCGATTGGCGACATGAATGCCGCCATCGATAAGACGAGTGGCGCTATCGCCTCGGCTGATGCGGCACTTGCCGGCATGCAGGGTCAGGCGCCGTCACTGACGCAAGCGATCTCTCAGGGCAACGACCTGCTGGGTGAAGCTCGCACCACGGCGGGCAACTCTATCGCCTCGCTCTCCAAGGCGCTCTCGGAAGGCAGCCTTGCGCTCACCAAGACGTCGGCCTCCGCGAACGCTGCCATCGGCAAGCTGACGGGCACGGTCACATCTACGACCACCCGTATCGACAACTCGCTCGAGTCTCTCCAAGCGACGATCGACCACAATAAGGCCGTTATCGGGCACTTGGAGATTCTCGCCAATGACACGTCGACAGGTTCCGAGGAAATTGACGCGCGCATTGTATCGACCATCAATACGCTCCGTGAGCAGAACGAGAAGCTGCAGAGCATCAAGGACGGTCTGTCCGCGCAGTCGAGCGCCATGGCGAATGACGCCGCGGCTGTTTCGGGTGCCAGCGACGCTATCAATAACGCAATTCAGACCGGTGCGACCAACCTTGGCCAGGCCCAGACGGGTCTGGGTCAAAACGCGCTGCCGAAGGCCTCGAGCGCGCTTGATTCATTTGCCGCCGTCTCGGGTGACCTGACGGGAATCGTATCTGGCCTCACGCCCACGATTGCAAGCGCGCGCGGTACGCTTTCGCAGCTTAACGCTACGCTCGGCCAGGCCAAGACCACGCTGTCCCAGACCGATTCCTCGCTTGCCAAGGTCCAGGACAAGCTCGCAACCGCCGCCAACGACATCGCGGCGCTACAGACCTCCGAGTCCATGGGCGAGCTGGCCGACCTGATGGGCGTCGACGTCAATGACGTCGCAGACTTCATGGCATCTCCGGTTGAGCTCGCGTCCAAGTCGATCTATCCGGTTAAGAGCTTCGGCTCGGGCATTGCCCCGTTCTATACCAACCTGGCGCTTTGGGTGGGCGGCTACGTGCTTATCGCCATCTACAAGCTCGAGGTCGACCGCGAAGGCATCGGCAGCTTTACCGCGCGTCAGGGCTACTTTGGCCGCTGGTTGCTCCTGGTGATCCTGGGCGCGTTGCAGGCCATCATCGTTACGGTAGGCGATCTGGTGATTGGCGTGCAGTGCGTCAGCCCGCTGCTGTTCGTGCTGGGCGGCATCGCCATTTCGTTCACCTACGTCAATATCATCTATGCGCTGTCCACCACGTTTAAGCATATCGGCAAGGCTATCGGCGTCATTCTCGTCATCGTGCAGATCCCGGGTTCGTCGGGCATGTACCCCATTGAGATGATGCCCGGCTTCTTCCAGTGGCTGCACCCGCTGCTGCCCTTTACCTACGGCATCAATCTGCTGCGCGAGACGGTCGGCGGCATGTATTCGTTCAACTACCTGTTTAACCTGTGCATTCTGGGCGTGTTCTTGATCGTGGCGCTCTTTATCGGCCTGCAGCTGCGTCCGCTGCTGCTCAACCTTAACCTGCTCTTTGATAAACAGCTTTCCACGACCGGTATGATGATTTGCGAGTCCAACGACCTGCCGCGCCAGCGCTACTCGCTGCGCACGGCCATGCGTGTCATGCTCGATTCCGATTCGTACCGTCGCGAACTGCTCGATCATGCGGTCGCCTTTGAACATCGCTACCCGTACTACATCAAGGGCGGTTTTGCCGCCGTGGTGGGCGTTCAGGTCCTGCTCTTTGTCCTGTCGACGGTTCTCGATATCGACAATAACGGCAAGATCATCCTGCTTGTCATTTGGATCATCTCGGTTATTGCCATCTGCGGCTGGCTTATCAATATCGAATATATCCGCGCGAGCCTCAATACCCAGATGCGCATCTCGGCGCTTTCGGATGAGGACCTGCGTCGCGAGATGCGCGAACACACGGCCGCCATTCCTGCCGCCCGCCATATGTTTGGCCTCAACGCCAGCGAGCGTGGTGCCAAGGGCGGCGATCAGTCCACGGGCCGCTTGCCGCATATCGGTGCGCATCGTAAGGCTCAAGATGCCGACGGCGTTGACAACGTAAACGGAAACGACGGGGAAACCGCCCCGCTCAGCAAGCACTCCAAAGGAGGTGAGGCATAAATGAAGAACATCCTGCATTTGTTTAAGCGCGATGTCCAAAATGTGTCTCGCTCCGTGATCGGCTTGGTTGTCGTGATGGGCCTCATTATCGTACCGTGTCTGTACGCGTGGTTTAACATCGCCGGCAGCTGGGATCCGTACGGCAACACCGGCAATCTTAAGATCGCCGTGGTCAACACCGATGAGGGTTACGAGAGCGATTTGATCCCCGTCGAGGTTAACGTGGGCGAAAACGTGACCGCCACCCTACGCGGCAACGAGAGCTTCGATTGGGTTGTGCTCAACAATCGCGAAAAGGCTATCGAGGGCGTTAAGTCGGGCGCGTACTATGCTGCCGTCGTTATCCCCAAAACGTTTAGCGCTGACATGATGACGCTTTTCTCGACCGACGTGAAACACGCCGATATCGAGTTTTACGAGAACCAGAAGGCCAACGCCATTGCGCAGATCGTGACCGAGAAGGGTTCGAGCGCCGTTCAGAGCCAGGTTAACGAAACTTTTACCGAGACCATTACGAGCATCGGTCTTAAGACGGTGTCCAGCCTGCTCGATTACATGAGCACCGACCAGGTCAGCAACTTTATCGCCAACCTGTCCTCGACGCTTGGCGATTCGATTGAGGACCTGCGAGACGTTCAGGCAAATGCTTCGTCGCTGGCGGGCATTTTGAGCTCCACGTCCGATTCGCTGACGTCGGCGAGCGGCATGCTCAAGCAGACGGGCACGGTCGATGAGTCAACGAAGCAGCTGATGGAGCATGTCAAGAGCGGTATTAGCGATTCCAAGGAAGCGCTGAAGGACGCCAACGACGCCATCAATGCCGCGATTGACGGAAGCACGGGCTCGTTTGACAACGTGTCCGCCGAGCTTGCGAAGGCATTTGATGCCGCGAATCAACATGTCGACCTTACAGTGTCCCAGCTCAACGATGCTGCGGCGGCGCTCAACACGCGTGCCGACGATATCGACGCCACGGCCGACCAGCTCCGCAGCTTTGCCGATCAGGTGACTGACGAAAAACTCCAGGACAGCCTCAAGTCAGTGGCAACATCGCTGAGCAGGATTGCTGTGGAGTATCGCAATAACGCCAAGGACCTGACGGCAACCGCAAAGTCCCTTTCCGACAGCATGGCAGAAGTTAACAAGTCGCGTGCCGAGGTCGATCAGGCAATCGCGGATGCCAAGGCTGGTATCTCGGGCGCCAAGACTGACTACGACTCTACGTTTTCGGTCAAGGCCAAAGAACTCAAGAAGACTATTTCGGGCGTTCTGGATTCACTCAACGGTATCTCGGGCGATCTGGATAGTGCCGTAGACGGTCTGACCGACGCATCCGGTTCGCTGGCAAAGGGCCTCTCTAAGGCTGCAAAGCTCGTCAACAAGGCTTCTGACCAGCTGGGCGAGGCGGCGGACAAGATTAGCGCTTTCAAGGACGAGCTCGATGGTGCCCTTATGTCGGACGATCTGGCCACGATCAAGACGATGATCGGCAACGACCCCGATGGTTTGGCCGCGTCGCTTTCCGGTCCCGTCGCGCTCGACCGCAAGCCGGTCTATCCGATCCGCAATTACGGCTCTGCCATGGCGCCGTTCTACACGATCCTGTCGCTCTGGGTCGGCTCGATCGTGCTGGCTGCCATGATGAAGGTTTCGGTCGACGATGAGCTCATCAACGAGCTCATCCCCGTGCGCCTGCACGAGATCTATCTGGGCCGTTACCTGTTCTTTGGCGGTCTGGCCCTGCTGCAGGCAACACTCGTATGCGCGGGCGATATCCTGTTCTTTGGCATCCAGTGCGACAACCCGCTGCAGTTTGTGCTGGCGGGCTGGGTCGCGAGCCTCGTGTTCTCCAATATCGTCTACACGCTTACGGTGTCGTTTGGCGATATCGGTAAGGCACTCGCTGTCGTGCTGTTGGTTATGCAGGTCGGTGGTTCGGGCGGCACGTTCCCCATCGAGATGACCGGCCCCGTGTTCCAGGCAATCTATCCGTTCCTGCCGTTTACCCACGGCATCAACGCCATGCATGCCGCCATGGCCGGTGCGTACCACATGGAGTACTGGATTGAGCTAGGCATTCTGGCGAGCTATCTGATTCCGTCGCTGGCACTGGGCGTCGTCTTCCGCCGCCCGGTCATCAAAGCCAACGACTGGATCATCGAAAAACTGGAGTCAACCAAATTGATTTAGTTCAGCAACGTAAACGCCGTCGGAACATCGAGATCTTCCAACCCGATGCTTTAGCGTAGTGAATTGCACGGGCTGCTTGGTTGTTGCTACAGTAGCGGGGCGTGCCGGGGGTCCGGTGCGCCCTGCTTTTATTTGACCATGAGGCGGCACGCAGCCATGCGCGTGCGGACACCACGCCCAGATTGAGCGCGAGGATGCCCTATGGCCCAGCATGCCACTGACAATATCGAAATGATGCCCGATAGCCCTGTTGCTCGCGAGGACCTGGGCGCGGGCGGCACCTCCCGCGGCGCCGGCGCTCGCTCGCCGCTGTTCTGGAAAGTCCTGCTGCTTTCGGTGGCAGTCGTCTGGGGCTACTCCTTTAAGACCATGAAGGACGCGCTCGACACCATTCCGGTGTTCGAACTGCTCTACGTGCGCTTTCTGCCTGCGGCGTTGGTCATGTTTTTCATCTTCCACAAGCGCATCATCGCGCACCTCAACGCCCGCAACCTTATCGTCGGACTTGGCATGGGCGCACTTATGTGGGCCGCCTACGCCCTGCAGACAGTCGGTCTGGCGCACACCACGGCGGGCAAGAATGCTTTTTTGACGGGCACGTATTGCATCGTTGTGCCGTTCGCGAGCTATTTTCTGAGCGGCGAAAAACTCACCCGCTATAACCTGGGCGCGGCGCTGCTGTGCTTGGCGGGCATTGGCTTGGTGGCGCTCGATAGCGTTGAATTCAACATCGGTGATGTCATTACGCTGGCGGGTGCGGTCTTTTTCGCCATCCAGATGGCGGTGACTGCCAAGTACGGTCGCAAAATGGACATCAACGTCATCACGTTTTGGATGTTTGTGGGCAACGGCGTGCTGAGCCTGGCAACGTCGCTGCTATTCGAGACCCAAGCGCCTCTGTCCGTGTGGACGCCGAGCTTTATCAGCGCGATGGCGTTTCTCTCGGTTGGTTGCACATGCGCGGCTCTGCTCATCCAAAACGTCGGCCTGGCGCATGTCTCGGCCTCGACGGGCTCACTGCTCCTTTCGATGGAGTCGCCTTCGGGCGTGCTGTTCTCGGTGCTGCTGATGGGGGAGGCGCTCACCTCGCGCCTGCTCGCCGGCTTCGCGCTCATCTTTCTTTCGATTATCTTGAGCGAGACGCATTTCGATTTTTTGCGTCGAAAGCCGCGTCCGCAATTGTAAACAATTTGTTGCGCCGCCTCCCGGGGCGGCATTTTTTATGCGTCGCCCTTAAAGTAGTACCTTGCACTTTACGCTATCAAAGTGCTTGCTGCAAAAACGTTACTGGAGGGCATCTATGGCACCAGCACTGTCCGATCTTCAACCGCAATCAGCGCCCAAGGCCACCGCGGCGGCGCAGACCGCTATCGGTGACGGTCTTGTTGCAGAAGCTCAGGCTTTTGCAGACGAGCTCGCTGCGTGGCGACACGATTTACATCAGATGCCCGAGCTGGGTAATAGCCTCCCGCAGACCTCTACGTATATCCAAGCGCGCCTGACCGAGATGGACATCCCATTTGCAACGCTCGTCGATGGTTCCTGCGTTGTGGGCCTTGTCGGCGCCGGTGCCGCCGCGGCCCAAGGCAATGGCGTCTGCACGAATGAGCAGGCCGGTACGGTCATCATGCTTCGTGGCGACATGGACGCCCTGCCCGTTGCCGAGGAATCCGGCGAGCCCTTTGCATCCACCAACGGCTGCATGCACGCTTGCGGTCACGATATGCACGCGACGGCGCTGCTTGGTGCGGCTCGTATGCTCAAAGCTCGCGAGGCAGAGCTTGTTGATGCCAACGCTACGGTTAAGTTGCTGTTCCAGCCGGGCGAGGAAACCTTTGAGGGTGCCCGCGCCGCCATCGCCGACGGTCTGCTGCAGAACCCGCGTCCTCAGGTCGCCTTTGCCATGCATGTCAATAGCCAGTCGCCGCTCGGCCTGGTGCTCTACGGCAGCCCGGCGCTCTCGGGCGTGTACGGTTTTCGTATCACGCTTCAGGGCAAGGGCGGCCATGGCTCGAGCCCCGAGATTTGCATCGACCCCATCACGGCCGGCGTGCATGTGCATCTGGCGCTTCAGGAGCTTATCGCTCGCGAAGTGCCGGCGGCTAAGGAGGTCGCGCTTACCGTTGGCAAGTTCGCCGGCGGTCAGGCCGCAAATGTCATCCCCGACACTTGTGTGCTCGAGGGAACGCTGCGTGGCTTCGATGTCGAGCTCATGGCTCATCTCAAGGAGCGTATCGCCGAGGTCGTTAACGGCGTGGCCGCAACGTATCGCACGCCGGCGACCCTCGAGACACTCTCGGATGTTCCCCCGCTCGTACTCGATGACGACATGACCCAGGCGTCGCTTGGCTACGTGGGCGCAGTGCTGCCCAAGACGGCTTTCTTGCCGCTTTTCCATGCCATGGCGAGTGAGGACTTCGCGCTTATCTCGAGCAAGATCCCAAGTGCGTACTTTACCGTGGGCGCGGCCGTAACCGACACGGACGAACACTTTGCCCAGCACCATCCCAAGGCACGTTTTAACGATGCCGAGCTGCCGCTCGGTGCCGCGGCCTATACCGCCGTCGCTTTGGGCTATATCGCCGACCACCGGTAGCACCCAACCTTGCCTTTCAAGCCTGCGGGCATGGCCGTAAGGCCTATGCCCTTGTCTTTCAAGGCAATCTTGGGCACTACCGGCGCCCGGCGCAGGCTATTCGTTTGTCTAAAAGGAGCAGTATGCCCCAGCAGCGTAAGTTCTTCCCCGGCTGGCTCGTGGTGGCCTCCGGCTTCGTGATCATGGCCACGTGTTACACGATTTTCGTCAACTGCATGAGCCTGTTCCAGCCGCTGATCGTCAGCAACCTGGGTATTTCCCTTGCGCAGTACAACGTCTCCAATGCCATCTCCACCGTGGTGAGTGTCGTGGGTTCGCTCGTTATCGGTCATGTTGCCGATAAGGTGAGTGGCCGCGTATTGGGCTCGCTCACCGTTATCGCCACCTCGGCGGTGCTCGCGGGCATGAGCTTTGTGGGTGAGCTTTGGCAGGTCTATGTGCTCTTTGCCGTTTCGGGCTCCTTTGCGAGCACCTGGATCGTGTGCCTGGCGTGCTCCGTGGTCATGCTCGTGTTCCTGCTGGCATCCGAGCCCATCGCCGCCAAGCTGCGCGCGAGCGTGGCGGGGGAGTAGACGTCCGTCGCTCTTTTCTGTTCGCCCCGTTCTTTCCGTGGCCGCCTTGGAAGCCGAATGGATGCTCGTACCATCATTCGGTTTCCAAGGCGGCCACGGGCCTACGAAATGATCCGTTTTCCTCCGTCCCCAAGGGGTTGCGTGATCCGAAGGGGGCGGAGGAAAACGGATCGCAAACAGCGGCGGCGCATCTGGCCGAACGAGTCCCCATACCCTCGTTCGGTCAGACGCGCCGCCGCGGTTTGTGTTTGTGCCGTATAATGATCGTTATCTATGACGCGATACAAAAGAAAGGTGTTTGCCCATGCAGGCACAGAAGGCGGAGGGAACCCGCGACCTTATCGGCGCCGAGATGCGCGCCTGGCAAAAGATGCAGCAGATTGCGGCCGGCGTGTTCGAGCCGTTTGGTTTTAAACCCATCGAGACGCCCGCGATCGAGCAGGTTGACGTGTTTGTCCACGGTATCGGCCAGTCGACCGACGTCGTGCGCAAGGAAATGTTCCGCGTGTTCAGCGGTACCAACCTGGAGCGCGTCTTTACCGAGGGCACCGACACCAAACTCAAGCCCAAGCAGCGCCTGGCACTTCGCCCCGAGGGCACGGCCGGCGTGGTGCGCGCCGTCGTCGAGAACAATCTGGTGCCCCAGGGCTCCACGCCGTTTAAGGCTTACTACGCCGAGGCCATGTTCCGCGGCGAGCGTCCCCAGAAGGGCCGCCTGCGCCAGTTCCACCAGGTGGGCATCGAGTGGCTCGGCGCTCCCGATCCGGCGGCAGACGCCGAGTGCATCATCATGCTCATGGAGTTCTACAAGCGCCTGGGCTTCGATCTTTCCAAGCTTCGTCTGCTCATCAACTCGATGGGTGACGCCCAGTGCCGTCCGGCTTACCGCGAGCAGGTCAAGCAGTTCATCCTCGATCACGCAGACGAGATGTGCGACGAGTGCCGCGAGCGCGCCGAGCTCAACCCGCTGCGTGCCTTCGACTGCAAGAACGACCATTGCCGCGAGATCATGGCCGACGCGCCGCTGATGGGTGACAACCTGTGCGACGAGTGCCGCGAGCACTACGAGCAGGTCAAGCGCTATCTGGATGTCGCCGGTATCGAGTATGTCGAGGATCCCACCTTGGTGCGCGGCCTGGACTACTACACCCGTACTGTCTTTGAGGTCGAGGCCCCTGGCGCCGGCGTCGGCTCCATCGGCGGCGGTGGCCGCTACGATGGCCTGGTCGAGCTCGAGGGTGGCAAGCCCACGGCAGGCGTCGGCTTCGCTGTCGGTTTTGAGCGCGCCCTGCTGGCCCTGCAGGCCTTTGGCAGCGATTTGGGTGCCGATGAGGCCCCGTGCGTCTACGTCGCCAACGCCGGCAAGGAGCTGCGCCAGAACGTCTTTGCCATTACGCAGGAGCTTCGCGCCGCAGGCATCGTGACCGAGGCCGACTATCAGGGCCGTTCGCTCAAGGCCCAGTTTAAGCAGGCCGATAAGGTAGGCGCCAAGCTCATCTTGGTCCTGGGTGGCGACGAACTTGCCGCCGGCAAGGTCAAGGTGCGCGACATGGAGAGCCACGAAGAGGTCCTTGCCGATCTGGCCAACGTCGTCGAGGCGGTTCGCGAGCGCCTGTAGTGCATCTTTTTGAGCTGCGGGCCCGCTAACATGTCCCGCTTGCGCCGAGCGATTGTTACGGGGGTGTTTCGCATTTATGCGGAATGCCCCCGTTTGTGTATGCCGTCCACCGAGAAATACGACCATTTAGAGCAAAAACCCTTGCAATGCAGAAAATACTTTTGTGTGGTAAAGCGCAATCAGTGTCGAAAGTATTTCTCAAGCGCCTATAATGAATACCGCATGTTACGTGCATAGAAGGAGGAATGGGAGGAAACGTGGCTGAGAACCTAAGCAACCAGTCTGTACCCGAAGCCGCGGCGCGCGTCGCTGCCGTGGTCAACCGCCTCGTTAACCGAATCGGCTCGAATGCCGAGTCCAGGGAGCGTCTCGCCGAGATCGAGATCCCCGAGGAGCTGCGCGACAATCTGGCGTTGTTCCTGCGCCTGGAGCGTCGTGTGCTTAGCGAGTATGATCCTGAGATCGCGGACCTGTTCGACAAGATCCTGTCGGCCGAGATTGTGGCCAATGCCGGCAACCCCGGTACCCGCGCTGCCGACGAGGCCGTCGACGAGCAGGGCGTGCCCACCGCCGACGAGCCCACTGCCGTGGCATTTCGTGAGGTCGTCGATCTGATCGACAGCCTGCCGCTCGATAAGCAGCAGGTCATCGTTCGCGCCTTTACGAGTTTCTTCCACCTGGCAAACCTGTCGGAGGAGAACTACCGTGTGGCGCAGCTGCGCGAGCGCGAGGCCGGTGCGTCGACCGATACCGAGGTCGATCCCGCCAACGAGCTCACCGTCGCCTATCACCAGCTGGTAGACGAGATGGGTGTCGAGGGCGCCAACGAGCTGCTCGACAAGCTCGAGTTCCACCCTGTCTTTACCGCACATCCCACCGAGGCCCGTCGTAAGGCCGTCGAGGGCAAGATCCGCCGTATCTCCAACCTGCTGGAGGAGCGTCCGCGTCTGGGCGGCTCCGACCTGGTGGAGAACGAGCGCCATATGCTGCAGGAGATCGACGCCCTGGTGCGTACGAGCCCCATCGCGCTCAAGAAGCCCACGCCGGTCGAGGAAGCCGATACCATTATCGACATCTTCGATAACACGCTGTTCGACGTCATCCCCGTTATCTATCGTCGTTTTGACGACTGGGTGCTGGGCGACAAGGCCGGCACCGTGCCGCCGCTGTGCCCGGCGTTCTTCCATCCCGGCAGCTGGATCGGTTCCGACCGCGACGGTAACCCCAACGTCACCGCCAAGGTGAGCCGCGAGGTCGCCGCCAAGTACTTCACTCACATGGTGCTCAAGCTCGAGGACAAGTGCCGCCGCATCGGCCGCAACCTCACGCTCGAGGCCACCTACAGCAAGCCTTCTGCCGAGCTCATTAACCTGTGGAACCATCAGGTCGAGATGAGCCCTCGTTACACGGCCCGCGCCGAGCTGATCTCCGAGCACGAGCCGCATCGCGCCGTCATGCTCGTCATGGCCGACCGCCTGAACGCCACCGTACGCCGTATCACCGACACCATGTACCACAGCGCCGATGAGTTCCTGGAGGACCTGCGCGTCGTCCAGCGTTCGCTGGCCGCCTGCGGTGCCGTCCGTGCTGCCTACGGCCCGGTCCAGACCATCATCTGGCAGGTCGAGTCCTTCGGCTTCCACATGGTCGAGATGGAGTTCCGTCAGCACTCCGTGGTGCACGCCCGCGCCCTTAAGGATATCCACGAGAACGGTATCCATGGCGACCTGCAGCCCATGACGCGCGAGGTCATCGATACCTTCCGCGCTATCGGCTCCATCCAAAAGCGCTACGGCAAGAAGATGGCGCACCGCTACATCATCTCGTTTACCAAGAGCGCTCAGCATGTGGCCGACGTCTTTGAGCTGGCGCACCTGTCCTTTGCACACGAGGAGGATGTCCCCGAGCTCGACGTGATCCCGTTGTTCGAGCAGCTCGAGGACCTCGAGGGCTGCGTCGACGTGCTCGATCAGATGCTTACGCTGCCCGTGGTGCAAAAGCGCCTTGCCCAGACCAACCGCCGCATGGAGGTCATGCTGGGCTATTCCGACTCTTCCAAGGATGCCGGTCCTACCACGGCCATGCTCGCGCTGCACTCCGCGCAGGAGCGCATCGCCAAGTGGGCAGAGAAGAACGATATCGACCTGGTGCTCATGCACGGTCGCGGCGGTGCCGTGGGCCGTGGCGGCGGCCCGGCCAACAAGGCCGTGCTGGCGCAGCCCAAGGGTTCGGTCAACTGCTTCTTTAAGCTTACCGAGCAGGGCGAAGTCATCTTTGCCCGTTACGGCAACCGCACGCTGGCTCAGCGCCATGTTGAGTCCGTTGCCGCCGCAACGCTTTTGCAGTCGGCCCCGAGTGTCGAGAAGACCAACACCGAGACCACGCAGAAGTTCTGGGATATGGCCGAGAAGCTCAACACTGCAAGCCACGAACGCTATCTGGACCTGCTGAACACCGAGGACTTTACACCGTGGTTCTCGACCGTGACGCCGCTGACCGAGGTCGGTCTGCTGCCGATCGGCTCGCGTCCCGCCAAGCGCGGTCTGGGCGCCAAGTCGCTCGATGACCTGCGTACCATCCCGTGGATCTTCAGCTGGAGCCAGGCGCGCATTAACCTGGCCGCTTGGTACGGTCTGGGCACCGCCTGCGAGCAGCTTGGCGATCTTGACCAGCTCAAGGCTGCCTACCAGGAGTGGCCGTTCTTCCGCACCTTTATCGACAACATCGAGATGTCGATTGCTAAGACCGATCAGCGCATCGCCAAGATGTATCTGCATCTGGGCGACCGCGATGATCTGTCCAAGAAGGTCTTTACCGAGATGCAGCTCACCCGTAAGTGGGTCCTTGCCATCGTCGGTGATGAGTGGCCGCTGCAGCGTCGTCGCGTGCTCGGCTGCGCCGTTCGCGTGCGTAACCCCTACGTCGACGCTCTGTCCATCGCCCAGGTCCGCGCCCTTCGCGAGGTGCGCATGAATCAGGACGAGATGGCCGAGGAGAAGAAGGCCGAGTACATGAGCCTGATTCTTTCGACTGTGACCGGCGTCTCGGCAGGATTGCAGAACACGGGGTAATCGATAGCCCTGTGGCTCTCACCGGGACCCGATGGGTTTCCCTCTGAATGCGTCCTCGCACTTGAAGCCCCCTTATCCTGCTCCTTCGGAGCTGTGGATAGGGGGGCTTCGTGCTGCGGAATGCATTCAGAGGGAAACCCGTCGGGTCCCTTCGTCCTCGGTCTTCAGGGATTGGGGCTGAGGAGAATAATGGTGCGCTTCGCGCGTTTTGGATGGGGTTTGTCCCGGCGGCGCGTTTGGCGCTTCGCGCCTCGCGTCTTATCAATCGGGATTGAGATGCATTTGGCGCTTCTCGCCTTACGACTGTAGCGGCCGCGGTCCCGTTTGGGGTCGCGGCCGTTTTGTTGTGGGTCAAATATGAACGTTGTGTTAATGAGTCGGTGGACGGTGGTGTTTTTCGGTGAGCGGCGTATCCTTCCAACGGTTTATCTAGTGTGTCAGTTGAAAGGAAGAGGGCGCTCGTCATTGTTTGAATGTGAACTGCCGTTTGACCACAAGACGTTGCATCTGGAGCTCGAGGATAAGAACTTCGCGGGCGTGATGGAAGGTCATCAAAACGAGTTTAAGACTACAAAATCGCAGGAAGAGCTGGTAGAGGAGTCGCTTGCCAATCCTTATGACTCGCCTTCGCTCGAGGAGCTTTGTGCTGGCAAGAAGGATATCGTCATTATTAGCTCCGATCATACGCGTCCCGTTCCCTCGCGTGTGACGATGCCTATTCTGCTGCATCACATCCATTCTGCTGCGCCCGAGGCTCGCGTGCGTATTCTGGTTGCTACGGGTATGCATCGTCCGTCGACGCACGAGGAGCTCGTCAACAAGTACGGCGAGGAGATCGTTGCCAACGAGGAAATCGTTATGCACGTCGCGACCGATGACAGCATGATGAAAAAGATCGGCACCCTGCCTTCTGGCGGCGAGTGCATCATCAACAAGATTGCTGCCGATTGCGATCTGCTGCTTGCCGAGGGCTTTATTGAGCCGCACTTCTTTGCCGGTTTCTCTGGTAGCCGCAAGTCCGTCCTGCCTGGTATCGCCAGCTACAAGACCATCATGTACAACCAC
The DNA here is from genome assembly GCA_902464565.1 of uncultured Collinsella sp. Taxonomy (GTDB): domain Bacteria; phylum Actinomycetota; class Coriobacteriia; order Coriobacteriales; family Coriobacteriaceae; genus Collinsella. The sequence continues at coordinate 14,280 of CABQJV010000002.1, forward strand.
AACGGTCAGTTTGTGAACGATTCCCATTCGCGTGCCGGCAACCTGTGCCACAACCACGTGAGCGAGGACATGTTTGCCGCTGCCGAGATGGCTCACCTTGCCTTTGTGCTCAACGTGGTGCTCAACGGCAAGCACGAGGTCATCGGCTCCTTTGCCGGCGACATCCACAAGGCGCACGAGGCTGGCTGCGAGTTTGTGAAGAGCCTTGCCGGCGTTGAGCCCGTCGAGTGCGAGATTGCCATTACCACCAACGGCGGCTACCCGCTCGACCAGAACATCTATCAGGCCGTGAAGGGCATGTGCTCTGCAGAGGCCACACTTCCCGAGGGCGGCGTGATCATCGATGTCGCCGGTTGTGCCGACGGTCACGGTGGCGAGGGCTTCTATCACAACATCGCCGACAATGATCCGGCAGAGTTTGAGCGCGCCTGCATCGACCGTCCTAAGGACGAGACCCTGCCCGACCAGTGGACGAGCCAGATCTTTGCCCGCATCCTGGCGCATCACCCTGTGATCATGGTTACCGACCTGTGCGATCACCAGATGATCAAGGATATGCACATGACGCCGGTTAACACCCTCGATGAGGCGCTCAAGCTCGCCTTTGAGATGAAGGGTGCCGATGCCAAGGTGGCCGTCATTCCCGATGGCCTGGGCGTTGTCGTCGCTCAGCACTAGTACGCGGCCTAAACGAATCGTTTATAACCGACAAGAAAGATAAGGTTTTATGCTTACCAAACTCCTCTGCGAATTCGGCGCAACGGCCCTCATGATCATCTTTGGCGTGGGCGTGCACTGCGATACCGTGCTCAAGGGCACCAAGTATCAGGGCTCTGGTCATATGTTTGCCATCACCACTTGGTCTTTTGGCATCTCGGTTGCTCTGTTTATCTTTGGCGGCGCCGTGTGCATGAACCCCGCCATGGTGCTTGCCCAGTGCATCGTCGGCCTGGTGCCGTGGAGCAGCTGCATCCCCTTCATGATTGCCGATATGCTCGGCGGCTTTGCGGGTGCCGTGATCGCGTGGCTTATGTATGCCGATGAGTTCAAGGCTTCCGATGGTGTCGTCGATCCCATTGCCCAGCGCAATATCTTCTCGACTAACCCCACCACCGAGGGTACGAACTATGCCCGCAACTTCTTCTGCGAGGCTATCTGCACTTTTGTGTTCATCAGCGCCATCCTTGCTGCTGCTAACCGTGCTGGCGAGAACGTCCTGATGCTCGCCATCTGCGTCGGTCTGATCGTTTGGGCTGTTGGCATGGGCATGGGCGGCATTACTGGCTTCGCCATGAACCAGGCCCGTGACCTTGGTCCTCGCATGGCCTATCAGGTGCTGCCGATCAAGAACAAGGCTGACAACAACTGGAAGTATGGCCTGCTTGTTCCTGGCATCGCGCCGTTTGTCGGTGCTGCTCTGGCCGCGCTGTTTGTGCATGGTTTCTTGGGCATGTTCTAGTCTGAGGCTACATAGTTGTCCGCTGGCCGCATGGGGTAACTTCCCAGCGCGTCCTCGGACATGCAAAAAGGCTCGCTGCGCACTTCGTGCGGCGAGCCTTTTTGCGTCCTGCGGAATGCGCTGGGAAGTTACCCCATGCGGACAGCTGCGGGATCTTTGTTGCGTTCGTACAAGCAACCCAATATATATCTGAATTTGGATGGGAGGGGCTTGTTGCTGGTAGGGGCGTTGGGCTTCTGTCGACATTTTGGGATGGATTGTGCTTTGGGTTGGGGCGGCGCTTTGAGATGAGGTCGGAACTTTGGGATGAGGGGTTTACTCAGTTGAAGAGAGGCTTAATGGCTGATAGGTAGTCTTTGGCTACGTCGGCTTTGGCTGCTTGGAAGTTGTGCCAGGCCCACCATTGGACCATTCCTACGAAGCTTGAGGCTATGTGGTGTAGAAGGAAGCTTCGGTCCATGGTGGCGGCGGGGCCGTTTGGGTCGGTAGGGACGGTTTCGGCTGCTCGTGACATGATGGTCTTGCGGAGGCAGTCGGCGAAGACGCGTGAGCCGGCACCGGCTACGAGGGCTCGTACGCCCTGACGGCGTTCCCAGAGGTTGTTGAGGATATGCTCGACTTGCACGAGTGGGTCGTCGAGCGGCGTACCATCGTCGTCGAGGGCGTGGGCACAGATGTCGCTCACGAGCTCGGACAGTAGGTCGTCTTTGCTCTTAAAGAGGCCGTAGAATGTCGCGCGGCCTACGTGGGCGCGAGCGATGATGTCGCCGACAGTGATCTTGCCGTAGTCCTCCTCGCGAAGGAGCTCGGAAAACGCCGTGACAATAGCGGCGCGGCTTTTTTCTTTGCGGGCATCCATGGTTATGCATCCACTTGAACAAGTAGGCAACGGAGCGTGCCGGAGCAACCCTCGTAGGGACGCTTGCCGGCGCCGTAGCCGACGGCTTCGATGCGGTAGCGTGCCGGCAGGTGCTCGGACGTGCGCAGCGCGGCGACGATGGCGGCGCCCGTGGGCGTCACGAGCTCGCCGGCGACCGGTGCGGGCGTGAGGGCGATATTGCCCGCCTGGCATAGGTTGACAACGGCGGGGACGGGAATGGGCATGAGGCCGTGGGCGCAGCGGATGGTGCCGTGGCCCTCGGAAAGCGACTCGACAACGATGCCCTCAATACCCAGGTCATCGAGGCAGATGGCGACAGAGCAGACGTCGACGATGGAGTCGACGGCGCCCACCTCGTGGAACATGACGGTTTCGGGCATTTTGCCGTGGGCCTTGGCCTCGGCGGCGGCAAGTGCGGTAAAGATGGCGAGCGCACGACGCTTGGCGCCATCGCTTAGCTGTGAGCCGTCGATGATGGCGGTGACGTCCGCCAAAGAACGGTGGTGATGGTGGTGGGCGTGATGATGGCCCTCGTGGCCATGGCCGTGGGCCTCATGGTCATGCTCATGGCAGTGCTCGTGCTCGCCATGGTCATGATGGTGGTGCTCGTGCCCATGCGTGTGCTCGGCAGCTGCTTCGTTGCCGTAGAGCCAGGCCATATCGTGATCGTGGTTCTCGAGCTCCTCTGCTAGCTGAACGTCAAAGTCGCAGGCGTCGATGCCATGCTTGTTTGCACGCGTGACGGCAATCGTAAAGCCGTCGACCGGCAGCGTGGCGAGCTGTTCGCGCAGGTGCTCCTCGCTGGCGCCCAGGTCGAGCAGGGCCGCGACGGTCATATCGCCGCTGATGCCCGAGGTGCCGTCGATGATAAGCGTGTGCTGATGGTTGGACATGGAATGCTCCTTAACGGGCGCGGGTTGCGCCGGCGCTCAGATGATTGATAAGACTTGCCTGGTAGGCGGCGCCAAAGCCGTTGTCAATATTGACGACCGAAACGCCGCTGGCGCAGGAGTTGAGCATGGCGAGCAGTGCGGCTACGCCACCAAAGCTCGCGCCGTAGCCCACGCTGGTGGGAACGGCAATGACCGGACAGCTCACCAGGCCGCCGATAACGCTTGCCAGCGCGCCCTCCATGCCGGCGATGGCGATGACCACCTGCGCCTGGGCAAGTTCCTCGGCATGCGCGAGCAGGCGGTGCAGGCCGGCGACACCCACGTCGTAGAGGCGGTCGACCTCGTTGCCATAGAACTCGGCCGTCAACGCGGCTTCCTCGGCGACGGGTAAGTCGCTCGTGCCGGCGCAGGCGACGACGATGCGTCCGTTGCCGGTAGGGGAGGGCTTGCCGCCCACGAGGGCGAGCTGTGCGTCCGGGACATATCCCAGGTCGATGCCGTTGTCGAGGAGCTCCGAGGTACGGGCTGCTTTTTCGGCATCCAGGCGCGTGACCAGGATGCGCTCCTGGCCGGCATCGCGCAGCGCTTCGATAATGGCGGCAATTTGCTCGGCGGTTTTACCGGCACCGTAGACAACCTCGCCGGCTCCCTGGCGCACTCCGCGCGAAAGATCGAGCTGCGCAAAGCCCAAATCGGCGGTCGGAGCCGTCTGGATGCGCGTAAGGGCATCGGCAGGGGTGACTGATCCGCCAGCAACATCGCTCAGCAGCTGCTCTAGGTCTCGCTTATCCATATATGTTCCCTTCGACGGCGCAAAGTCTAGCACTCAAAGGGTATGTTTCCGAACACTAAGACAAAATTGTTCGGAAACTATAGGACGGACTGATTCAATTGTTAGACGGATCGGCTAGTCACGCAGGATGATGTCCATGGCGAGCATCAGGTTGCGCTCGTCGATGGCAAACGGGGCGGCTTCGCGCGTTTTGGGCTTGGCGCAAAACGCGATGCCAGTGCCCGCGGCCTGAATCATGGGGATATCGTTGGCGCCGTCGCCGATTGCCACGGTGTGTGCCATATCGACGCCGCACTCAACTGCCCAGTCCAGCAGCTGGATGAGCTTGGACTCCTTGGTCACAATGTCTGCCGCCAGCTTGCCCGTGAGCTTGCCGTCTACGACCTCCAAGCGGTTGGCCAGGCAAAAGTCGATGCCCGCGGCGGCCACGATCTTATCGGCGACCTCGTGAAAGCCGCCGCTTACCACGCCGACCTTCCAGCCCTTGCTGTGCGCCGAGCGCACAAGCTCCAGCGCGCCGGGGGTAAACGTCACGCGCTCAAAGGTGCGCTCGAACACACTCTCGTCCAAGCCGGCAAGCAGCCCCACGCGCTCCTCGAGCGCCTGCTTAAAGTCCAGCTCGCCGCGCATAGCGCGCTCGGTGATTTGCGCAACTTGCTCGCCCACGCCGGCCTCCTCGCCCAACAGGTCGATGACCTCCTGGTTGATGAGCGTGGAGTCGATATCCATAACAATGAGGCGTGCAGTCATGACGGGCCTTTCCAAGTGCTGTTTTATTGGGGCATATTGTCGCACGTGAATAGCGCGGGCGGGTGCCGCGGTGCGTCAATTGTTTCGTCTCCGTCAAGTCTTTGGGCAGGAGCTACTTTTTCGCGGTACATCGACACAGGTGCGATAAGATAGAACGCCATGTCTGGCTGCGCGGTTTACGCAGGCTGGGCAAATCTGTACGACGCCGCCCGGAACGACACGGGGCGGCACAGATCCATAAAGGAGGATCACTGGTATGAGCCAGACCCGTCCCATCGATGAGCATTCCATGCACACCCGTACCTGCGGCGAGCTTCGCTTCGAGAACGTGGGCGAAGAGGTCACCCTCACCGGTTGGGTGAGCCGTCGCCGCGACCACGGCGGCCTTATCTTCTGCGACCTTCGCGACCGCGAGGGCATCACGCAGCTCACCTTCGACCCCGAGCACTCCGATGGCGATGCCTTTAAGATCGCCGAGACCATGCGTCCCGAGTGGCCCATCAAGATTCACGGCGTCGTGCGCGCCCGTGGCGAGGAGACCACCAACACCAAGCTCGCGACCGGCGAGATCGAGGTCCTGACCGACCACGCCGAGGTGCTCAACACGTCCGTCACCCCGCCGTTCCAGATCGAGGACGGCATCGAGACCAGCGAGGACACTCGCCTGCGCTATCGCTATCTGGACCTCCGCCGTCCCGAGATGATGGCCAACCTCAAGCTGCGCTCCGACTTTACCTTTGCCATTCGCGAGGCGCTGCACAACCGTGAGTTCATGGAGGTCGAGACGCCCTCCCTGTTCAAGTCCACGCCCGAGGGCGCTCGCGACTTCATCGTTCCCAGCCGTATTCAGCCGGGTAACTTCTACGCCCTGCCGCAGTCCCCGCAGCTCCTGAAGCAGCTGCTCATGGTCGGTGGCGTCGAGCGCTACTACCAGGTTGCCAAGTGCTTCCGCGACGAGGACCTGCGTGCCGACCGTCAGCCCGAGTTCACCCAGGTCGATATCGAGATGTCCTTCGTGGACCAGAACGATGTCATGAGCGCGCTCGAGGAGGTTCTTGCCGATGCTTTCGGCCGCATGGGTGTCGAGATGCCCACGCCGCTGCGTCGCATGAACTACTGGGATGCCATGGACACCTATGGCTCCGATAAGCCCGATACCCGCTATGGCATGCACCTGGTCGACCTGACCGACATCTTTGCCAACTCCAAGTTCAAGGTCTTTGCGACTGCCGCAAACGAGGAGGGCTCTGTCGTCAAGGCCATCAACGCCAAGGGCGCCGGCGCCTGGGCACGTGCCAAGATCGATAAGCTTGCCGGCGTGGCCTCCACGTTTGGCGCCAAGGGCCTGGCTTGGATCGCCTTCCGTGAGGACGGCTCCATCAACAGCCCCATCGTCAAGTTCTTCTCGGACGAGGAGATGGCGGCTCTGCGCGAGCGCATGGACGTCGAGCCCGGCGACCTTGTGATGTTCGCCGCCGGCCCGCGCCTGCTCTCCGACGAGATCCTGGGCGGCATGCGTTCCCACATGGCCAATGCGCTCGAGATCAAGCGCGAGGGTCACGACTTCCTGTGGGTCGTCAACTTCCCGCTGTTCCATTGGGACGAGGATCGCAAGGCCTATGCTGCCGAGCATCAGCCCTTTACCCTGCCGACCGAGACCGACATCGCCAAGATCGAGGCCGATCCGCTGGCAGCCGGTTCGTGCACCTACGACTTTGTCATGGACGGCTTTGAGGCCGGCGGCGGCGGTATGCGTATCCACAACGCCGAGATGCAGATGTCCATGCTCAAGCTCCTGGGCTTTACCGAGGAGCGCGCCGAGTCTCAGTTTGGCTTCCTCATGGAGGCCCTCAAGTTTGGTGCGCCCCCGATGGGCGGTTTCGCTCTGGGTCTGGACCGCGTGTGCATGCTGCTCACCGGTTCCGACTCCATCCGCGACGTCATGGCGTTCCCCAAGACGGCCAGTGGCTCCGACCTTATGTCGGGTGCTCCGAGTGCCGTTTCCGGCGCCCAGCTCAAGGACGTCAGCCTGCGCCTGATGTAGGCAAGCGGCTACATATTGCTTGCAACGAGGGAAGGACGTGTGCCTTCCCTCGTTTTTTATGCGCGGGCGTTGCGAGGGCATAGGTTGACTGGGCGTCGCGGAAACTGCGACCCGGAATTTGCGTCCAAAACGGGTCGCAGTTTCCCAAACAGGGTCCTTTTGGAAACTGCGACCCAGAATCCAGCCAAATAACGGGACGCGCTTTCCGGTTGAGCCTTCTGGCGGAAACTGTGTCCCATCATTGACGCTCGAAATGGGATGCGATTTCCATCCCGCCCTCAACAAGCATCTAACGCTACAATAACTACCACATGGCTGGGTTTGCCAGCCGAATGTGCGATGCCGCGGGAGGGGACATGGTCGAGTTTACAAAGACGATTAAAGATCCGTTGGGATTACATGCCCGCCCGGTTGCGCTGCTCTATGACATCATTGCCAAGCATCGTAGCGACGTGTCAGTCAGCATCGGCGATCGCCACACGGATGGCCGCGATGTCATGGGACTCATGGCTCTCTACGGCGAGTGCGGCGAGGACATCATCTTCCGCGTTTCGGGCGTAGATGAGGCCTCCTGTGTCACATCGATCAGAAATCTCTCGCTTTAAGCATGACAGGGCGTGGTAAAGGATGGTCCTTTGCCGCGCCCTTTTGTTTCGTATAGGAAACTTTTTCGAAATCTGAATGGGGACCCTTTCCAAAAAGTTAACCACGTGCTAGTTTACTATAGCGAACATAGACGTGGTTAACTTTTAACGCGTCGATGTTGAGGACGAACTGACGTTAGGAGCCACTCATGTCTTGCGGACCGCAGATGCCGGCCATGCCGCTTTCGATGGTAAAAGCGGGCGAAACCGTGCGCGTGTCTCGTGTAAAGGGCAATGAGGATATGAAGCACCACCTCAAGGATCTCGGCTTTGTCGAGGGCAACGAAATCCACGTGGTGAGCTCGAGTGGCGCCAATATCATCGTCACGGTGCTGGGCGCACGCTTTGGTATCGATTCCAAGGTTGCCATGCACATCATGACCGTCGGTTAGTCGACGGTATTTCTGTACGCACTGAAAGGGGGACAAGTAAATGAAGACGTTGGGTGACGTTAAGGTGGGCGAGAGCTCCACCATCGTCAAGCTTCACGGTGAGGGTGCGCTTCGCCGCCACCTTATGGACCTGGGGCTCATTAAGGGCACTTCGTTCAAGGTCGTAAAGGTTGCACCGCTCGGTGATCCGGTCGAGATCAACGTGCGCGGCTACGAGCTTTCCATCCGCAAGGAGGAGGCCGCCGTCGTCGAGGTCCAGTAAGGACTCGCGGCGCATATTTCTGCAGATAAAGTTAGGTTTTTCTAACTTAATGCAGCGTCTTTGAAGCACATTATCCAGCCTGCGCGGAGAAAGCAGCGCGGGCACACAAGGAAGAAGGATTGAATGGCGGATTCTCAGATCCATGTCGCGCTGGCGGGCAACCCCAACTGCGGCAAGACCACGCTTTTCAACCTGATCACCGGCGCCAACGGCTACGTTGGCAACTGGCCCGGCGTCACGGTTGAGAAAAAGGAGGCCAAGCTCCTAAGCGACAAGAACGTTACCATCACGGACCTCCCTGGCATCTACTCGCTTTCCCCCTACAGCCCCGAGGAGCAGTGCTCGCGCGATTACCTCATGAGCGGCGAGCCCGATGTGGTCGTTCAGGTGGTCGACGCCACCAACCTCGAGCGTAACCTGTATCTGGCGCTTCAGGTCATCGAGACCGGCCTGCCTGTGGTCGTTGCCCTCAACATGGCCGACTTGGTCGAGAAGAACGGCGACAAGATCGACACGGACAAGCTTTCCAAGAAGCTCGGTTGCCCGGTCATGATGATCTCGGCTCTTAAGAACAAGGGCATCAAGGAACTCTTCGAGCAGGTCAAGAAGTCCGCTGCTTCTAAGGGCCAGGTGCCGGAGCACAAGTTCGATTCCTCCATCGAGGACGTTCTGGACCACATCGAGAATAACCTGCCTGCGAGCGTTCCCGCCAACAAGCGTCGCTACTACGCGGTCAAACTGTTTGAGCGCGACGCGGACGCCTGCAAGCTCATCAACCTCACCAAGGAGAAGGCCGCTCGCGTGGAGGAGCTGGTCGCCCAGTGCGAGCAGGACTGCGACGACGATGCCGAGTCCATCATCACCGGTGAGCGCTATGGCGTCATCGCGCACATCATCGATGAGTGCCTCACTAAGGCTCCGGCCAAGATGAGCACCTCCGAGAAGATCGACCGCGTGGTTACCAACCGTATCCTGGGTCTGCCGATCTTTGTGGTCATCATGTTCTGCGTGTACTACATCGCCGTTTCTACCTTGGGCGGCACGGTGACCGACTTCACCAACGACCAGCTCTTCGGCACCGACGGCTGGTACGTGCTCGGTCAGGGCCGCGACGCCTACGACGCGGCCGTCGAGGCTGCGGGCGACAATGCCGACTCGGTCGACCCGGCACAGTACGGCCCCTATGTCCCCGGCATCACCACCGTGGTGCACGACGCCCTTGTGGCGGGCGGCACCGAGGACGGTGGCCTGGTCGATTCGCTGGTCTGCGACGGCATCGTCGGCGGCCTGGGCGCCATCTTCGGCTTTGTGCCGCAGATGTTCCTGCTGTTCGTCATGCTGTCCTTCCTGGAGGACTGCGGCTACATGGCCCGCGTCGCCTTCATCATGGACCGCGTGTTCCGCCGCTTTGGCCTGTCCGGTAAGTCCTTCATTCCTATGCTCGTGTCCTCGGGCTGCGGCGTCCCCGGCGTCATGGCTACCAAGACCATCGAGAACGAGAAGGACCGCCGCATGACGGTCATGACCACCACGTTCATTCCCTGTGGCGCCAAGCTGCCGATCATCGCCCTGCTCATGGGTTCCATCATCGGCGATTCTTCCACCACCGCCGCGTGGATCAGCCCGCTCTTCTACTTCCTGGGTGTCTTTGCCGTCATTGCTTCGGGCCTCATGCTCAAGAAGACCAAGCTCTTCGCCGGTCGCCCGACGCCGTTTGTTATGGAGCTTCCTGCCTACCACTTCCCGGCGATTCGCTCTTGGGCGTTGCATGTGTGGGAGCGCTGCTGGGCCTTTATCAAGAAGGCCGGCACGGTCATCTTCGCGTCCACTGTCGTGGTTTGGTTCCTGTCCAACTTTGGTAGCTACAACGGTTCCTTTGGCTTCCTGCCTGCGATGGACGGCATCCCCGAGGAGTTCATGGACTACTCCGTGCTTGCCATGCTGGGCAACCTGATCGCCTGGATCTTCGCCCCGCTCGGTTTTAGCACCTGGCAGGCAACCGCGCTGACCGTCTCGGGCCTTGTGGCTAAGGAGAACGTCGTCGCAACCGCCGGTTCGCTGCTGTCCGTCGCCGACGCCGGCGAGACTGACCCGAGCCTGTGGACCGCGTTCGCCGGCATGTTCCCGACCATGGGCGCTTGCGTTGCCTTTGGCGCTTTCAATCTGCTGTGCGCTCCGTGCTTTGCCGCCATAGGTACTATTCGCAACCAGATGGATTCCGGCAAGTGGACTGCGATTGCCATCGGCTATGAGTGCGCCTTTGCTTGGGTAATCGGCCTGTTCATCAACCAGTTCTACAACCTGTTTGTGTTGGGACAGTTTGGTATCTGGACGATTGTGGCCATCGTGCTGCTGGTTGCGATGCTCTTCCAGATCTTCCGTCCCATGCCCAAGCATGCATGGACCGACGAGGACGAGACCAACGCTGCCTCCGCCGCAGTTTCCGCTTAAGTCCGAATAAGGATTAACCCCTTTCCACGAGCCCGGGTGTCCCAGCGACACTCGGGCTTTTGTTTTAACCGCTAGGCAATTTCGTTATAATCGACGTCCGCAAATCGATTCATTATGTTGGAGAATCCATTTGATCATGGCAGATATCGACAATAGGATAGCTTTGGTGATTCCCGCGTATGAGCCGAGTGGTCGGCTGGCCGCACTACTTGAGGAGCTCGTGCTCGGATGGCCGGGATCGATCGTTGTGGTGGATGACGGGAGCAGCGCGTCCTGTTCTGTGGTGTTTGACCGCGCCCGCGCGCTTGGTGCTACGGTTCTTGTCCACGGGCTCAACCGCGGCAAAGGTGCGGCTCTCAAGACTGCCTTTTCTTATCTCTTGGAACAGGTCCCGACTGTTGCGGGGGCCGTCACGGCAGATGCCGATGGTCAGCATTTGCCTGCCGATATCCGCGCCGTTGCGCGCGAACTCGGTCTGCACCAGGACTCGTTGGTGCTTGGCTGTCGCCGATTTGACGGTAATGGCGTTCCTGCGCGCAGTAAGCTCGGTAACAATTTTATGCTTGGGGCCATGCGCGTGCTCTGCGGTGTCGATGTGAGTGATACGCAGACGGGCTTACGTGGCCTTCCGGCGTCGCTTATGCGCCGTATGCTCGCTGTGGTGCGAGACGGATATGAGTTCGAGACAGAGATGCTTGTGCTGGCGCGGCGTGCGGGTGGCATCTTCGAGGTTCCCATTACCACGGTCTACGAGGGTGACAACGAGGCATCACATTTCCGTCCCGTTGTTGATTCGCTTCGCGTGCTCGGTGTCTTATTCTCTGCGTTTGCGCGCTATACGCTCTCTTCGCTCTGCACATCGTTGTTGGATTGGGCACTGTTCTCTGCGCTCGTACTCCTATGGTCGCATGGTGTCGCGACCAGCGCAGCCATCGTGTGGGCAACCGTCGTTGCGCGGGTCGTCTCGGCATTTGTCAACTATATGCTGAATCGAAATATCGTCTTCAAAGCGGATAATTCCAGCTGTTCTCGGAGCCTTTGCCGCTATATTGCCCTGTGCGCAGTTTGTATGTTGGCGAGCGCAGCTCTCGTCCTCTTGATTTCCGTTGCACTGCCCATACCGGTCTTCATCATCAAACCGTTTGTTGATACGGCATTGTTCTTTGCTAACTACCGTATCCAGCAGTCATGGGTCTTTGAATAGGGGGATGATTCCGTGAACGTTCATAAGCTTAAGAAAGCCAAGAAAAGCGTGGTGGAAAAACAGGGGGCACGGAAGCGCGATGTGACGACCTTTATCGTCACTGCAGTCCTTATGGTCATCTATCTGCTATGGCGTCTGCTGTTCACCCTGCCGTTTGATCAGGGGATTCCCCAGATGGTTTTTGCGGTCTTGCTGCTCATCGCTGAGACAGTAACCGCGTTTACGACCTTCGAACTTTACTACCGCAAGGTTAAGGCCGACAGCGGACATCTCGTTATGCCGAAAATCTTGCCCGAAGACTATCCCGACGTTGACGTGGTAATCGCTACGCACAACGAGCCGACTGACGTGTTGTTCAAGACGGCGAACGCCTGTACCTACATGGACTATCCCGATCGTTCTCGGGTGCACGTCTATTTTGCTGACGATGGCTGCCGCAAAGAGGTCGCTTCCCTTGCGGCTGAACTTGGGATTGGTTATATCCCCTGCGAGGATAACAAGTATGCCAAATCGGGCAACCTCAACAACGCGTTAAGGCACACGACTTCACCGCTGATCGCGACGTTCGATGCCGACATGATTCCGCGTAGCAGCTTTCTCGTAGATACCGTGCCCTATTTCTTGCTGCCTCGCTATATTCAGGATGGCGCGACCGGCGCATGGCGTTATCGTTCCGAGGACGAACTCAATGAGGACCTTAAAGTCGGTCTGATTCAGACGCCGCAAAGCTTCTATAATCTTGATCTTTTTCAGTTCAATCTGTACGCCGAGGACAAGATTCCTAATGAGCAAGATTTCTTCTCACGCGAGGTAAACCAGATGCGCAACTCGTCCAACGCCTGCGCATACACCGGTAGCAATGCCGTGATTTCGCGCGCCGGTATGGAGGAGATTGGCGGGTTTCCGTATCATACGATCACCGAAGATTTTGAGACGAGCTGTCGTCTGCAGATGGCGGGTTATATTACCTATGCCACTGATAAGGTCGAAGCTCACGGCCTCTCGACGACGGATGTGCGCTCGATGGTGCACCAACGCATCCGCTGGGCGCGCGGTGTGATTCAGAGCATCCAAAACACGGGTGTCATCTTTTCCCGTAAGATTTCTTTTTCCGCGCGCATTACCTATCTGTGCAGTTTTCTGTACTGGTGGTCATTCTTCAACCGCATCATCTTCATTCTTGCGCCCATTATGTTTGCCTTGTTTGACTTCCAAGTGGTTAACTGCACACTCTGGCAGTTACTAATTTTTTGGCTGCCGAGCTATTTCTTTTATAGCAGGTCTATGAAATTGCTTTCGAGCAATGTTCGCAGTCAGAAATGGAGTCAAATCATCGACACCACGCTGGCGCCATCACTTATTATTCCCGTATTTCTTGAGACGCTCGGTATCCGCGAGACCAAGTTCAAAGTTACGCGTAAAGACAAGACGACCAATCGCAGCGGTAGCCTGTGGAACATGCTCCCACACCTGTTGCTCGTGGTGCTCTCGGTTGCAGCTATTATCAGATTTACATGGGGAAAGTATGGCATGGCGCTCGTGTACAGTTCCGTGATCATCTATTGGTTGTGCTACAACTTGATTGCCCTTTTGTATGCTATTGCCTTTTCGGGTGGTCGGTCCATGCCGCGCAAGAGTACTCGCATCTCCGTAGACGAACCTGCGGTGCTGACGGCGCTGCCGGTTGAGGATGAGTGGTCGAAGCTAACCGAGGGCACCGGCGAAGCCGTGGCCGAAGGTGGCGTTTTCCCCGATTGCAGTTCGGACGAGACGGATGACGAAGGCCCTGTGGGTGTTTTCGCGGGGCGTGCCATCAACATGTCAGACGGTGGTGTACTCGTGCGCATCGATGATCCCTTTCCCGAGGAGCTGCGCAGCTTTGCGGTGCGCTTGGGAGATGGTCGCTATTGCACATGCGTTTCTGGTAGGCTTGTGCGCCTCTTTCAATCCAAATGTGGCGATGATGAGTCGTGGTACGCGGCGCTTCGAATCGAGCACCGCTCGCTCGAGGAGCGTCGCATCTATGATCAGCTGCTGTACGATCGCGAAACGGGCATCGCCGAGGAGCTTGATAGCTGGAACACCACCTATGACGATATCGTGCGTATTGTCCGCATGAGGATAAGGGCGCTTCTTTCGCGTCACCGCGTATGGAGATCCCGCCGCCGCTCCAGGCGTGATAGCGATCGATGCGGCGATTCACGGGATGCGGAGCGGACCAGTCACGATTCTGCTCATGTCGAAGGAGACGCTGCATGCTGATTATTGCTGCCTTCGGCCGTGCGGCGCTGTTCCTGCTAGCGCTCTTCGGTCTGTGCTATTGGATCCATCGTTTGACCGAGACGGATGTGCATTTCGCTCCCGTGTGTGCCTTGTGTGTCATGGGGGTCGTCACGTATGCCGGTGGAATCGTGGGCGCGCTTGCCCCTGCCACCTGGGGGGTGGTTGTGGTGGGCGCCATCGCCGGTGCAGCGGCAATGCCCTGTCTCCATGGTCGTGGTCTTGCTAGATTGCCCTTTGGTCTCCCTGACGCGTGTTTTCTCCTAGGTATGTTGATCTTTCTGTGGCCCCTGCTGTCGGCGCGTCTCGAGCATTACGATAACTTTACGCATTGGGCTATAGCGCTCAAGGTCATGCTGGAGACGGGGGCTTTCCCCACGGCGTCAAGTGGTCTCGTTGAGTTTTTCAACTATCCGCTCGGCACAACTTCACTGCTGTACTGCGCATGCACGTTTTTAGGCCATGCCGAGGGAACAATGCTCGTTGTTCAGGCAGCCTTTATCTTCTCATGTTTTTATGCTGTTCTTGGTATTGTGCGCAATCGCCGTTCGTTTCTGCCATATGCGGTGTTAGGGGCTGGCTGCTCGCTCCTTACGTTTTTCAATGTAACGATTCGCATTAATAACCTTTTGGTTGATTTCGTGCTCCCGGCCCTCACGATGGCGTGCTGGGCAGTCGTGGATCGTTATAACGGTGATGTTCGCCGCGAGCTCAAGTTGCTCGTGCCGTTGATGGCGGAGCTCATAGTGGTGAAGTCGACGGGCGTCGTATTCGTTGCATTTGTGCTCGCTTACCATTTAGCGCGCGGACACGTTGCTCTCAGGAATCGCAGCTGGAACGCTCGCCTGCGCTGGTTTGGTGCAACTGCCGTCGCAGGTGTTTTGGGTTTTTCCACTTATCTGATGTGGAGTTGGCACATGGCCACGGCGCTCGCGGGCGTCAAGAATAAGTTCGATGTGGGCGATGCTGCTCACGCGGCGGTGGTCGGCGGTAAGAATACTGCCCAGATCGCGCAGGTCGTCTCGACGTTTTTTGCGACCTCCATCGATTTAACTACCAGGCCTGCGCTCGGTTTCCTGCTCGGCAACTTGGCTGTTGTCGCATTGCTAGCGGCTGCTCGGTGGCGCTTTGGGCATCAGTTGACACATGTGCGCCGCGCGCTGGTTGCGCTTGATTTCATGACAATTGTTTACTATGTGGGTATTCTCGCCATGTACATTTTCTCGATGCCAATGGACGAGGCCTTGAGGCTTGCTGGATTCGATCGTTATGCTTGCAGCATCATTGCATTGTTTGTCGGTGGCCTGGTGATGGCAGTTACCGTTGAGCTTGAGGGGCAGATGAAATTCCGGTCCGATGGTTCCCCCTGCCATGCAACGCCGTTACATAAGCGGCGATACCAACAGGTTGTAATGGGCTGCATCGCCTTGTCGCTTGGCCTTTTGACGAGTGAATACAACGGCATGCTATTCAATGCAAAGACATACGACACTTCGCTTCCGGCGACGGTCCGAGATGTCGTCGGTGATCGCTGGCCGGCATCGGGTAAAGAAGACGGTACTCGTTATTTGCTGTTCGGTTCCGATCGCGATGGGCTTATGACTTCGTACTACTTCACGTATTTGGCTCGATATTATTTGTTTGCCCCGCATTCCGATGCCATATGCGCGTTCTATGAGCCCAATATGGATAACCTTCTGTCGGGTTATGACAAGCTCATCGTAATCGAGTCCAATTCTGCGGAGATGGGTCTACTTAAAAAGCATTATGGCGTTACAGGCAAGGTCGGCGTCTATCGTATCGAGAAAAATAGCACCAGGGTAAACCTTATTGCTGAGTGAGGCAGCGAGATGAGCTCTATGATCATGATTTCACCCATTCCGGATAGGTTGCCTTGTACCAATGTGGTGGGGAGATGTGGCGTTTCCGCAGATAAAACCGACCAAAATTAACCTGTCCCTTTTTGGTAGGTGGAGAATGGGGTAAAGTAAGTGATGGTTAACTAGAGGAGGCTTGCTATGGCACCTATCGATGTTGTTGTACTGGCTGTTATCGGTATTGCGTTTGTCGCCGTGTGCGTGCGCATCTACCGCAAGGGCACCTGCGCCGACTGCGCTCAGGGTGGCGTTTGCACCGGGCATTGCTCCAACAAAAAGACGTGCGCCGCACTTAAGGGCGTGGACAAAATCGCCGAAGACTTGGGCCGCGGTATCAAATAAGGTCCGGACATCCAAGCGCTCCGCGGGCATCCGTTCGCGGGGCGCTTTGTGCATTTGAGGGAGAGCACGGCGAGTCGAAGAGTATTTTTGGGGTATCGTTAACTGAACTGTAAATTGGCAACTTATCTATAACGGAGTAATCCCATGAGCGCTCGTGTAACCATGAAGGACATAGCCGCCGAGCTTGGCGTTTCCATCAATACCGTGCACAAGGCCCTGACGGGAAAGGCCGGCGTGAGCGAATCCGTGCGCGCCAAGGTGAACGCCAAGGCCGAGGCCATGGGCTATCACCGCAACACAAGTGCCTCAAGCCTGCGCCGCAAGGACATCAATCTGGTGTTTTGCCTGCCCCGCGCATCGCGCGAGGGAGCGTACTTTTTCCGTTACCTGTGGGAAGGCTGCAATCGCTTTGAACAGGAGGTCATCGACCGGGGCATTACGGTTGAGCGCGTTGAATTTGGCGTGGGCGGCTACGCTGATGCGCTCGAGCAAATCGACGAGCGTCTGCAGGTGGGCGAGAAGATTGATGGCTTGCTCGCCTATGCGCCGGGCGACGATCGTGCGACTGAGCTTTTGGGGCAGATCGCCGAGGCGGGCGTGACGATTGAGCTTGTCGACGGCGACCGTCCGCATTTGAATCGTTTGGGTGCGAGCTTGGCCGATTATTCGACGGCAGGCAGCCTTATGGCCGAGCAGGCGGTAAACCTGGTCCATGCTTCTGGGGCCGACGCCCGCGTGCTCCTTTTGACAGGCGACCCATATACCGATTCGCACTATCTAACCGCCCGCGCCTTCCACAATTACCTGCGCGAACGTGATATTCCATGGCAGGTTGAGGATCTTGCAGGTGCCCATGCGCAAGTCAAACAACTCGAGCATGAGCTCGAAAAGCGCTTGAGTGCGCCGGACGCCCCTGAACTTATCTGTAGCGTTTTTGCCGTTGGTTCCGAAGTGGTTGCCGACGCGCTCGTCTCGACCGGCAAGGCCGGTCAGGTCATGGTGATCGGCAACGACCTGTTTCCCGAAAGTGCTCTGGCCTTGCGCCGCGGTATCTTTACCAATATTGTCTATAAGGACCCGACGAGCCTGGCGTATCGCGGCGCTAAGACGCTGGGCGATTATCTGCTGTGGGGAAGGACCCCGACGGTGCCCGTCCAGAAGGGCGCCGTCGAGATGGTATTTGCCAGCAATATCGACCGCTACTGCGAACTTGCGGGTATTTAGCCGATTGAGCAGGTACCCCCTCTTGCGACGTGCATTTTTGGGAGTATTCAGCATTGGCATGCCCTGAATGAGGTGCAGAACGACTGTTTTAAGTGCCCCCGATGGCGTAATTTGCCATCGGGGGCACTTTTTATGCCAATCGGGCGCTATCTGCGTTCCAAATAGGACGCTGAGGATGGCGCACGGCGCGCTCCAATGCTGAATACTCCCAAAAATGCACGTCGGGACATGACCCACCTGAGCAAAAGCGCTCAAGTTCGGTGTTCGGGGACGCCAACCAGTCCGCAATACATGCAAGTCACATCTCCAGCAACCGTTGAACGGGCAAAATCTACCGTTCACCCCGTGGTGGTTAGGTGAACGTTCACCTTTTGAGGTGCAATGGATTAGTATAGTGAACGTTCACCTAAAGGATAACGAGCGCGCCATGCGCCCGCCTTGCCAGCAAAGGGGCTGTTTGATGAAAAACTTTATGGACGATCAGGATTTCCTGCTGAGCACCAAGACCGGTGAGGAGCTGTTCCGCAACTTTGCCGAGGGCATGCCCATCGTCGACTATCACTGCCACATTTCTCCCAAGGAGATTTGGGAGGACAAGCGTTTCGAGAACATCACCGAGGTTTGGCTGGGCGGCGACCACTACAAGTGGCGCCTGATGCGTGCCAACGGCGTCGACGAGCGTTTTATCACTGGCGACGCCCCTGCTCGCGAGAAGTTCCAAAAGTGGGCCGAGACCCTGGGCCGCTGCGTCGGCAACCCCGTCTTTGAGTGGAGCCACCTGGAGCTTAAGCGCTACTTTGGCTACGAGGGCGTCCTCAACGGCAAGACTGCCCAGGAGGTTTGGGACCTTGCCAACGCCAAGCTCGCCGAGGCCAGCTTTACCTGCCGCAACCTGATCAAGCAGTCCAACGTCCGCATGATCTGCACTACTGACGACCCCGCCGACAGCTTTGAGTGGCACAAGAAGATTGCAGCCGACGACAGCTTTGACGTTCAGGTCGTTCCCGCCATGCGCCCCGACGCCGCCCTGCGCATCGAGCGTGGCCAGGAGTTTGCCGACTACTGCAGGCACCTCTCCGAGGTTGCCGGCGTTGAGGTCAGCGACTTCGAGGGCATGAAGGCGGCCATCTCCAAGCGCTACGACGTTGCTCACGAGCTGGGCTGCCGCGCATCCGACCATGCACTCGACTACGTTATGTACGTACCGGCTACCGCCGACGAGATCGAGGCCATCTTTGCCAAGGGCCTGGCTGCTGAGCCGCTTACCGAGGAAGAAGTCCTCAAGTACAAGACTGCCTTTATGCAGTTCGTCGCCGGCGAGTATGTCCGCCTGGGCTGGGCCATGCAGCTGCACTTTGGCTGCAAGCGCGACAACAACCGCGCCATGTTCGCCAAGCTCGGTCCCGACACCGGCTATGACTGCATCTCCAACTACACGCCGTCCGACCAGCTCGCCGATTTCCTCAACTCCATCCAGGAGACCTGCGGCCTGCCCAAGACCATCCTGTACAGCCTGAACCCCATCGATAACACCATGATCGATACCGTCATGGGCTGTTTCCAGGAGGCCCCGACCGCCGGCAAGATCCAGAACGGTTCCGCCTGGTGGTTCAACGACAACGAAGTCGGCATGCGCGAGCAGCTCACCGCCCTTGCCAACGAGGGCGTTCTGGGCAACTTCGTCGGCATGCTCACCGACTCCCGTTCCTTCCTGTCCTATCCGCGCCACGAGTACTTCCGTCGCGTGCTGTGCAGCGTGATCGGCGAGTGGGTCGAGCAGGGCAAGTACCCGGCCGACATGGAGCTGCTGGGCACCATCGTGCGCGACATCAGCTACAACAACTCCGTTCGCTACTTTGGCTTTGACCTGGACACCGTCGAGGCCTAAATCCAAACCTGGTTCCGGGAGCGCCGTCGCCACACGCGGCGCCCCCGTTTTGCTTACACGCTAACGGCTATCTAAGGAGACACATAGATGGAGAACATCAGCTACGATACGCTCGAGAAGATCGGCTACGAGGGCTACCTGCTGCCCAAGGACGCGCCGGAGAAGGTCCTGCAGTTTGGCGAGGGCAACTTCCTACGCGCTTTCGTTGACCGCTTCTTTGACATGGGTAACGAGGCGACCGGCTGGAATGGCAAGATCGTCATGGTCCAGCCCATCAGCGGCGCCTTTGGCTTTGCCGACGGTATCAATGCCCAGGACGACCTGTATACCGTGCTGGTGCGCGGCAAGGAGGACGGCAACACGGTCGACGAGTCCCGCGTGATTAGCGCTTGCAGCCGCTGCATCAACCCGTACCGCGAGGACGACTACCGCGCCATGATGGAGGTCGCCGTCTCTGACGACCTGGAGATTATCGTCTCCAACACCACCGAGGCCGGTATCGCCTACGACCCGTCCTGCAAGGCCGACGACATGCCGCCCGCGAGTTTCCCCGCCAAGCTTGCTCAGGTCCTTCACGCCCGCTGGGCCGCCGGCAAGCCGGGCGTCATTGTGCTCGCCTGCGAGCTCATCGATCACAACGGCGAGGAGCTGCTGCGCATCATGAACCAGTACGTGAGCGACTGGGGCTGGGAGGACGAGTTTGCGCAGTGGATGGCCAACGACTGCACCGTCTGCACCACGCTCGTCGACACTATCGTCCCCGGCCGCATCCGCGACCCCAAGGAGGCCGCTGCCGTGGCCGAGCGCCTGGGCTACGAGGATCCCTTCCTGGCCGTGCGCGAGCCCTTCCAGATGTGGGGCATCCAGGGCGATGAGTCGCTTGCCGAGAAGCTCCCCTTCGTGAAGGCCGGCCTGCCGGGCGTCTTTGTGACCCCCGATGTCACCCCGTACAAGAAGCGCAAGGTCCGCATCCTCAACGGCGCCCACACTGCCTTTGTTCCGGGCTCCTGGGTTGCCGGCTTTGACATCGTGCGCGATTGCATGCACGACGAGACCGTCCGCGGCTTCATGAACACCATGCTCTACCACGAGGTCATCCCGACGCTTGCCGCCGATTTGGATGTCGAAGACTGCAAGGCCTTTGCCGCCGCCGTCGAGAACCGATTCGACAACCCGTTTATCGACCACGCGCTGCTCTCCATTTGCCTCAACTCCACGGCCAAGTGGCGCGCTCGCGACCTGCCCACGCTCAAGGACTATGTTGCCGAGACCGGCAGCCTGCCCAAGTGCCTGGCCACGAGCCTAGCTACGCTCATCGCCTTCTACACGCAGGAGCTTGTGTCCCGCGAGGGCGATGGCCTGCACCTGCGCCGTGCCGACGGCACCGAGTACACCGCTCAGGACGACGCCTTCGTGCTCGACTTCTACGCCGCCCACGCCGGTGCAGACGATGCCGAGCTGGTGCACGACGTGCTCACCAATGAGCAGATGTGGGGCGAGGACCTTACGCAGATCGCCGGCCTTGAGGAATTTGTCGTCAACGCGCTCACCGTCGTGCGCGCCGAGGGCGTCAAGCAGGCCTTCGCCAACGCCCAGGCGTAAATTCCCGATGCGGGCGCCAGACGGCTTGCCCGCGCCTCGACTTCTGCTCAACCTGTAGGGTTAGGACCATTTGTAATGAACACTATCCAGATCAATCCGGCCGATAACGTGATCGTCGCGCTGTCGCCGCTTGCCAAGGGCGCCGCCGTCGCGGTTCCCGGGGTGGGCGAGGTCGTTGCCGCGGAGGATATTCCGCAGGGCCACAAGATGGCCGTGCGTGCCATTGCGGCGGGGGAGGACGTCGTCAAGTACGGTCTTCCTATCGGCCACGTGACGGGCGACATCCAGCCCGGTCAGTGGCTTCATACGCATAACGTCAAGACCAACCTTTCGGGCGAGGTCGAGTACGTTTACAATCCGACGCATCCGGTCGTTGAGCCGGTTGAGCCCGAGACCTTTATGGGCTTCCGTCGTGCCGACGGCCGCGCCGCCACGCGCAACGAGCTGTGGATCATCCCCACGGTCGGCTGCGTCAACGAGGTCGCACGTGCCATGTGCGAGCAGGCACAGGATCTGGTCGAGGGTTCGCTGGAGGGCGTTTACTATTTCCCGCATCCCTTTGGCTGCTCCCAGACCGGCGCCGACCACGCTCAGACACGCCGTCTGCTGGTGGCGCTCTCGCGTCACGCAAACGCTGCGGGTGTGCTGTTCCTGTCCCTTGGTTGCGAAAACTGCACGCACCAGCAGGTGCTCGACGAGCTCGGTGACTTCGATCACGAGCGCGTTCGCTTCCTCACCTGCCAGGATGTAGCCGACGAGCAGGTCGAGGGCCACAAGATTCTGTCTGAGCTGGCCGACCTGGCCAAGCAGGCCAAGCGTGAGCCCATTCCCGCCTCCGAGCTGGTCATTGGCCTTAAGTGCGGTGGCTCCGACGGTCTTTCGGGCATTACCGCCAACCCCACGATCGGTCGCGTGAGCGATATGGTCGTCGCCCGTGGCGGCACGTCGGTGCTTACCGAGGTGCCCGAGATGTTTGGCGCCGAGAGTATCCTGCTCGACCGTTGCGAGAACGAGCAGGTCTTTAACGCTGCCTCCGACATGCTCAATGGATTTAAGGACTACTTTATTAGCCACGGCGAGGTTGTCTACGAGAACCCGAGTCCCGGCAACAAGGACGGCGGTATTACCACGCTCGAGGACAAGAGCTGCGGCTGCGTGCAAAAGGGCGGATCTGCCCCCATCGTCGACGTGCTGCCGTATGCCGGCCAGGCAACTAAACACGGCCTGAACATGCTGTGCGGTCCGGGCAACGACATGGTATCCACCACGGCGTTGACGGCTGCCGGCTGCCACGTGATTCTGTTCTCGACCGGCCGCGGCACACCGTTTGGCGCGCCGGTGCCTACGCTCAAAGTGTTCACCAACCAGCGTTTGTGCGACCACAAGGCCAATTGGATGGACTTTAACGCCGGCGTGATTGCCACGGGTGAGCGCACGCTCGACGAGGCCGCCCGCGATTTGTACCAGCTGGTGCTACAGACGGCGAGCGGTAAGCTCACGAGTGCCGAGCGCCGTGGCTGTCACGAGATCAGTATCTGGAAGGACGGCGTCTGCTTGTAGCGGCAAGTGCGCCCAAGCATAGCGCGATGTCATCGGCCCCGTCGGGAGTGTTCCCGGCGGGGCTTTTTCGTTTCGTGGTTAAGTGAATATGTTGGAAAATCTGATAAACGTTCACCTATCTCATAGCTGTCCAGCATGGCACCCTTACCAGCAGAAAATAGGTGTGAGAATCTCAATTGTGTCCGTTCAGCGGTAAAAATCGACCGTTCAAGGATATTATTCAAGTGAACGTTCACCTGTCGTAAGCAATCGCGCATAATCTAACTAAACGTTCACCCTGAACGCTGGGCAGACAGATGTCAGTGTGGACTCCAATGTCTTGCTGCAAGACAATCGAGAAAAGAGAGGGAGCTCGATGACTAATAAGATCGGAAAAAAGCGTAAGATCACATTCTGGACGCGCTTGGGCTTTGGTATGGGCGGTATGCTCAATTCCGGTGCCCTGACCTTTACGCACAGCTACATGGTGCTGTTCCTGTCCACGGAGTGTGGCCTGTCCGCAGGCGAGGCTGCACTGATCAGCTCGTTTGCCATCTATGTCAACGCCATTCTTTGCCCGCTGATGGGCTTTGTGGCCGATAACTTCTATGCCACCAAGATTGGCCGCATCTTTGGTCGTCGTCGTTTCTGGATCTTGCTGGCCATCCCGATGATGATCGCCGAGCCGCTCATCTTCGTGGCTACGCCGTTTGGCTTCCCGTACTACTTTGTGCTGTACCTGATCTACAACGTCGCGTACACGTTCTGCACCGCCAACCTGTCGCCGCTTACCATCGAGATGACCGACGACTTTAAGGAGCGTACGTACCTCACCGGCTACAAGCATCTCTTTGGTAACGCCGCCGGCTTCCTGATGGCTGCACTTGTGGGCTTCGGCTTTGGCACCTTCGGCGAGACCAACCCGTTCAGCTACTTCATCATCGCTACGATCAACGCTTCGGTCATGGCAATCTCGCTGCTTTGTGTGTACCTGTCCACGTGGGAGCACACCCCCGAGGAGGTCGCTCAGGAGAAGATCGAGAGCGTCGGCGAGGGTATCAAGAAGTTCTTCATCGACGTAATCTCCACCTTCCGCAACAAGTCCTTCCGCAAGGTCCTGTACGCACAGGTCTCCACGAAGCTCGCTGCTGCCTGCTGGTCTGCCTGCCTGTCCTTCTTCATCGTCTACTGCCTGCAGATTCCTAAGTCCTACGAGTCCGTGATGGAGATGCCTGGCAAGGTCGTCGCTATCGTCTGCACCGCCATCTGGGTCGCTCTCATGGCCAAGAAGGGCTTCCACAAGTCTTGGTACCTGGCCAACGTCGGTTGCGCTGCGTGCATCATCGCCTACAACTACTTCGCCTTTGGTCAGATCAATGGCACCTCCACGGTCGCCATCGCCATGATCGCCTACCCCATCATCTTCGCCATCTGGAAGTTCTTCTACGTCGGCTTCCAGTACCTGCCCGATGTTCTGCTCAACTACATCCCCGATGTCGATGAGCTCATCACCCTGCGTCGTCGCGAGGGCATCTACAGCTCCGCTCAGCAGCTCTGCCAGCAGATCGCCCAGGCTATCGCCGTTAACGCATGGGCCATCGTCCTTGCTGCCTCCGGCTTCATTCAGACCGCCGGCAACAGCGACGCCGTGACCCAGCCCGCCACCGTGCCTCTGTACATCTGCGGCTACATGCTCATCGGCTGCGCCGGCTTCTTCCTGCTCGCGGCTGTCCTTGCTCGCGGCATCAAGATTGACAAGGAGCAGTGCGACGTCCTTTGCGACGAGATCCGCCGCGTCAAGGAGGGCGGCAAGATGGCCGACGTCAAGCCCGAGGTCAAGGCGCTTTGCGAGGAGCTCTCCGGCTTTAAGTACGAGGACTGCTTTGCCCACAACAACGTTGGCTTCCAGGACGGTAGCGTAACCCCCGCCGAGTAAGGCCGACATATCGTCCAAATCACAGGGCCGTGCCACCGGAATTCCGCCGGCAGGCACGGCCCTTTTTCAACAGCGTACAATTTGCCTTTAGAGCATCTTTTTGAGGGAGAAATCCATGGAGACGAACGTTATCTGGCGCAACGCCCGCGCGGCCGTGATCGAGCTTGACGACGGCGGCTACTTTACCTGTGCCGATACGTGGGAGATCTTTGTCAACGACGAGCCCGCCGGTACCACGAATACGGTCGAGACCTATGTCGACGGCCTGACCCCCGGCAAGCGCAACCTGGTTCGTTTTGTTTGTGGCGAGCGTGAGCTGAGCGTAGGTGTCACCACGCCGGCTGAGCCTTTTACCATCAACGTTCGCGACTGTGGCGCCAAGGGCGATGCCGAGCATGATGACACCACCAACATCCAGGCTGCCATCATGGCCTGTCCCAAGGACGGGCGCGTGCTGATTCCCGCCGGCAGCTATCGTATCAAGTCCCTCTTCCTTAAGAGCAATATCAACATCGAGCTCGCCGAGGGAGCGGTGCTGCTGGCTCGCCACGATCGTGCGGCGCTTGCCTACATCCCCGGTACGGTCACGGGCGACGAGGGTGCTGGGTATGCTGGCACCGATATGCTGCCCCTGGGCCGCTGGGAGGGCGAGAGCTTCTCGACCTACTGCTCTACCTTTACGGGTCTGAGCGTGCACGACGTGTGCATCTATGGTCGCGGCGCGATCGACGGTCAGACTGATTTTGCCGAGGACAACTGGTGGAACAAGGACTTTAAGAACATCTTCCGTCCTGAGGAGGGCCGCGAGGTCGCCCGCCCGCGCATGATTTTCCTGTCCGAGTGCCAAAACGTGAGCTTGGCCGGCTTCACCGTCCGCAACAGCCCGGCGTGGAACATCCACCCCATCCTGTGCGAGCACGTCGATGCGCTCTGCCTGTCCATCGAGGGCCCCAAGAACTCCCACAACACCGACGGTTTCGATCCCGAGAGCTGCGGCTTTGTCCGCATCCTTGGCTGTCAGTTCTCGGTGGGCGACGACTGCATCGCCATCAAGAGCGGCAAGCTGGGCATTGAGCCCGAGCTTCGTCCCGCCACGCACGACGTGCTGATCTCTCACTGCTACATGCACGATGGTCACGGCGCCGTGGTCCTGGGTTCAGAGGCTGCCGGCGGCATCAAGGACCTTACCGTGAGCAAGTGCCTCTTTGAGCGCACCGACCGCGGCCTGCGCGTCAAGACCCGCCGCGGGCGCGGCAAGGATGCCGTCAACGAGGGCATTACCTTTGAGCACATTCGCATGGACGAGGTGCTCACGCCCTTCGTGGTCAACTCGTTCTACTTCTGCGACAAGGACGGCAAGACCGACTACGTGCAGTCTCGCGAGGCACTGCCCGTCGACGACCGCACGCCCGGCTTTGGTGCCACGACGTTTTGCGATATCGAGGCCACCAACTGCCATGCTGCCGCGGCCTATATCACGGGTCTGCCCGAGAGCAAGGTGACGCGTCTGACGTTCCAAGACGTTCACGTGACCTTTGCCGACGATGCCGAGCCCTTTGTCCCGGCCATGGCCTGCGGCGTTGAGCCCATGGTGCGTCAGGGCATCATTGCGCAAAACGTCAAGGTGCTCGACCTGCAAAATGTGGTGATCGAGGGCCAGGACGGCGAGGAGCTGCAGCTCCAGAACGTCGACAAGGTTGTCCGTTCCTAACTCGGGTTGATGACCAGGGCTGCATTGTCGGATAAATCGGCAATGCAGCCCTTGTGCGATACGGCCGTGTGCGCTGCGCTACGCATCATGGTGAAAGGGAATACATGCTCAATAAAACGATTCCTGTCGGGGTCGATGGCTCGTCTGCCACGATTACGTCTTATGTTTTTGCCCCGACCGAAGATGCTTATGCTTTAAAACCGCTGCCTGCAGTTGTGGTCGTGCCAGGAGGCGGCTACGATCACGTTTCGCCGCGCGAAGGCGAGCCGGTAGCGCTCCGTTTGTTGGCGATGGGCTACCAAGCGTTTGTACTGAACTATTCGGTTGCTCCGGCTGTCTATCCGCTGGCATTGCAAGAACTCGCGCGGGCGGTCGATACCGTCCGAAGCCATGCGGCAGAGTACTGTGTCGATCCTGATCGGATTACGGTCATGGGTTTTTCGGCCGGTGGGCATCTAGTTGGCTTGCTCGGGGCGCTTTGGGACCAACCCTGGCTTGCAGAGTCGATTTCGGCATCGCCTGAGTCGATTCGGCCTGACACACTTTGCTTGGGCTATCCGGTCGTAAGCTCGGGGGCCTATGCTCATCGTGGTTCGTTTGAACACCTAACGGGTGCCGATGGCGCTTTGGCTCAAAAGTTGTCGATCGAGAATATGGTGGGCGATGGCTTCCCCCGTACGTTCTTGTGGCATACCGCCGAGGATGCATCGGTACCAGTTCAAAATAGCCTCCTTCTTGCGCAGGCTCTTGCCGACCACGGGATTGGCTTTAGCCTACATGTCTTTCCGCATGGAAAGCATGGGGCATCGCTCGCCACGGCCCAAACGGCATTTAAGGGCTGCGCCGAGCATATTCAGCCACAGGTTCAGGGCTGGCCTGAACAGTTCGTTGCATGGGAGCGTGATGGACGATGAGCGAAAGTATCTATACGCTGCGCGTTTCGAGGGCTGCGGCAGGAGCGTATCCAACGATTTCCGATGCCTTGGCGGCAGCCGATCAGCTCTATCCGGATGCCGAGCAACCGGTGATGATTCGCGTCGAGCCGGGTGAGTACCGCGAGCGGGTCGAGATTCGTCGCCCGCATGTGACGATTGAGGGAGAGACGGCCGATAGCGTGCGTATCATGGGCGGCTTGGGTGCCAAGATGCCTTCGGAGGACGGCTCGGGCATCGACGGAATGCTCGGCACCTTTAGGACCTATACCGTTTTGGTCGATGCCGACGACGTGCGGCTCGAGAACCTAACGATCGTAAATGATGCCGGCGATGGGCGCGAGGTCGGTCAGGCGATTGCCCTGTATGCCGATGGCGACCGTCTGGTTGTCGATGCCTGCTGCATTAAGGGGCACCAGGACACACTGTTTTTGGGTCCGCTGCCGCCGCATGAGGTCAAACCGGGCGGGTTCATAGGACCCAAACAGTATGCGCCGCGCCGGGTGGGGCGCCAATATTTCCGACGTTGCCGGATTGAGGGCGATGTCGACTTTATCTTTGGCGGCGCGCGTGCCTACTTTGAGGGGTGCGAGATTCGCTCGCTCAACCGCGATATGGATGTCAACGGGTATGTAACGGCAGCCTCCACGCCTAAAGGCGAGCCGTACGGATTTGTGTTTCATGGTTGTTCGTTTACAGCTCCGGATGGCGTGGCGCCGGATTCGGTCTACCTGGGCCGTCCTTGGCGCGAATGGGCGCAAACTGCGCTGATCGATTGTTGGCTAGGGCGACATATCAAGCGCGAAGGCTGGTGGGATTGGAATAAACCGGCGGCGCACAACTGCGCGCAGTATGCTGGCGCGATCCTGTATGGGCCGGCGGGCGATACTACCGGCTGGGTGCCGTGGGCGAATGAACTCGATGTGATGGCTGCCGCCGGGTACGCTCGCGAGCAGGTGCTTGCCGGTGTGGATGGCTGGGATCCCGAGGGCGGCGACGGTGATGCGGTGGAGACGGCTGGGCTATCTGCCAATGGTCGCACCGTGCACATCGAGACGTACTGCGAAGACGAGCCTGCGCTGCGTGCCCGGCTGAAGCGCGAGGGGCGCTCGGCGGCATTTGCGGGCAAGACTCCTGCAGATTTTGAGGCGTGGAAGATTGCGACCAGGACTCGTCTGTACGATGTTTTGGGCCTTTCGCTTATGGACCGCGTCCCGATTGAGATTCGTGAGCTCAGCCGCGTGCGGGTTGCCGGCGGCATTGTGCGTACTCATGCGATGCTGCAGGTTGAGCACGATGTGTGGATGTCGTTTTACCTGTTGGAGCCGTCTCATCCGAAGCTTGATGGACGGGGGCTTAAGCGTTGCTATATCTGCCCGCATGGCCATCAGGGAGCAGGCGCCGCAAGTGTTGCGGGCGTGACGGGCGTGCCGGCGGTCGATGATGCTGTGCGTAAGTTCAATTACGACTACGGTCTACGTTTGGCGCGTATGGGTTACGTGACCGTCTGCCCCGACGCACGCGGTTGGGGACACCGTCGTGACTGGAAGGGTCAGGGCGATGACGAGAACAGCTTTCTGCGCGGCACGTGCCTAAACCAGGCGCGCATGGCCGAGCCGCTGGGACTTACCGTTGCGGGCCTCAACGCCTGGGATAACATGCGTCTGATCGATTACCTAGAGGCGCGCGGCGACATTGCCATGGACGACCTGGGCTGTTTTGGCTTTTCGGGCGGCGGATACATGACGCTGTATCTGGCGGCGCTCGACCCACGCGTATGCAAGACGTTTGTCTCGGGCTACCTGTACGGTGTCGATGATTCGCTGCTGCACCTCAACGGCAATTGCAGCTGCAACTACACACCCGGACTTTGGCGCTTGCTCGACATGGGCGATATTGCCTCGCTTATTGCGCCGCGCCCGTTGTTAGTGCAGAGCTGCGAAGAAGATCATCTGAACGGTTCGCGCGGGCTGAAAAATGTCGATGAACAGCTCAAGATCGTGCGCGATGCCTACAAGTTGCTGGGCCGCAGAGATGCTCTGCGGCACGAGGTGTGTCCGGGTGGACACCATCTGGGAGTGACACATCTTGTCGAGGATATCGAATGGCTCGATTCGCACGTTGCGAAATGCGACCGTGCATAGCCCCTCGGCATGCTGCAAATAAACGGTACGTACCTGTATGGCCGCCAATGGGCGGATGAGGAGAAGATTATGGAAACGAAGAACTTGAGTGAATCGACCATTTGCTGCTTTGGCGATTCGACCACATGGGGGGATAACGGATGCGGCGCAGGCGGCAACGACATCTCTTGGACTTCGCATCTGGGCGCGTTGCTGGGAGGTGCAGTCGTCGAGAACTTTGGCATCAAGGGTTCGCGTATCGCCATCAAGGCCGACCGTACCGATTCATTTGTCGAGCGCTTGGACGGCATCGACGATGCGGCCGATGTCTATGTTGTCTTTGGCGGCGTTAACGACTTTAGCCGCAACGTGCCGCTTGGCGAGTTGGGCAGCACCGATGCGCATGAGTTCTATGGTGCGGTCGACTATCTGATCCGAACCATCACGGCGCGCTCACCTCAGGCAAAGCTCGTGTTTATGACGCCATGCAAGACGAGTGGTAAGCACGAGAAGGATATCCCGGCAAGCGATGAGGCGAACCATTTGGGTCTGACGCAAGACGCCTACGTGCGAGCGATGCTGGAGGTCTGTGACCGTTACTCCGTTCCGGTGATTGACCTGTATGCGCAAAGCGGCATCAGCCCGTTTTTGCCGGAGCACCGCGAGTTCTATATGCCGGACGGTCTGCATTACAGTCCTGCCGGCTATGAGCGCCTGGCGCATCGCATCGCCGCGGGTCTCACCGCCGTTTGCCGCTAAAAGTCTGCCGTTTGCGGGGAATATAGGGTTAACGTTCACCCTATATTCCCCGTTCGCGTTACACTAGGGGTAACGTTCACCTATCGTTTATGTCAGAGGGGACAGCAATGGGTTGCAATCAAATCCTGGACCGTTATATCGAGCAGTTGATCGAAACCTCTACGCCGCAGGCGCCGGCTTGGAATATCGAAAAGATTCGCGCCGGCAAGGAGAACACCTGGAACTATATCGACGGCTGCATGATCAAGGCGCTCATCGAGCTGTACGAGATCACGGGTGAGCAGCGCTACCTGACCTTTGCCGATGACTACATCGATTTCTTTGTCCAGGACGACGGTACCATCAAGCATTACAACCCGCAGGAGTACAACCTCGATAACGTCAATGCGGGCAAGACCCTCTACAAGCTCTATGACCTGGTGGGCAAGCCCAAGTACCGTGCCGCCATGGACACCATCTACCGCCAGCTCGAGACCCAGCCGCGCACCAAAGAAGGCGTGTTTTGGCACAAGGCCGTCTATCCCAACCAGATCTGGCTTGATGGCATGTATATGGCCCAGCCGTTCTACATGCAGTACGAGCTGAGCTTCCACAACCGTCGTGCCTGCTCGGACAGCTTCCATATGTTCCAGGTCGTGCATGACCTGATGCGCAACCCCCTCAACGGTCTGTACTATCACGCTTACGACGCGAGCCGCAAACAGTTCTGGTGCGACCCGGTCACCGGCCTTTCGGCTAACTTCTGGCTGCGCGCCGAGGGCTGGTTTGCCATGGCACTCATCGATACCTGGGAGCTCATGCCGCCTTCGATGTCAGCCGAGAAGGACGAGATTCGCAAGATGTTCCACGACCTGATCGATGCCATGCTGCCGTATCAGGACGAGAAGACCGGCATGTGGCATCAGGTCATCAACCTGCCCAATATCGCCCCCAACTACCTGGAGGAGTCTGGTAGCGCGATTTTTGCCAATGCCATCATGAAGGGCGTGCGTCTAGGCGTGCTGGGCGAGCGTTACTACCAGTACGGCCGTCGCGCCTTCGACGGCATCTGCGAGACCTGCCTGTCCGAGCATGATGGGCAGCTGGCGCTCGACAACATCTGCCTGGTCGCGGGCTTGGGAAACACCGCGCACCGCGAGGGCACGTTTGGTTACTACATGAGCGAGCCTATCGTCAAAAACGATGCGAAGGGCGTGGCGCCGCTGGTGCTTGCCTATATCGAGACCATGCATCACGACAAACTGGCCGGCAGGCATGACCCGCTTGCTCCCTCGGGCGTGTGCTCTATCGAGGACCCGTTTGGCGGATACACCCCGGGCATCAAC
Organism: uncultured Collinsella sp.; assembly: GCA_902464565.1. Classification (GTDB taxonomy): domain Bacteria; phylum Actinomycetota; class Coriobacteriia; order Coriobacteriales; family Coriobacteriaceae; genus Collinsella. The sequence continues at coordinate 45,590 of CABQJV010000002.1, forward strand.
GCTCATAAGGGATGTGAATAACGTGGGGGCTATTACTCCGGGTGTGCGTTTGCACGACCTTCCGCAGGGGACCGTCGAGGAGCGCATCCGCATGGCGGGAGAGCTGGGCTTTTCGTGCATTCAGCTGCCGAGCAAGGTGCTCTACGCATCGATGGGGATCGATCGAGGCGGCCTGACCCGCGAGCTTGCCGACCATTTGCTTGCGGTGCTCGACGAGGCGGGCGTTTCGGTCGCCGTGCTCGGCTGCTATAAGAATTTGGCGACGCCCGATCGCCAACAGCTCATGGATAACATTGCCGAGTACGAGGCATGCCTGAACTTTGCCCAGATGCTCGGCGGATGCCCGGTTGGCACCGAGACCGGTCGCCCCAATGCGCAGAACCGCGTTGCTGACGACCGCATGACCGATGGGGCACTCGAAGCGTTTACAGACGGGCTTGCACGCGTCTGCGATCGGGCCGAGGCCGTGGGCGGGCAAATTTTGATCGAGCCCGGTTGGAACGAGACGGTTAATACTCCGGATCGCTGCCGTGAGGTGCTGGAGCGCGTCTCGAGCCCGTCGCTCGGCGTGATCTACGACCCGGTATCGCTGCTGCACCCCAGTGTCGTTGACGAAGCGCAGGAAATCACCGCGCGCATGCTCTACTTATGCGGCAGTAAGATCCGCGTGCTGCACGCCAAGGATTTTGAGATCGTTGATAACGAGGACGGAGCCGGATGGTGCGACGGTACGGGTTCGCGCCTGGTGTGTCATGGCGTGGGCGAGACGGGACGATATGACTTTGAGCCTGTGGTGGCCTGGGCGGCTGCCGCCTGCCCTGGGATTCCCTGCGTGGTCGAGAACAGCGTACCGGCGACGGCGGCTGACTGCCTGGCGACACTCGAGCACATGTCTGCTCGCTGCGGGGCTTCTCATCGCGAGTTATAGCATTGGCTTTTGCCGTGTCGGCAGATTGAGATTACCTGTATGGGGGCGGCGGTGAAGGGTCTTTATCGTCGCCCCCATTGGATTGCATTAAAAAGGGGAGTTGCGTGGCTATCCACATTGTCGAAGAGGCGAATCGTTGCCTAGGTTGTAAAAGGGCGTTCTGTCAGATTAAGGGCTGCCCGGTTCAGACGCCTATTCCGCAGGTCATCGACCTGTTCAAACAGCGTCGTCTAGAAGAAGCGGGCGAGCTGCTGTTCCAGAACAATCCCATGAGCGCGGTCTGCTCTATGGTGTGCAACCATTCGGGCCAGTGCGAGGGTGCTTGCATTCAGGGCCGCAAGGGCACACCCGTGCATTTCTCGAGCATCGAGAACTATATCTCGACAGCGTATTTGGATCGTAAGGAGTGGAAGCCCGCGCCGTCGTGCGGCAAACAGGTTGCCGTGGTCGGTTCCGGTCCCGCCGGTATTACCGTGGCCATTAAGATGGCCCAGCTGGGCTGTGCCGTCACGGTATTTGAACAGCGCCCCGAGATCGGCGGTGTGCTGGAGTACGGTATCCCCGAGTTCCGCCTGCCCCGTGCGCTCGTGCAAAAGTACCGTCACGTGATGTGCTCGCTTGGCGTGCGCGTGCGCCCCTCGACCACCATCGGCGGCGCACTGCACATCGATGACCTGCTACGTGACGGCTACGACGCGGTCTTTGTCGGTACCGGTACCTGGCGAGCTCGAAAGTTGGGTATTCCCGGCGAGTCGCGCGGCAACGTGCTGTTTGGCATCGATTACCTGGTCGATCCCGCGAGCGTGGCAATCGGGCAGAACGTGGCGGTCATCGGTGCCGGCAATGTTGCCATGGATGTTGCCCGCACAGCCCTGCGCTCGGGCGCTCGCAAGGTCACCGTGTATGCCCGCTCGCGCCATATCTCGGCCATCGACGACGAGGTCGAGCTGACCGAGCTCGATGGTGCCGAGATTGTGTGCGGCAAGGCGATCTGTGCCATCGACGATAACGGTCCGGTCTTCGAGACGGCTATCTTCGACGAGGAGAATAACGTGGTGGGGTACGAGGAAGAGCTCGACCATGCGTCTGCCGACACAGTTGTGATTGCGGCTTCGCAGGTGCCCAAAGACAAGCTTGTGCTTACGACGGGTGGTCTGGAGACCGACCATCGCGGCCTGCTTTCGGTCGACGAGAACGGCATGACCACCGTGCCCGGCGTCTTTGCCGCCGGCGACGTGGTTAACGGCCCGCTCACCGTGGTTCATGCCGTGGCAGGCGCCAAGCTCGCCGTCGAAGGCATGACCAGCTACCTGGGTCTCTAACCCATCCCATCCATCAGTTGCGGTGAAATACGGACTGTTTTGGCTGGCAAAAGTCTCATCTACTCCGTATTCCACCGCAACTTTTTGTGGGTCGATACGTAGACAGGGGAGTGCGTGCGGTCGGGTGTTGTGCAGTTGCTGGTACGATAGATAAGTCAGCAACTGCCGCCGAGCGGCTCAAACGAAAGGAACCCTGTATGGAGTCTTCCGCCTATCCGATGCTCTTTAGCCCGATCAAGGTCGGTACGACCGAGGTCAAGAACCGCGTCTTTATGCCGCCGGTGTCCACCAACCTGGCCGATCATGGCTATGTGACCGATGACTTGGTCGATCATTACCGTGCCCGCGCCAAGGGCGGCGTGGGCCTCATCATCACCGAGGTCGTGACGGTCGAGCCCACCTATACCTATCTGCCGGGTGACATGTGCTGCTACGACGACACGTTTATCCCCGGCTGGGAAAAGCTCGCCGCGGCCGTCCACGAGTACGGCTGCAAGATTATGCCGCAGCTCTTCCACCCCGCCTACATGGCCTTTAACATTCCGGGCACGCCTCGCCTGATCGCTCCGTCCTTTGTGGGCCCGTCTTACGCCCGCGAGGCACCGCGCCCCATCACGGTCGACGAGATTCACGAGCTCACGCATCAGTTTGGCGACGCTGCCGTGCGTATGCAGAAGGCCGGTGTCGATGGCGTCGAGGTCCATGCGGCGCACGCCCACGGCATGCTCGGCGGTTTCTTGACCCCGCTCTATAACAAGCGTACCGATGAGTACGGCGGCTCGCTCGACGCCCGCATGCGCTTTTTGCTCGAGGTCATCGCCGAGATTCGCGAGCGCTGCGGCAAGGACTTTATCATCGACGTCCGTATCTCGGGCGATGAGTACACCGATGGCGGCCTGACCCTCAACGACATGATCTACGTCTCGCGTCGCCTGGAGAAGGCCGGTGTCGACATGATTCATGTGTCGGGCGGTACTACCATCAAGCGCGGCTCCGCAATTCCCGCCGCCGGTACGCAGCAGGCCTCGCATGCCGTCTGCTCGCGCGAGATCAAAAAGCACGTCAACATTCCCGTTGCCACCGTCGGACGCATTAACGAGGCCTGGATCGCCGAGGAGCTGATCGAGGACGGCGCTGCCGATATCTGCATGATGGGCCGCGCCAATCTGTGTGATGCCGAGTTCTGCAACAAGGCCGCTGCCGGCAACGCCGACGATATTCGCCCCTGCATTGGCTGCCTGCGCTGCCTGAACGGCATTATGTTCGGCAAACGCATCTCCTGCACCGTTAATCCGGACGTGGAGCGCGACGAGGCTGGCTACGAGCCTGCCGCCGAGGCCAAGAACGTGCTCGTTGTGGGTGCTGGTCCTGCGGGCATGGAGGCAGCCTACATTGCCGCCAAGCGCGGCCACAACGTGGTGCTCGTGGATAAGCAGGATGAGCCGGGCGGCGAGATGCGCATCGCAGCCGTTCCGCCGGCAAAGCAGGAGCTCACCCGCGTGATCAAGTATCAGTACCGTCGCCTGGCCGAGGCCGGCGTGAAGTGCGTATTTGGCACCGAGCTTTCGGCCGAGGACATTCAGCGTGACTACGCGGGCTACGAGGTTGTCCTTGCTTATGGCGCCGAGCCCATCGCTCCGGCCTTCATGCAGGGCTTTAAGCAAGTTATGACGGCCGACGACCTGCTGGGCGGCAAGGCTTTCCCGGGTAAGAAGATCGTCATCGTGGGCGGCGGTACCGTTGGCTGCGAGACGGCCGATTACCTAGCCCCGCTGGTCAATGACCTGTCGCCGGCAAATCGCGACGTCACCGTTATCGAGATGACCAAGACGCTCGCCGCCAACGAGGGCGGCGCCGGTCGCGCGGTGCTTATCACGCGCATGCTCTCAAAGGGTGTTCACGTGCTGGCCGAGGCCAAGGTGACCGAGATTACCGAGGACACCATCAGCTACGAAAAGGACGGCGAGGTCCACACCATCACCGGTGCCGATACGCTGGTGCTTGCCATGGGCTATCGTCCCAATACCAAGTTGGCCGACGACCTTGCCGCTGCCGGCGTTGCTGTCCACGTGCTGGGCGATGCCCAGAAGTGTGGCAACATCCGCGATGCCATCGGCGATGGTTACAAGGTTGCCTGCGAGCTCTAGTCGGCCCCTTGGTGTATGGGGGACCTATCCCCGCGGCGCCAGTCGGTAGATAGCAAAAAGCGGCGGTCGTTCCATACGTGGGACGACCGCCGCTTGCGTTAGCTGCAATGAGTCGTGCGATTAGAGGCCCAGGATCTCCTTGACCTTGGCGATGATGGTCTCATCGGTGGCGTTGGCAAAGAAGTACTCCTGGAAGTGCTCGCCAGCCAGGGCGCCGCGGACCAGGTCCTGATCGATCTCGCCCAGGACGTCGACGAGCGGGCGCATGGTCACAGCGCGCACGCCGTCGAGGATTTTCTTGTTACGCTGCTCGGGCTCAACGCGCTCGGCAGGATAGCCGTTGCCCGAACCAAAGCCAAAGAGCTTCTCGAAGGTGTACTCAAGATTGAGCTCCTGGCCCCAGCCATTCTTGAGGGCGAAGGGCATGGCGACGGCGTTGCCATCGTTGACCTGGGCAAAAGTGTAGGCGTCGAGCGGGTCGGCAACATGGCCGCACAGCACGCCGGGGAAGGAGTTGCAGGCGAGCATGGCGCCCTCGCCGGTGCCGCAGCCGGTCACGACGTAGTCGGCAGCGCCGGAGTTCAGCAGCACGGCGGCAAGGATGCCGTTCTGCACGTAGGTGAGGGGCTTGGAGTCGGCGTCGGCATACATGCCATAATTAAAGACGGTGTGGCCCATGGGCTCGACAACCTTCTTAAGGGCAGCCTCGATCATGGGGTTCTTGGAGTTCTGAGAGTTCTCATTGATCAGAGCGATCTTCATTGCGAATTACCTTTCTATTTCTAACTTGCGGTGAAATGCGGACTGTTTTGCCTGATAGAAGCCAAAACCAATCCTTATCTCACCGCAACTCAAATGAAAAACGAGTGGGTGAAACCTGATGTGGGCAGTTGCGGCGACGCTTATTGAGGCTGTTTTCCAATGTATGCGAGGATGCCGCCGTCGACATAGAGGATGTGGCCGTTGACGAAGTTCGATGCATCGGAAGCCAAGAACACGGCGGGGCCCTTCAGATCCTCGGGCGTGCCCCAGCGGGCTGCCGGCGTCTTAGCAATGATGAACTGGTCAAACGGATGGCGGCTGCCGTCGGGCTGCGTCTCGCGCAGCGGCGCGGTCTGCGGCGTGGCGATGTAGCCGGGTCCAATGCCGTTGCACTGGATATTGGCCTCGCCAAACTCCGAGCAGATGTTCTTGGTGAGCATCTTGAGTCCGCCCTTGGCGGCGGCATAGCCGGCGATGGTCTCGCGGCCCAGCTCGCTCATCATCGAGCAGATGTTGATGATCTTGCCGTGGCCCTTGGCGATCATGCCGGGCAGGCAGGCCTTGGACACGATAAACGGTGCGTTGAGGTCAATATCGACGACGCGGCGGAAGTCCTCGGCGCTCATGTCGAGCATCGGGGTGCGCTGGATGACGCCGGCGTTGTTGACCAGGATGTCGGGCGTGGTGCCAAAGTCGGTCTCGATCTTGGCGATGAGCTCGGCGACGACGGCCTCGTCGGTGACGTCTGCCACGTAACCATGAGCCTCAAAGCCCAGCTCGCGGTAGTGCTTCTCGGCCTCGGCTACCTTGTCGGCGTGACGTGCGTTAAAGGCGATCTTGGCGCCGACCTCTCCGAGCGCCTCGGCGATGGCCATGCCAATGCCATAGGTGGCGCCGGTTACGAGCGCGACCTTGCCATCCAGGCGGAAGCTGTCCATAAGATCAGACATAGCGATCCTTTCAAAAGAAACGTTCATCTATATAAGTCTTGCTTTTCATACAAGGTCAGTATAGGAGAAGAGGAGGATTTAAAAATCAGATTCTTCTAAAATCAGGTGAACGTTCACTTTTAAAAGGCGAACGGTAGTCTCGCCCTTGCCGTGCGGACGTCTATTTGCTCTGTTCCTGCGCTCCCTCTGCGATCATGTTGCGGTTGTACACCAGATGCAGGTACATCGCGTCGTGCGCTGCGGTGGGATTGCGCGCGGCGATGGCGTCGGCCACGCCACGGTGGGTGCGGATGGTTTCCTCAACCAGCTTTTTGCCGGTCACGTCAATAAACAGGGGGACAGACGCCTTGAGCACGCCCATTAGGCGGGGAACGACGAGGTTGCCGCAGCTTTCGGCAATTGCGATGTGAAACGCGGTGTCGGCGGCAGAATAGTCTTCGTCCCGCGCGGCCAAGTGCTCGGACTCATCGCAAAGCTCTTTAATGCAGATGATTTGATCGTCGGTCGCGTGCTCTGCGGCCATGCTGGCCATCTGCGGCTCGATCATAAAGCGCACTTCGAGCAGGTCGCGTGCCAGGCGCCTCTTGTCATCGATAAAGGTAAAGCCCAGCGGATCGTCGGCAACGCCGGGGTTTGATGCCACATAGGTGCCCGAGCCCTGCTTAATGCGCACGATGTTGCGCGACTGCAGCAGCTTCATAGCCTCGCGTACGGTGCTCCTGCCAGCACCCAGGCGCTCGACGAGCACAGCCTCCTTGGGCAGGCGGTCGCCTTGCTCAAGATGCTCATCCAGGATCAGTTGAATAATTTTCTCCGAAATCTGCTCGGGGAGTCCCGAATCGGCTCGTGCCACGCTTCACCTCATATCAAAAGAATTCATCAGAGCTATTCTAGCTCATTTAACAGAAGCCGCGGTGGTTCGCTCCGACAATGGAGAACTGTAAGTGGCCGTTTACCGTAAAAAACAGATCGTTCAGCAAATACATCAGATGTATTTCGAAAAAGTTTCCCTTTTAAACATCAGACCTATTGAAAATACGCTATAGTCATCAGACGAATTCAAAAGGTCTGATGAATTGGAGGAAAGATGTCAGACCCAACGTTTATGGCCGATCCCACCAGGCTGGTCATCGCCGCCATCGTGGGCATTGCGCTGCTGCTTGCGCTCATCATTAAGTTCAAGCTGCATCCCGTGCTTTCGATGATGGTCTCGGCGCTCGCGATCGGCATCGGCGCCGGTATGCCGCTCGACCTGGTGGCGGACACTGTCACCAAGGGCGTGGGCACCACGCTGCAAAACATCGCCCTGCTCATTGGTTTGGGTTCGATGTTTGGCCAGATTCTTGAAGAGAGCGGCGGCGCCAAAAAGATTGCCCAAACCTTCATCGATACCTTTGGGCAGGGTCATTCTAGCTGGGCGCTGGGCATTACCGGTCTGGTCATCGGTACTACGGTGTTCTTTGAGGCCGGCGTGGTCGTTTTGATTCCGCTTGCGTTTAGCGTGGCATCTCAGACCAAAAAGTCGACGCTCTACTACGGCATCGCGTTGCTCGCGGGACTTGCCGCTGGCTATGCGTTTGTGCCGCCATCGGCCGGGTCGGTTCTGGTCGCCGGCACGCTCGGCGTCGACCTGGGCACCATGATTCTTGTCGGTATCCCCACCGCCTTCATCGCCATGGCAATCGCTGGCGTCATCTGGGGCCGCAACGTCGGCGGTCGAATCTTTACCGATGTTCCGGAGCACTTTACCTCTGCCGAGGGCGCGAGCGACGAAAAGGAGCTTCCCTCCTTTGGTATGGTGCTTGCCATCGTGCTCACGCCGCTTTGTCTGATTTTGCTGGGCACGCTGTCTTCTTATATCCCCATGCCCGTCGAGCTCGCCTCGATTCTCGCCTTCCTGGGCAAGCCGTTTGTCGCTTTGACGCTTGCCACGCTCGTCGCGATGTATCTGCTGGGCGCGCGCCGCGGCTACTCCGGCGCCGAGCTCAAGGCCCTGCTCGACCGCTCTCTTAAGCCCGTCGGCATGATCTTGCTGGTTATCGCCTGTGGCGGCGTCATTCGCTGGATGCTGCAGGACTGCGGCTTGGGCCAGGTTATCGGCCCTATGCTCGAGGCCTCACCGCTGCCTTTGGTGGTCGTTGCCTTTTTGATTGCCGTCATGGTGCGTGCCTCTGTCGGCAGCTCCATCGTCGCTATGACCATGGCATCGGGCATTATGGCCGCCATGCCTGCGGTTGCCGGAGCCTCTGTGCTCATGCGTGCCGCTATCTGTCTTGCTATCTGCGGCGGTGCCACGGCCCTCTCGCACGTCAACGATGCCGGTTTTTGGATGTGCTCCTCGTTCCTGGAGATTGATGAGAAGACAACCCTCAAGTCCTGGACCGTTATGGAGACGCTCATCGGCCTTTCGGGTCTTGCCTGCGCCCTGGTGATCTCGTTCTTCGCCTAGTTCGCGTAGCTAAGCATCTTCCGCCGAGTGCATCGCTCGGTACCCATTTACACCTGATTCATTAACCAACGATTGGTACAACCGTTCAAATCAAAAGAGGAGAGCATCATGGACGAGAAGACCAAGGTACAGATTCAGCAGGAGGCAGCCGACCTGGTTGCCAAGCTGCAGCCGCGTTCCGGCAAGTTTCGCACCATCAGCCCCGAGATGGACCCGCTGCGCCTGGGCTCTGGCTGGTCCATCGAGGACCTGGACAAGCCGCAGGTCATTATCGAGTCGACGTTTGGCGACTCGCACCCGGGTTCTGCCGGCCTGTTTGAGCTGGTCGAGGAGGTCCGTGCCGGCGTTGCCGAGGCTGGCGGTCACGGTGCCCGTTACTTCTGCACCGATATCTGCGACGGCGAGGCCCAGGGCCACGATGGTATCAACTACTCGCTGCCCAGCCGCGACATGATCGCCAACATGATCGAGATCCATGCCAAGGCCACCCCGTTCGACGCCGGCGTCTTTGTCGCCAGCTGCGATAAGGGCCTGCCTGCGAACCTCATGGCCATGGGCCGCATCAACATCCCCTCCATCGTCGTTACCGGCGGTGTCATGGATGCCGGTCCTGACCTGCTGACCCTGGAGCAGCTCGGCGCGATTTCTGCCCGCTACGAGCGCGGCGAGATTTCCCGCGAGGAGCTTGAGTTTGCCAAGCACAGCGCATGCCCCAGCTGCGGTGCCTGCTCGTTTATGGGCACCGCGTCGACCATGCAGGTTACCGCCGAGGCCCTGGGCCTTATGCTCCCCGGCACGGCCCTGCTGCCCGCAACCAGCTCCGATCTGCGTGAGTTTGCGCGCGAGGCCGGCCGTCAGTCCGTGTGGCTCTCCGAGCACAACCTGTGTCCGCGTGACATCGTGACCAAAGAGTCCTTCGAGAACCTCATCATGGTCCACGGCGCCATCTCCGGTTCCACCAATTCGCTGCTGCACATCCCCGCGATCGCCCGCGAGTTTGGCATCGAGATGTCCGCCGACGATTTCGATCGCCTGCACCGTGGCGCCCACTACCTGCTTAACGTCCGTCCCGCAGGTGAGTGGCCGGCGCAGTTCTTCTACTATGCGGGCGGCGTGCCGCGCATCATGGAGGAGATCAAGTCGATGCTCCACCTCGACGTTATGACCGTCACCGGCAAGACTCTCGGCGAGAACCTCGAGGGCCTCAAGAACAACGGTTACTACGAGAAGTGCGGCCGCTACCTGGAGAAGTGGAACCTCAAGCGCGAGGACATCATTCGCCCGTTTGACCAGGCCTTTGGTACCGACGGCTCCATCGCCATCCTTCACGGCAACCTTGCTCCCGAGGGCGCCGTCGTCAAGCACACGGTTGTTCCGCGCGAGATGTTCCAGGCTACGCTCAAGGCCCGTCCGTTCGACTGCGAGGAGGACGCCATTCACGCCGTCTTGACGCACGAGGTCAAGCCCGGCGATGCCGTTATCATTCGCTACGAGGGCCCCAAGGGTTCCGGTATGCCCGAGATGTTCTACACCACCGAGGCTATCGCCAGCGATCCCGAGCTGGGTGCGAGCATTGCCCTGATCACCGATGGCCGCTTCTCCGGCGCCTCCAAGGGCCCGGCTATCGGTCATGTTTCGCCCGAGGCTGCCGTGGGCGGCCCGATTGCCCTGATCGAGGAGGGCGACCTTATCCAGATCAACATTCCCGAGCGCTCGCTGTCTATCGTGGGCATCGCCGGCAAGAAGATGGAGCCGGCCGAGGTCGACGCCGTCCTGGCCGAGCGTCGAGCCGCTTGGAAGCCCAAGACTAATCGCTATACCTCCGGCACGCTCAAGTTCTTTACCGAGCATGCGGTTTCCGCCATTCAGGGTGGCTACATGGAGTAGCGCCCATGCGCATCAAATATCTCCTCTCATAGATGCGCGGCACAAAGAGCCCCGAGCCACGTCACCGGGGCGCGTTGTTCAGCGCCGCCGGGGCGCTCCACTCAAACGACAAGAGACGTCTTACGCAAGCGCCCGCGTCCGTGGATAAAACCACGGGCGTGGGCGCTTCACTTTATTCCCAGCCCTTCCACACGTCAGGCTCGTAGCCAACGGTTGCCTGGCGGCCGTTGCGAACGATGGGCTCACGAAGAATCTGCTGGTTATCGAGCACCTTTTCGAACTTCTGGTCGGCAGCAAGATACTGTACGAGCGCAACCGTGTCGGCATCTTTCGCCTTTGGATCGATCACAGCGTCGATCCCGCCGACGGCGCGCGCCACGCTTTCGAGCTCGCCTTTGCTCATCCCCTTTTCCTTCAAGTCGATGAACTGGAACTTCACACGACGTTCCTTGAAATAGCGCTGCGCCTTCTTAGTATCGAAGCTTTTCTTCGTGCCGAATATCTGGATGTTCATACGTACCGTCTTCGCTCAATTCTCGTCCGTCCATGATACGACAAGGGAGCCGAGCAAAAACAGAGCAGGCGGAGATGGAGGAGGACGGCGACCGACCGTCGGCAAGAGTCGGCCGGATCGGACTGGCGCCCAGCGCGCGCCGGCGACACGCTCGCAGCTGCACACATAGCCGATGTACAAGCTCGCCGCGGCGTTCCCTCGCCCCGCGGTGTGGCGATAGAGAAGCACGCCACCCGTCAACGATGGCGCCTCGGTGAAGAAAATCAACGTCTGGGTTACATCCCTTGAAAGGGGCGAAGACGGCTGCTAGAATACCTCCCCGCTATGAAGGATTTGACCAAAGCATACATCGCAATTCGGCGGCCCCTGGTATACGGGGCCTCTCCTGTTGTTCCCCAAGTGCGCTCTGAGCAGCCGCTTTCTTCCTGTCGTATCTGATGCACGCATAGCACGTGCATGTTATTTCGCCCGTGGGCCGGCGCGCCTTCGGCGAAGAATCGAATAGATACGAAGGAAGCTTATGTCTGATAATTGTACGGTCGCGCCCGCCAATGGGCGCATTACCGGTACCCAGATCCGCATCGTCGCGGTCGTCGTCCTGGGTGCCTTCTTGGCGCTACTGAACCAAACGGTGATGTCGCCTGCGCTGCCGGTCATCATGTCCGATTTCGCCATCGATGCCTCGACTGCCCAGTGGATCATGTCCATATACCCGCTGGTGAGCGGCATCATGGTCCCCGTTTCGGCGTTCCTTATCGACAAGTTCAGCACCCGCGCGCTATTCTTCGGGGCGACGCTGGTGTTCGCGCTGGGCACGCTGCTGTGCGCCGCAGCCCCTGATTTCCTGTTCCTCATCATCGGTCGCGTGTTGCAAGCGGCGGGCTCAGGCGTGCTCATGCCGCTTGTCTCGGTGGTTCCCATGCTGGTGTTCCCCGTCGAGAAACGAGGAACGGCTATGGGCATGGCGGGCATCGTCATGTCGGCGGGTCCCGCGGTCGGCCCCGTCGTAGGCGGTGCGGTGATCGACACGTACGGCTGGCGCACCATGATCGGCGCCATCGTCCCCCTCGCAATTCTCGTGCTGGTGCTGGGCGTGTTCATGCTGAAAAACGTGGGCGAGCTGAAGAACCCCAAGCTCGACCTGCCCTCGGTCGTCCTCTCCACCATCGCCTTCGGCGGACTTCTCTACGGGTTCTCGAGCGCCTCGTCGATGGGTTGGGGCAACCCCGTGGTGCTCGGCTCGATCGTCGCGGGTGTCGTGTGCTTGGTGCTGTTCGTCGTACGCCAGGGCAAAATCGAGGACCCGCTGCTTCAACTGGGCACGCTCAAGACGCGCGAGTTCCGCGTGGCCGCCATCATCGTCACGCTCATCAACGCCGCATGCCTGGTCACCAACACGCTGTTGCCGTTGCTGCTGCAAACCTCGCTTGGCGCTTCGGCCTTCGAAACCGGCATGGCCATGCTTCCCGCCGCGGCGGTGGGCATCATCATCAGCCCTATCTCCGGCGTGGTGTTCGACAAGTTCGGTCCGCGTGCCATCTCGATCGTCGGCCTGGCCCTCATGACCGGCGCCCTGTTCCTGCTCTCGCTTTCGACGGTAAACACGCCCATCTTGGTGGTTGCGCTGTTCTGCATGCTGCAGTCCGCCGGCCAGTCGCTCGCGAACATGCCGGTGAACACATGGGGTGTCAATGCCTTGAAAAATGACATGATCGCCCACGGCAACGCCATCGCGAACACCGGCCGCCAGGTCGCCGGCGGTTTGTGCACGGCGCTCATCATCACGGTCATGACAAGCGTCACCGCGTCGGCCGGCGTCGATGCGAGCATCCAAGTAGCCACCGCCGTGGGCGCGGGCGTCGCTTACAAGGTGTGCGCGGCAATCGGCCTCGTTTCCCTTATCTGCGCCATATTCAGCGTGCGCACCAAGAAAACCGCACCGAAAACGAAGGAGGCATAAGCGATGTCCGAGATTCTGTCCGAGCGCATCCCGCTCGAGCTCGAGGGGACGCCCGTTTCGAGCATCATGATTGAAGAGCCGTTCACCTGCACGCAGGATTGCACGATTTCCGACGTGGTGCGCATGCTCGCCGAAAACGAGGTGAGCAGCATGCCCGTAATCGATGAGCGCAACCAGGTGGTCGGGTTCATCTCCGACGGCGATGTCATGGGAGCCATCGCGCAGCATCGCGCTCACACCATCTTCACGGGCGGCGACGCGTCCATGCTGTACTTCGACGATCAGAGCCTTGAGCAGCGCATCGAAGACCTGAAGGATCGCTGCGTCATGGATTTCGCGACGCGCCAGGTAGTGTGTGCCCGTCCCGAGCAGAGCATCGCCCGCGTCGCCGCGCTGCTGGCGAAGAAGAAGTTCAAGAAGCTTCCTGTGGTTGATGACGAGGGCAAACTCGTGGGGGTCATCCGCCGCTCCGCCATCACCAAATACATCTTCGGCATCCTTTTCCAATAGGGGCAGGTCGCACTTGAGGCGAACATCTCGAGGCATCGAGCCAGCAACTGGACCAGACAACCTTGACACGCACGCGCTTTCCCTCGATGCTTCGGTAAGGGGAGCTGCGAAAATCGCAGCACGGGTGATCGGCGCCGCGCCCCCGAAGGCAAAAGCGAACACGGGAGCGATACGATGGGAAAAGTCCTGGACGAAGATTTGGTTTATGAGATTCTCTCCGTCGTGGCAGGGATTCCGGCGGGATGCGTCGCCTCGTACGGTCAGATAGCGCGCCTCATCGGCAGGGAGAAAAACTCTCGCCTGGTCGGAGCGGTGCTGAGCGAGGCGGATCGCTACGGCGATTATCCCTGCCACCGCGTCGTCAACCACGCGGGACGCCTCGCGCCAAACTTCCCCGACCAGCGAGCACTACTGACGGAGGAAGGAGTCGCCTTCCGAGACAACGGTTGCGTCGACATGAAAAAGCACCAGTGGAACGAGTAGCCAGGCAGCGTAGCGTCGAAAGGAGCGACGCCACGGGGAACGACCTGCGCCCCGCCGCCGGACAACCTATGGCAAAGTGACACGTCCCACAAAGAGCGGCGCACCAGTACGAGACACGACCGCGACGTAAAAAGACCCTATGATACTCGTAAGCATCTATCTGATTGCCCGCCTCGAGGTACCCAAAGAACGAGAGATGCCGAAACCCCTAGACAAAGAAAAAGGTCGGGAGCTTTTATGCTTTCGACCTGAAGTTTCATGGTCGCGGGGGGCGGATTTGAACCACCGACCTTCGGGTTATGAGGTCGCTACGACGTTGTTTCATTCAGACATTTCGACCCAAATTGAAGTCAATATAACTCCAGGTCATTTGATGTTTTCATAGATTTACGAAAGAAAAGTACGCGGAATAATTCGACCCAAATTCGACCCACAACGAGCTTGAAAGCGGTCAGGCGGAGCATTACCCTTGGGGTGTGACCCCACGCAGGGCCCACCACCAAGGGTAATGCCCACCCGCCCCAGCCCTTTGCGCCATTCCGCGCAACCGAGCGCGATTCTCAGGCACTTCAGGCAAGGAACACGATGAACGACCGACCTCTCGTCATAGGCAAAGGAACGAAGCAACGCCGCGACAAATACACGTGGCGCTACCGTCACAGCCTCGGCAAGGATCCGGTCACGGGCAAATACCGCTATTCGCCGTGGCAGACCATACATACCACCAAAAGCCGAGAGGTCGACGCCGCACTCGAAGCCTACAAGGCAGAACTCAACAGCGGCACCTACGTCCAAAAATCGAGGGACACCGTCGGCTCGTACGCAAAAAAGTTCCACGACAACCGCGAAGGAACCATCACGCCGCTCGCCTACTCGACATCCTACTCAATCGAGAACCGGACGCGCACATCACATGCGTGATGCTCATGCTCGACACCGACATGAGAAGGGCAGAAGCCCTCGGGATGACGTGGTCCGATGTCTCCGTCGAGAACAGAAGCATCCTCATTGAGCAGCAGTTCGCGGCCGATCGAAGCGTTCGCTCGCCCAAAAGCAAGAAAAGCGTGCGGAGGATCTCGATAAGCGAGACGCTGACGTCGTATCTCGAATTCTGGAAAAAGGAGTAGGCCCGCGAAATGGAAGCCTTCGGCCTGGAACAAGTCAAAGGCACTCCGCTCGTCCACTCATTCGAACGAACGAAAGACAGGCATCCCCAAGTCAACTTCATGGACCTGAATGGGTTTTCGCGCTGGTTCAGAAACTTCAGCGTCGAGAACGGGTTCGGCAAGTTCGAAGGCGTTCGAACATACCATTATGTGAAGGAAGCTGTCGACGGGGAAACGATTTCGAAGCGTTATGAGCATAAAGAGTGGCTCGAATTGAGGGATTACCTCAGGAAGCATCCCAAGGTTCGCGAGGCGAGGCATATCAGCACATATGAGAGCGAGCACCTTCCTTACGGATATTCGGGCCTATCGAGCCACACCGCTACTGCCGCTACTGCCCGCCAGCTTCCGAACCAGCGGGCGGTAGCAGCACCCCGAACATCTCGCCGACAGCGCAGAGAGTCGTCGACCTGGCGGCCAAGGCCGACATCGAGGACGTGATGCTGTGCGACCTGCCCGGCGTCCTGTCCTTCCTAGGGCTGCCACCTGAGACGGAGATGCCGCCGGGCAACAAGGGGAAGACGAAGCTCAAGAAGCTCTACAGGAAGGTGGCGCCGAACAAGGCATACCACTCCGGCGAGCGCGCCAAGGATTTGATCTCGCACCTCGACATGGCAGAGATCAGGGCATCGGCGCCCGTCCCGCTCGGAGAGATAGACAGAGTGGTCGTAAGCGGCTGATGTAACTTCTGACACCCTAGAACTTACATCGAGCCCCGAGCTCGGGGCTCTTTTCGTCTAGATTGGGGACGCATGGCCGGACGAAAACAATTTGCGTCTGGTAATAAGCGTACGAAAGCGCAATTTACGTCTTAATTCCGTACGCCAATCAAGACGAAAATCGTTTACGTCTGCTTTAAATCCGTACGAAAACGGTTTTCGTCTTGCAGGGCAGTTGCCGTTTCTACAGTTCAACTTCCAGTTCGGCTTTGTGCTCGTAGAGATAGTCGCGCATGTAGGGGATGGCAAATGAGACCTTGCCGTACGAGGGAGCCTCGATAATCGATTCTCTTAACAGGCGGCTGCGGACGGAACTCACCTGTTGAGGCGTTTTGTTTAGGGCATCGGCAACCATGCTGGTCGAGCTCGTCTGCCCCAAAGATGCCATGCTCAGCAGATAAGCGATGCACGTGGGCGGAATGCGCTGTAGCGCGGGCTCAATCACCATGGCACAGAAGCGTTCGCGTGCCGTTGCAATGCCGCGCTCGGCTTCTTCTTCTCCAATAATCGGTGTATGTGCGCGTCTTGCCAACTGCCATGCGTAGTATCCAACGAGTTGGATCATGAAAGGATAACCTTGCGTTGCCTCGGCAAGTTGGCCGGCAATACCTGGCTGCAACTCCATGCCAGACGCTTCAATGGTTTCCTCGAGGGAGTACGACACTTCGGTTACTGCCACAGCCTTCAGGTCAAAGGGGAGGGCACGGCGCAAAAACGTAAGTGTCTTTCCGTTGATGATGCTTTCAATCATCCAAGGCAGCCCCGCAAAAACAAAGGCGATATCAAGGTCTTCGCCGATAACCTGCTGAATCGCAATGGAGAGCGTTCGGACCTCATCGTGCTCTGCGTCTTGAACCTCGTCGAGAGTGATGAGCAGGCCATTTTCATTCTTGGATATTGTCTGTCTCATGGCGTCGCGTAGCGATGGACCGATTCGCTCAATGTCTATGCTGCCGATGGATATGCCAGCTACGGTGGGCTCAAATCTGGCGTGTTTGGCCTGGAATTTGGGCTGCAGCTGTTCGAGAATGCGTTGGCAAAGTCCCTCGGTTGCGACCTCTTTTATGACCGTCCAGCCACGGCTTTGCGCCAAACGTGAGCACTCGTCAAGGAGGACCGTCTTGCCCGTTCCACGGACGCCGGCTATGCGCATTAGGCGCCCCGGGGCACCAGGCCCGTTGACGAGGCCCTCATTGAATTCTTCGAGCACATCTTCGCGGCCGATAATCGTGGGAGGTGTTTTACCTGCTGTGGGCTTAAAAGGGTTTGTTTGCATGTGAGCCACCTTTGCTCAAGATATAGCAAGATATAGCAAAGTATAGCAAGATATAGCAAGATATAGCAAAGTATAGTGAGATATAGCAACGTATAGCGCTGTTCGCGGGTTCTTACGGTGGTGCTATTTTCCGAATGCCGCGCGGATAAAGCGCTGGGCGAACAGCTTGTTGGCAACGTTGATGACATGGCCCAGGAACAGTGCCGAGATGGCGGTCGTGACGCCAAAGCCGCCCAGGTTGTACATAAAGATCAGCGACAACGCGAGCGAGGCGGCGACATGTGAGCAGTCAAACACGACTTTTACGTCACCAAAGCGGCGTTTAAGCTTTTCGGCAATGACTTGCACCAAGCCGTCGGGCGCGTTGGGGACAACGCCCATGTTGACGACGAGACTTACGTCAAATGCGGTGACAGCGAGGGAGAGCAGCATGGTCGCAATCTGTGTGGGGAGTGCCGTGGGATGCAGTGGGTTGACCGCCATGAAGAGGTCGGTCAAGCCGCCAATCAGCGTTGAGAAGAACAACTCGAGCAGGATGCGCGGCTGGAACTCGCTTCGCAAGATGGCTAATTGCGCCACGATGTAGGCGACGTAGGTTGCGGTGATCCAAAAGCCGAGCGTCTTGCCAGTGAGCATGGATAGGGTTGTGGCAAAGCACGTGAGCGCGGCGACGCCCAGGCCGGATGCCGTCTGGAGACTCATACCGAGTGCCAGTACTGCAACGCCCACCAGATACATCAGCATTCTGATGACGGTATGGCACCAGTCGATGTTCTCGCCATGCATGATGATGAGCGGTCGCATGTTGCTACCCGTCCTTTCGGTTGTGTGAAAAAGCTGACCCGGGCCGGCAAAAGAGGGTTATCGGAGGCACTGCTGCAAAAGCAGAAAAGCCGGCCCCACGGTCAGTCGTCTAGGAAGTGTCTCGCTGTGCCGGAATGGGACTAAAGGTCCAACGAGACGGGAAGAAAGCAAATGGCATTGCGTGGGCGATAAGATGCCAAGATGGTAGGGTGCGTCTTAGCATCATATTGCCCACGCTCAACGAAATCGGTTTCGTTTGAGCCTAAGTATACGCACGGGATTTTATTTGCGAAGAGAAAAACAATAAAAAGGTGAACGTTCACCTAATCGCAACAACTCGTTGGCTGTAGTTGCGGTGGAATAGTTCCTGTTTTTGCTGCTGAAGGCCTTGAACAGGAACTATTCCACCGCAACTTATGAGGGGGCGGGGGATGCGATAGTATTGCATGGTGGTATTCGACTAACCGAGGACTTATCCGAGGGCTTTATGGAACAGCAGCATTATCAGAGCCTGCAAGACCAGGCGTACAACGCATTGCGCTCCAAGATTATCTATGCCGAGCTCAAACCCGGCACGCGTCTTTCGGCGATTGGCCTGGAAAAGGAGACGGGAATCGGGCGCACGCCCATTCGCGAGTCCTTTGTGCGCCTGCGTGAGCAGGAGCTGGTGGAAACGCGTCCCAAAAGCGGCACCTATGTCTCGAAAATCAGCATGGAGCGCGCCGAGAACGCTTGCTTCTTGCGCGAGAAACTCGAGCGAAGCGTGCTTATTAAATGTTGCTCGGCCGCCACGCCCGAGCAAAAGCATCGGCTCGAGCAGATTCTTGCCGAGTCCGAGTCGCTCGACCATGGCGAAACGCGCCGTTTCTTTGACCTGGATAACCTGTTCCATGAGACATGTTTTGAGATTGCCGGTCGTCACATGTTGTGGGATTGGATGAAGAGCATCAACACGCATTTTGAGCGATACAACTGGTTGCGTATGGTGTCACAGGATCTGGATTGGGAGCCGATTCGTCGGCAGCATCGCCGGATTCTCGAGGCCATTAAGAGGGGCGATACCGACGCGGCGAGCTATCTGGCAGAGACACACCTGCACCTGATGCCCGAAGAGCAAGGTCCGGTTATCGCCTTGCATCCCGACTATTTTGAGCTGTCCAAAGACTCGGCCATCTAATCAATCCCCATATAAGTTGCGGTGAAATAGGGACTGTTTTGCGGCCTAGGTGGCGCAAACAGTCCCTATTTCACCGCAACTGCGTTGGGGCGTAACCGGGGCACAAAGCTGCGGCACCGCTTGGAGGAAAAGACCGGAAGCAAGGGTCCATTCCTCCAGACGGCGCCGCAGCTGTTTTGATGGCTCGGCTTTTACCGAAGTGGCTCAGTTGAGCGCGACTGCCAGCCGATTATACAAAGCGGCTCGGGGGCGTGTCGCTTCCGTCACGTTCTATCAGCATACAAGACGGTTTTGGTTCTTGTTCGTGACGGAAACGGCGCGCTTCCGAGCCGCTTTAAAAGAAAGGGGGCGAGGTCTAGGGCACGCCCCCTTTCACGATAGAGAGCTAAACCTAGCCGCGGACCTTCTTGACGACGTCCATGGCCTCGCGGGCGATCTGCTCGACCTTGGAGAAGTCGCCGTCGGCAAACAGGGCCGGCTTGACCATCCAGGTGCCACCGCAGGCGATGATGGCGGAGGAGCTCAGGTACTCCTCGACGTTGGCGGTGCTCACGCCGCCGGTAGGCATAAAGCGGTGACCGACAAACGGAGCGGCGAGGGCCTTGATGGTGTTCAGGCCGCCATACTGGGACGCGGGGAAGAACTTGGTGACCTTGAGGCCCAGGTTCTCGGCTGCGGTGACCTCGGAAGGGGTCACGGTGCCGGGAAGGACGGGCAGCTCGATGTCGATGCAATGCTTCACGACGTCCTCGTTGTAACCCGGGGAGACGATGAACTTGGCACCGGCGGCGCGGGCCTGCTCAACCTGCTCGACGGTCAGGACAGTGCCGGCGCCAACGCACATCTCGGGCTCGGCCTCGGCCATAGCGGCGATGCACTCGGCGGCGCAGGCGGTGCGGAAGGTGACCTCGGCGGACTTCATGCCAGCTGCCATAAGGGCGTGGGCGAGCGGAGCGGCGTCCTCGACCTTGTCGAGCACGACGACCGGCACGATGCCCAGGGACTCAAGCGTGGTATAGAACTGATCGAACATGATGTTCCTTTCGATGTGTGGCGCGCATGGGCGCGTGATTGCCAAATGTGCTGGTCAGGAGCCGATTTTGGATTGGTTATCGGAGGCACTGCTTGGGGTTCAAGCAATTCCAAAACCGGCTGCTCGACCAGTCGTGTAGGGAATGCCAGACAAAACCGGAATGGGACTGGTGGTTTTGCCCGGCCGGAGGAATCGGGGAGCGGGCCGCAGGGGTATGGGATTGGAAAGCTGCGGCCCGCGGAATGGAGACGGACTAGCGCGCGACGCGGGTGCCACCGTCGGCGGCTGATGCCACGGCTGCGATCTCGTCTGCGGTCACCAAGTTGGAGTCGCCCTTGATGGTGAGCTTGAGGATCGAAGCCGCAATCGCGTAGTTGACGGCAGCCTGCGGATCGAAGTCGTTGATGAGGGCGTGGACCAGGCCGGCGTTGAAAGCGTCGCCGGCGGCAACACCCTCAAGCACGTGTACATCGTGAGCAGGGGAGAACCAGTGCTCGCCGCTCTCGGCGTCAAAGAGCATGCCCATCCAGATGGAGCGCTCGACGCAGGAGATGTTGCGGACGACCGAGGCGACCTTCTTGCAGCCGTACTCGGCGCAGATCTGGCGGGCCATCTCGACGTAGGTGTCGCGCTCCTCGATGCCGTGGGAAAGGGAGCCAGAGACGCAGGTCATGCCAAGGCCGGCAGGCGCATCCTCGTCGTTGGCGATGCAGATGTCGACGAGCGGCAGGAGTTCCTTCATGGTGGCCTGCGACTTCTCGGGCGACCACATCTTGCCGCGATAGTTCACGTCACACACGGTGGTGATGCCCTTGGCGCGGCAGGCGGCGAGCGCATCCTTGCAGGCGGCGGCCATCTCATCGGAGACGGCGGGGGTCACGCCGGAGAAATAGAAGACATCGATGCCCTTGAGGATCTCGTCCCAGTTAAAGACGTCGCGCTTGGCCATGTTGATGGCAGAGTACTTGCGGTCGTAGACGCAACCGTTACCGCGCTGCGAGGCGCCGACCTCAAACACATAGGAGCCAAGACGGTCGCCCTGACGCACGACGCGCGTGGTGTCGACGCCGTAGGCCTTCAGCGAACGCAGGGCGCACTCGCCCAGACGGTTGGCCGGGACAACGGAGACGTAAGCGGCCTTGTCGCCCTGGTAGGCCAGGGAAAGCGCAGTGTTGGCCTCGGCGCCGCCGTAGCGGACGTCAAACTCGGTTGCCTGCTCAATACGCAGGTGGTCTTTGGGTGAGAGTCTCATCATGATCTCGCCGAAGGTAAGAACCGTTTTACCCATGGTCGCGCAGCTCCTTTTACTCGTGCGTACACCTTTGATATGGCGTTGGCACGGAGGTGCCAAGACGGTAGGGTGCGTCTTTGCACCTCCGTGCCAACGCTTGCCGAAATCGGTTTACGAAATCGGTTTCGTTTCGAGTTGTAGTATACTCACCTACAGCGTTTTGCAACCGAGATTTTTAAAAAAATGCCTAAAA
Organism: uncultured Collinsella sp.; assembly: GCA_902464565.1. Lineage (GTDB taxonomy): Bacteria > Actinomycetota > Coriobacteriia > Coriobacteriales > Coriobacteriaceae > Collinsella. Next base: position 67,161 of record CABQJV010000002.1, read on the forward strand.
TGGCTCAGACCGCCGACAAATGGGAAACGGGGTGCGCTATGGCGCAGATGAGAATCAAGGACATTGCCGCCGAGGCGGGCGTGAGTCCGGCCACGGTTTCGCGCTATCTCAATAACCGCCCCGGGCAGATGACCGAGGAAACCCGTGCTCGCATCGCAGCGGTTATCGAGCGCACCGGCTATCGCCCGCGTGCCGCCGCGCGCAATCTGCGCAGCTCGCGCACCAACCTCATCGGCGTGATCCTGGCCGACATCGCCAACCCGTTCTCGAGCGCCATGCTCGAAGGGCTTTCCGCCAGCGCCGCCGCGCGCGGCTGCTCGCTCATGACGGCCATTAGTGGTAACGACCCCGCTAAGGAAGCGGAGTCGCTCACCAGACTTATCGATGCCGGCGTGGACGGCCTGGTCGTCAACACCTGCGGAGGCAATGACGAGGCGATCGCCGCGGCAGCGGGACGTCTGCCTGTTGTGCTGCTCGACCGCGATGTTGCCGCCGGCGGTGTCGATCTGGTGACATCTAACAACCGCGAGCTGGTTGCCGGCTTGGTAGACGCCTTGGCTGCCGCTGGCAGCGAGCGCCTGTGCCTGCTCACCGAGGCAAGCGATGACAGCCCCGTGCGTCGCGAGCGCGCCGAGGCTTTTGCCGACGAGCTTTCGCACCGCGGCCTTGCGGGCGAGGTCGTCACCCTGGCCGACGGGGGCGCCACGGGCGTCGGTCGCTTGGACGAGACCATCTGCGACTATGCCGGCAAAAAGCTCGGCCTCATTGCCGTCAACGGCCTGGTCTTCCTGCGTCTGACCGAGACACTGGCGCAGCTTGGTCCCTCGTTGCCGGCTGGGCTCAAGATCGCGACGTTTGACGATTATCCCTGGAACCATGTGCTCTTTGGCGGTGTGACCACGGCCGCGCAAGACACCCTTACCATTGCCGAGCGCGTAGTCGAGCGCCTGTCCGAGCGCATCGACGTCGTTACCACCACCGTGGGCGAGGCCGCAAAGCTGGCGCCCAAACGCATCGAGATCCCCGGCCGCATCGAATACCGCGCATCGACCTCACGTTAGCCGCTCGTTCGCAACTGCCTGTTCGCGCACGTTTTTTGAGCGCTTGATACGCTTTAACCCTGCGGAAACATTTTTCTGCGATAGTATCTGCGATATAGACCAGTCGAAACCCGCCCGAAAGAAAGGGGAGCGACATGAACCAGCAGAACATCGATTACGTACTCCGCTCCGTAGAGCAGCGTGACATCCGCTTTGTGCGTCTGTGGTTTGTCGACATTCTCGGCCGCCTCAAGAACTTTGCCATTAGCCCCGAGGACCTCGAAGTCGCTTTTGAGGAGGGTATTGGCTTTGACGGCTCCGCCATCGAGGGCTTTGCCACGCCCGAGGAAGCCGACATGCTCGCATTCCCTGATGCTTCGACCTTTCAGATCCTGCCGTGGCGCCCGAGCCACAACGGCGTCGCCCGCGTGTTCTGCGATGTGTGCACTCCCGATCGCAAGCCGTTTGCCGGCGACCCGCGCGATGCCCTGCGCCGCATGTTCCGCAAGGCCGAGAAGGCTGGCTATCTGCTCAACGTGGGTGCCGAGCTGGAGTATTACTACTTCCCCGACGAGCACACCCCCGAGCCGCTCGACAACGTGGGCTACTTCGATCTTTCGGTGAGCGATGCCGCTCGCGACCTGCGCCGCAACACGGTCCTCACGCTCGAGAAGATGTCCGTGCCCGTGGAGTACACCTTCCATGCCGCCGGTCGCTCACAGCACGGCATGAGCCTGCGCCACGCCGAGGCCCTGAGCATGTCCGACGCCATCACCACTGCCAAACTCATCATTAAGCAGCAGGCCTACGAGAGCGGTTGCCACGCCTCCTTTATGCCCAAGCCGTTGGCAGGCGAGGACGGCAGTGCTATGTTCCTGTGCCAGTCGCTATTCGACCACGACGGCAACAACGTCTTTTGGGGCGAGGACGACGAGAGATACCATCTCTCCGACATCGCCAAACACTACATGGCCGGTATCTTGGCGCACGCGCGCGAGATCAGCGCCATCACCAACCCCACGGTCAACTCCTACAAGCGCATTACTACCGGCGGCGACTCCGTGCCGCAGTACGCCACGTGGGGCCTGCGCAACCGCGCGAGTATGGTCCGCATCCCGGTCTACAAGCCCGGCAAGCAGCTGTCCACGCGCATCGAGCTGCGCAGCCCCGACCCCATGGCCAACCCGTACCTGGTCAACGCCGTCACGCTGGCGGCTGGCCTGGACGGCATCGAGCGCAAGCTGGAGCTCCCGCCCGAGGCAACGGCCGAGACGCTCAAGCTCACCGACCGCCAGATGCTCGAGGCCGGCTACACGCCGCTGCCGCGTTCGCTCAAAGAGGCGCTCGACGTGTTTGAGGACTCGCAGTTTATGAAGGATGCCCTCGGCGAGCATATCCACAGCTTCTTCCTCAAAAAGAAGCGCGACGAGTGGCATAAGTTTGAGTCTACGATCACCGAGTGGGAGATCAAGCACTACCTGGCGAACTCCTAATCGCGCTGGCTTGTTCCAGTACGATTGAGCTCATTTCTTTGGAGGCCGATATGTCCGAAAAGAGTGCCCTGTTCATGGCGCGCACGACGCGCTTCCACGAGTTTGCCCGCAGCTTGACGACCACCCTGGGGGTCGAGGTGAGCCTGGCCACCCCCGATTCGCCGACTGCGGCGCACGACTTTGACCTGCTGATTCTCGATTCCGATGGCATCCGCAGCGACCGCATCGATCAGATTGCCAAGTGGCTTGACGATCGCGGCGGCGTCCCCATGTTGGTGATCGTCGACGACGAGGCGCTCGGCACCCTGCGCCTGCCCAATCACGCGCATGCCGACTTTGTGTGCCCCACGGCGACGCCCAACGAGCTCAAGGCTCGCGCGCAGCGCTTGATGGGCGAGGAGGAGACCGTTACCGCCGACGATGTGCTCAACATCGATAACCTCGAGATCAACCTGGCTACCTACCAGGTGACGCTCGATGGCGAGCCCATCGACCTGACGCTGATGGAGTACTCGCTGCTGAGCTTTTTGGCGACGCACCCCAACCGTGCCTACAGCCGCGAGGTGCTGCTGCACCGCGTGTGGGGCTTTGAGTACTGCGGCGGCACGCGCACCGTCGACGTGCACATCCGACGCATCCGCTCCAAGGTGGGTCCGCAGATCGCGGCGCACATCACCACCGTCCGCGGCGTGGGCTATCTGTTTAAGGACTAGATTTCCACCACGAAGGGGACAGGCACCTTCGTGGTGGTTTTGACGCAGGCGCGGGTTCCTCTCGAATCTGCAGCAGAACTTAAGCCTTCCTAAAAGATTGCGTTCTCATACACGTTCGCCCGCATATTGGGGTACAACTCAACGTGAACAATGATGGCCCGCCACATGTTTGGCGGGCCTTTGGTTATTTGACGAAAGGATCGCAGCTATGAGCGAGAACGATTCCCAGCGTCCCCAGGACGCGGGCAACGCCGGCGAGACCCAGCAGCAGCCGCGTGTGCAGGTGGAGTCGACGCCTGCCGGCAGCAACATTCCCTACGTGCAGGCCTACGACACGCAGACCGGCAAGCCGCTGGGCGGTCAGCAGGTTGTAAACAAGCACACGGTGGTCAAGACCAAGACCAAAAAGCTGCTGATTTTCATTACAGCGCTCGCCGGCTGCGCCTGCGGCGCCCTGTTGGTCATCGCGCTCATTATGAGCGGCACGCTCGATATCGGCGGCGGCAAGAATGCCGTGACGGCGGGTGCTTCGGGTTCGTCGACGCAAAAGATCACGATCGATTCCGAGGACACCACGCTGGCCGAGGCCGTTTCTGCCAAGGCCCTGCCCTCCGTCGTTTCCATCACCGCCACTTCGAGCGGCAGCCAGAATGGCTCGCTTTCGCAGTCTGCTGATGAGTCGGATAGTTCGGGCAGCGTCGGTTCGGGCGTTGTGCTCGATACCGAGGGTCACATCCTCACCAACAACCACGTGGTCGATGGTTACGACCAGTACGTGGTGACCATGGACGACGGCACCACCTACGAGGCGGAGTTCGTGGGCAACGACGCCTCGAGCGACCTGGCCGTCATCAAGCTCAAGGACGCCGACGCCTCCAAGCTCACGCCGATCGAGATTGGTGATTCCTCCAAGCTCAACGTGGGCGAGTGGGTTATGGCGATCGGCTCGCCGTTCGGCAACGAGCAGTCTGTCTCCACGGGAATCGTGTCGGCGCTGTATCGCTCCACGGCCATGAGCTCTACCAGCGGCAATACCATCTATGCCAACATGATCCAGACCGATGCCGCCATCAACCCGGGCAACTCCGGCGGCGCGCTCGTCAACGACAATGGCGAGCTGGTGGGTATCAACTCGCTCATCGAGAGCTACTCGGGCTCCAGCTCGGGCGTGGGTTTTGCCATTCCGGTCAACTACGCCAAGAACATTGCCGACCAGATCATCGACGGCAAGACGCCGGTGCATCCGTACATGGGCGCTACGCTTTCGAGCGTCAATGCACTTAATGCCCGCACCAACAAGTTGAGCACCGATAGCGGCGCGTATGTGGCGAGCGTCGTCGAGGATGGTCCTGCTGCCAAGGCCGGCATTCAGGAGGGCGACGTCATCACCAAGCTGGGCGACGACGAGATCACGAGCGCCGATGGCCTGATCATCGCGCTGCGCAGCCACGAGGTGGGCGAGAAGGTCGAGATCACGCTCATGCGCGGCAAGGAAGAGAAGAAGGTCACCGTCGAGCTGGGCTCCGACGAGGAGCTGCAGAACCAGCAGCAGGACGACAGTTCGACCGACACCGGCAACGGCGGTATTACCGACGAGCAGCTGCGCCAGTATCTGGAGGAGCTGCTGGGCCAGCAGGGCCAGGGCCAGGGTCAAGGCTACGGCCAGGGCTACTAGCGAGCCGTTTCGCATATGCCGAAGCCAGAGGGGCTGTCCTGCCAAGTGTGGGACAGCCCCTCTTTTCTTATTGATCCGTTGGGGACGGAGGAAAACGGATCACTTGGGGCTGACAAGAGGCCTGGTTCGTAATGGTCTGGACAGTTAGTTCAGATACGTATAAATCTGGGGCAGCTTGGGATGCGTTTTGAGCAATTTTTGATTGGGATGGGGCTCGAATGGGTGTTTGGAAGGGAGAGCGGGACGTTTACATGGTCTCGAGGAGCCCAAATTAGTTGAAACAGGGGTGTTCGTGCCTGATTCAGCTCTAGGATTTATACGTATCTGAACTAACTGTCCACTCCAGTCTGGCGACTGCCGATTCGGTGCGGTTCGAGACCGCTATTCGGCCTCATTGCGACCGGTGGTACTCTAGTATCCGTTTGAAATCGAGCGAAGGAGTGCCGCTATGGAGCAATCGAGCCTGTTTGGTGACGGCGTGGACATCGATACCGAAACGCCCGCGAGCGCGGATGCCACCGCACCGGTCGACGCCCGTGCCCAGGCGGCAGCGCGTGCGGCCGAGCTGCGCCACGAGCTCGATTACCACGCCTATCGCTACTACATGCTCGACGCGCCCGAGATCACGGACGCCGCCTTCGACAAAATGCTCGTTGAGCTGCGGGAAATCGAGGCGACCTACCCCGACCTGGTGACGCCCGACAGCTATACCCAGCGCGTGGGCGGCTACGTGAGCGAGCAGTTTACGCCGGTCACGCATATGGCACGCATGTATTCCATGGACGATGCCATGGACCTGGACGAGCTCGACGCGTGGCTCCAGCGCGCCGAGGATGCGCTCGGTGCCGGCAGCGTCACCTATACCTGCGAGCTTAAGATCGACGGCCTGGGTGTGGCGCTTACCTACCAAAACGGCACCTTCGTACGTGCGGCCACACGTGGCGATGGCGCCACGGGCGAGGACGTGTCGCTCAACGTGCGCACCATCAAGGATGTGCCCATGCACCTGTCCGAGGCAGCGCTCGCCCACATGGGCGCCGACCGCGAGCGTACCATCGAAGTACGCGGCGAGGTCTACATGCCCAAGGGCAGCTTTGTTCGTCTGAATGAAGAGGCCGATGCCGAGGGCCGCGACCCCTTTGCCAACCCGCGCAACGCTGCCGCCGGCAGCCTACGTCAGAAGGATCCCAAGATCACGGCGCGCCGCGATCTTGCCACCTTTATCTATGCCATCGCCGATACCGATCCGCTGCACGTCCACAGCCAGCGCGAGTTCCTCGACTGGCTGCGCAGCGCCGGCTTTAGCGTCAACCCCAACGTGGCACGCTGCGCCACGCCGGCCGAGGTCCACGAGTTCTGCGCCCAGGCCCTCGAGCACCGCGGTGACCTGGACTACGACATCGACGGCGTGGTCGTAAAGGTCGATAGCTTTCAGCAGCAGCTCGACCTGGGCTTTACCGCCCGCGCGCCGCGCTGGGCCATTGCCTTTAAGTTTCCGCCCGAGGAAAAGCAGACCATCCTGCGCGAAATCCGCATCCAGGTGGGCCGCACCGGTGTGCTCACGCCGGTCGCCGAGTTCGACCCGGTGACGGTCGCCGGCTCCACCATCGCGCGCGCCACGCTGCACAACATCGACGAGATCCGTCGCAAAAACGTGCGCGAGGGCGACACTATCATCGTGCACAAGGCGGGCGACGTAATCCCCGAGGTCGTGGGCCCGGTGCTCGACAAGCGCCCGGCCGATTCGGTTGACTGGCACATGCCCGAGGTCTGCCCCGTGTGCGGTAGCCCCGTGGTCCACGAGGATGGCGAGGTTGCCTACCGCTGCGTCTCCATCGACTGCCCCGCGCAGCTCAAGGAGCGCCTGCTCCACTGGGTGAGCCGCGGCTGCATGGACGTCGACGGCCTGGGCGACGAGATCGTCGACAAGATGATTGTCGCCGGCCTGATCCACGACGTCGCCGACTTCTACCAGCTCACGGTCGACGACATTGCCGGGCTGGACACGGGTCGTGTGTACGCCAGCTCCAACAGCAAAAAGGGCGTCAAGAAGGGCGACCCTATCCCGGTGGGCCTCAAGACGGCCGAGAAAATCATCGCCGAGCTCAACAAGTCCAAGACCCAGCCGCTCGGGCGCGTGCTGTTTGCCCTGGGCATCCGCCACGTGGGCAAGAGTGTGGGCGAGGTCATTGCCGAGCGATTCCTGTCGATTGACAAGCTCATCTTGGCGAGCGAAGAGGACATCGCCGAGTGCGAGGGCATCGGTCCCAAGATTGCGGCGAGCGTCAAGCAGTTCCTGGCCGTGCCCGAGAACCTTGCCGTGCTGGAGCGCCTGCGCCAGGCGGGCCTGTCGCTCGAGGTCGACTTGGGCGCCGCACACGCGCAAGCCGCAGCCGACGCTGGCGTGGCAGGCGAGCTTGCCGACGCACAGCCACTCGCGGGTCTGACCTTCGTGCTCACCGGCACGCTCGTCAACCGCACGCGCGACGAGGCAGGCGCGGCGCTCAAGGTGCTTGGTGCCAAGGTCTCGGGCAGCGTGTCAAAGAAGACGAGCTATCTCGTCGCCGGCCCCAAGGCGGGCTCCAAGCTCACCAAGGCCGAGCAGCTGGGCGTACCCGTACTGGACGAGGACGCACTCGAGCAGATTTTGGCGACGGGTAGGGTCCCGGAGGCATAATGATTTGTTGAGGAACTGCGCAGAGGCTCAGTTCCTCAACATCTCCTTATAGTGTTTGTCTGTTCAATTTCGATATCGTTTCCCTCGTATGATCCAGATGCGTCTACCGACTCAAAGCGTGAGTAGGAAACTCTTGTCCCAACTTTGATTTGGGAAAGCTTGTCTTTGATTCGGCCAGATGAGGGGAATGTAATCCGGGTTTGCTTTCCAGCGTCGGTGTAGCGGGGACTGTTGTCTGTTTGGATTACGAGTTCCGTTCCCTCAATAGAATGAACGCTGCCGACTCCAAAGACAAGGTAATCATCTCCTCCGCTATAGCGGGCTCTATCTGTGCATGAAGAAACGGATGCAAACATAGCGAAAATCACCAATATCGTAACCAGGGCAAAGGCCGTGGTGCCATAGCATTTTGATGGTGCCATCCGGTTTACCAAAAGACTGTTCCGTTCAATTTGACCATATTGGGCGTTGCATAGTTAATCGCTCGGGGATAAGTGTTCCATCCGTCGAATACTTCGAGCCACTGCAGTTCGATGCCAGAGCTTCCATTATGCCCAGTAAAATAGCCAGTTACCGTGACTGTATGACCTGATAGCTCGACGGATCCTTCACTGTTTCGGCTGTTGATCCACATATGATACAAGCCGATATTCCCTTGATCGATAGTTGCTCTGTACTGAGCGAATTGAGGCTGATAACCGAAAAATTGAGTATTAAGTGCTCTACCCTTTTGAGCGGCAAGACTTTTAAACGGAACAATTCCATCTGGGATGATCGTGCTTCCGTACTCGACGCCCTGATCATTGGTCTTATACGTTGTTGTGCCAGTGACGTTCCATATTTCTTTATAATAATCGGGATTAAATTGATTAGCGTTTGAACTGGTGAGACCGTAATGCATTGATACAGCGTACAAGGCAGAAACGACGCATGCATACTTATTAGTGCGGGCTTCAACTAATGATTCCGAGACTCCTCGGAACGGTATTCCGTTTAAATCGTCTATTTGGAAATGCAACATCAAGTCATCTTCATTGATAATGACTGCATTCCATGAAGTTGGGTTATTGCTTTGAGGTGTTATACCCTTTTCGGTGACAATCGGGATAGACCGTATATTGTTATAGTTGGTTACACAGTCTCTAGTTCCTGGCACCAAAGTTCCATATTCAATATCGTTGTACGAAATTAGTACGGTTGGGTTTGTGGCCTGTTGGCCGGAATAAGTTGAAATGGCGTTTGATAGAGAAGCTGAAATCGGAAGAATGGTATCGCCGAGGGTTATCTCCTTCAGAAGCCCAGGATATGATGCGTCAAGTACTAAATAACCGTAAGGGCTTCCTTCCCTTGTGACACTGATTTCATAGCCACAGATAAGGCCGATTTGTTGGCATACGGGAACGATTTGCTCGATCTCTAAGTTCGCGGATCCGTCGACGATGGGCAACAGGGAAAGCGCGTAGTCTTGTGCTAGGTCTGATGTAAAAGCGACGGATGAGTTTGAGTCGGCAGCGAATACTCTTGTTGGGCGTGACGCGGATAAGCCGATGATCGAGGCTAGGCCGAGAAGAAACGAGCGACGTGATTGAACTCTGGGCATAATGTCTCCTGCCTATGGGGGGCAATATGCTGTCATTTTATTTGCTACATAATACAATCTAATTCGGATTAAGGTAAATGGATGGAATTGCTCGATAAATGGTAGTGATTAGCGGACCGGTATCGCGATCCTCGTCACATACGCCCCCGGGTCGTCGCTGATGATGTCGTCGATGGGGGCGATTTCGCGCGAGGGACCGGCGGGGGACAGGTCGCGCTCGTGCATGTAATCGAGTAAGCGCTCATAGCGCGGGGCCGCCTGACCGTGCGTGCCGCGGAAGCTGACCGTCAGACACCGCGCGGCGGGACGTACTTCGACATCGCCCAGGTAATCGTCCGTGCCATCCAGCAGCAGAAAGACCTCGTCGTAGCCATCAAAGTCGCCGGCGGCAAGGCGTTCGGGCGCGATCCCGACGCCCAAGTTGCCCAGAAAAACAAACGTCTCGTGCTGGCCCGTCTGCAGTTGACGAATTTGCCACTCCAGCGCATAGGCGTCGGTAGGGTTGACGCGTTCGCGCAGCACGGCGCAGCGAAGTTCGGGCGCATCGATTGTGCAAATGATATCGAGCTCGTTGTTCAAGGCATCGTGCAGCAGGGCAAGCCGGCTGTTAATCTTGCGCGACACGCGTTCGAGCTCGCGGCGCTTGCGCTCGATGATTTCCTGTTGCTGAGTCAGCTGCCGCTGCATGAGGTCCACATCGCGCGTGGTCACAAACTCGCGGATTTGCGCGAGCGGCAAGTCGAGAACTCGCAGGTGGCTGATGGTGTTGAGGGTGGAGAGCTGCCGCGATCCGTAGTAGCGGTACCCACTTGCCGGATCGATGCGCGCCGGATCCAACAAGCCGATCTGCTCGTAATGACGTAGCGTTCCCAAGCTCAGGTTAAACAGGCGTGCCACCTCGCCAATGCGGAGCAGGCCCTCTGTATGTTCAGCTGGCGAGTCGGTCATGGGACCGTTTCTTTCGGTAAAAAGCGGGGGAGGGGCGTCAGGCCTGCGTTGCCCCGCTACGCCACCAGCTTGTCAAAAGCCCCGCGCCGGTTGAGTACGGTAAACGCGACAACACAGATGACCGCCGACAAAATCGATCCGCACGGCGAGGCGATGCCCATGGGAAACAACGTATCGGAATAGGCGTTCGACAGCAGCCACGCGCCCGGCACGCGAATGAGCGCCACGGCCAGCACGTTGTGCGCAAAGCCGATGTAGCTCTTGCCGTATGCAGCGAAAAAGCCGCTAAAGCAAATGTGGATGCCGGCAAAAATCGCGTCGAAAATGTAGCTGCGCATATAGCCGGTGCCGGCCGCGACTACTGCAGCGTCCTTGGCAAAAAAGCCGATAAACGCCGGCGCCACCAGCCACATCAGCACCGTGATCAGGCAGCCGTACACCACCGAGATGGTCATGGCGTCCTTGAGCACCTGACGTGCGCGGTCGCCCTTGCCCGCACCGGCATTTTGCGCCGTGAGTGCGCTGACGGTGGCGCCCATGGAACTCGGCACAATGAACAAAAAGCTGATCATCTTCTCGACCAGGCCCACGGCGGCGGCGTCGACGAGCCCTCGGTGGTTGGCGATGACGGTGATAAACATAAACGCCACCTGGATGCAGCCGTCCTGCACGGCCACGGGCACGCCAATCTTAAGAATGCTGCCGAGCACCTCGGGCCGGGGACGCAGGTCGCTGCGCTTTACGTGGATGTTCGTGCGGCGGCTCTTGAGCCACACGAGCGCGAGGGCAACGCTGGCCGTCTGGGCGGTCACCGTGCCGAGCGCCGCGCCCACGGGGCCGAGCCCCATGTGGCCGATAAACAGAAAATCGAGCGCGATGTTAATGATGCACGCCACGCCGATCACGTACATGGGCGAGCGCGAATCGCCCAGCCCGCGAAAGATGGCCGAAAGAATGTTGTATGCGGCGATAAACGGAATGCCGACAAAGCAGATGCGCAGGTAGGCGGCGGTGCCTTCGACCGCCTCGGCCGGCGTGCCAATGAGCGCCACGATCTGTGGGCACAGTGCGAGCAGGACAGCGGCCAGCACCACCGAGACACCCATAAAGAGCGTAATGGTGTTGCCGATGGCGGTCTCGGCGCGGTCAAACCAGCGCGAGCCCACGGCGTGACCGACGATGACCGTCGTTCCCATGGCCAGGCCCACGAGCGTCACGGTAATGATATAGAGCGTCTGCGCGCCATTGCCCACGGCGGTGATGCCGGCGGCGCCGCTAAACTGCCCCATCATGTACAGGTCGGCCATGCCGTAGAGCATCTGCAAAAAGTACGAGAGCATATAAGGCAGGGCAAAGACTGCGATGGTCTTAAGGACATTACCGCGTGTGAGGTCGTGTTCCATGGGCGAGGCACTTTCTGGCTTGGTTCGTTTAGCTACCAGTGTAGTGAAAACCCTACAACGATTGTAGAGTCAAGGTTTATGTTGGCAGTGGGGCGAAATAAGTCGCGTGCACTATTATTCCGAGTGAATATGGACACACGTCACGAGAACTCGCCGCCGGCGCTAACCTTGCAGAAAACGATTTCGGAATACTTGACACCATTATTCGGCGCGCAATAATACGTGCGTTTGCGAACAACGTTTGGTGGGGGTTGAACCTGCGTGCGCAATCTCAAAATACTGTTTTCCTATCTAGGGACATACCGTCGCGATGCCATCCTCGGCGTGTTCTTTGTGTCGGTCGAGACGGTGCTCGAGCTGTTTATCCCGGTCATCATGGCCAACATCATCGATGTGGGCGTGCCTGCGGGTGATATCAACTACATGCTGCTGCAGGGCGCGTACATGTTGGTGTGCGCTGCGCTTTCGCTGGTACTGGGCTTGGGTTATGCCCGCACGTCCGCCCGCGTTGCCTCGGGCCTAGGCGCTAACCTGCGCGAGGCCGAGTACAAAAAGATTCAAACGCTCGCCTTTGGCAACCTGGACAACTACGACGCCAGCTCGCTCGTCACCCGCATGACCACGGACATCACCGTTATCCAAAATGCTGTGGGCAACGGCTTTCGCCCTATGGTGCGCGGCCCGGTGACGCTTATCGTCGGCCTTATCTACGCGCTGATGCTGTCGCGCCCGCTCGCCACCGTCTTTGCGATCATCTTGCCCGTGCTGGCAATCGTGCTGGGCGTCATCACCTATCGCGTGAGCCCGCTCTACCGCCAACTCCAGACCTCGATGGACCACCTCAACGGCGTGGTACAGGAAGACCTCACCGCCGTGCGTGCCGTCAAGGCGTATGTGCGTGCCGAGCACGAGGAGGCCAAGTTCGACACCGTCAATACCGAGCTCGCGCGCACTGCGACAAAGACCTTTGGCACCGCCGTGCTCAACCTGCCGGTGTTTCAGCTGTCGATGTACGTGGCTGCGCTCTCCATCCTGTGGATTGGCGGCCGCATGATTCTCGCCGGCAAGCTGGGCGTGGGCTCGCTCACGGGCTTTATGAGCTACGTGCTGCTGATCATGAATTCGCTCATGATGATTTCCAACGTGTTTTTGCTGCTCACGCGCGCTCTTACGAGTGTGGGCCGTATCGCCGAGGTGCTCGATGAGGAGCCCTTTATCGCCAACCCCGCGGGAGACCTCGCGATTGCGGCGCCAGCGGACGGCAGTATCGAGTTTCGCGACGTTTCCTTTAAATACCGCGCGGATGCAGCCGAGGATGTGCTCGAGCATATCGACCTTCGCATCGAGAGCGGCTCGACGGTGGGCATCCTCGGCGGCACGGGCTCGGGCAAGAGCTCGCTTGTGCAGCTGATTGCGCGCCTGTACGACGCCACCGAGGGCGCCGTGCTTGTGGGCGGACACGACGTGCGCGACTACGACCTGGTCGCCTTGCGCGACGCCGTAGGCATTGTGCTGCAAAAGAACGTGTTGTTTACGGGCACCGTGCGCGAGAACCTGCAGTGGGGCAATCCGCAGGCGTCGGACGATGAGCTCCTCGCGGCTTGCCGCGCAGCGTGCGTGGACGAGTTCCTTGATCGCATCGGCGGGCTGGACGGCGAGTTGGGGCAAGGTGGCGCCGGTGTTTCGGGTGGCCAGAAGCAACGCCTTTGCATCGCGCGCACGCTGCTCAAGCATCCGCGCGTGCTCATTTTTGATGACTCCACCAGCGCGGTCGATATGGCGACCGACGCAAAGATTCGAGAGCACATCGCTCGGATTCCCGATACGACCGTGCTCATCATCGCCCAGCGCATCGCGAGCGTCATGGATGCCGATCGCATTGTGGTGCTGGACGACGGTCGTGTCCACGGCGTGGGCACGCACGAGGAACTGCTAGCGGGCGACAACATATACCAGGAGATTTACGCCTCGCAGATGGAGTTTGCGGGGGACGTGGACGCCGGCGCCGGCAGCGACGATGGCTGCGCGAATGATCCGTTTTCCTCCGTCCCCGGCGGATCACCCTTGGAAGGGGGTGAGTGCCATGCCTAAGACCGCAGCCCAAGCACGCCCGGCCGACCTCAAGCGCACTGTGCGCCGCTTGCTCTCCTACATGGGGCATGCCAAGTTCTCGTTGCTCGCGGTGGGCGTGCTCGCCTCCGCCGCCGCCATCGCGAGCCTCGTCGGCACCTACATGGTGCGTCCCATCGTTAACGGTTTGGCCACGGGCGGGGAGGAACTGCTTACCAAGCAGGTCATCCTGACGGCGATCATCTACGCCGCGGGCGTGCTCTCGGCCCTGGGCTACTCACAGATCATGGTGCGCGCGGCCCAACACGTGGTGTCCGATATTCGCCGCGACCTGTTCGCGCACATCCAGACGCTGCCGCTCAGTTATTTTGACAGCACGCGCTCGGGCGACATCATGAGTTTTTTCACCAATGACGTCGACACCGTCTCCGAGGCGCTTAACAACAGCTTTGCCAACGTGATTCAGGCCGCCATTCAGGTTGTGGGCACCACGGCTATGCTCATCATCCTTAACTGGCAGCTCACGATTATCACACTCGTGTGCGATGCGGCCATTGTGCTGTATGCGCGCTACTCGGGCGCGCGCTCTAAGCGTTTCTTTGCTGCCCAGCAGGCATCGCTTGGCGACCTGGACGGATATATCGAAGAGATGGTCTCGGGCCAAAAGGTCATCAAGGTCTTTAACCGTGAGGCAGCGAATGTCGCCGGCTTCACCCGCCGCAACGACGAGCTTCGCCGCACCGGTACCGCCGCCGTGAGCTATGCCAACTCCATGGTGCCCATGACTGTCGTGATTGGCTACGTCAACTATGCCATCGTCGCGGTGGCGGGCGGCATGCTCTGCATCAAGGGGCTCGCCGACGTGGGCGCGCTCGCGAGCTACCTGGTCTTTGTGCGCCAGGCCGCCATGCCCATCAACCAGTTTACGCAGCTCGGCAACTTCTTGCTCAACGCGTTGGCCGGTGCCGAGCGCCTGTTTGCGGCTATGGACCTTGAGCCCGAGGTGGACGAGGGCTGCGTGGAGCTGGTGCAGACGGGCGACGCCGCGTGGGCGTGGAAAATTCCCGAGGGCCAGGGCGTGGGCGCGTACGGGCATTTGCATGATGTGGCAGCCGTTGATGAGTCGGGCCGCGCGGTGGCTGCCGACGGCACCGAGCTCACGTGCGGCTTGGTCCCGCTTGCCGGCGACGTGCGCTTCCATGCCGTGGATTTTTCCTACGTGCCGGGCACCCGCGTGCTCACGGACCTCAACCTGTTTGCCAAGCCGGGGCAAAAGATCGCGTTTGTGGGCTCCACGGGTGCCGGCAAGACGACCATCACCAACCTCATCAACCGCTTCTACGAGGTCGATGACGGCGAGATCACGTACGACGGCATCGACGTCAAGCACATTGCCAAGGCCAGCCTGCGCGGGTCGCTCGGCATTGTGCTGCAGGACACGCACCTGTTTAGCGGCACCATTGCGCAGAACATCCGCTTTGGCAAGCTCGACGCGACCGACGAGGAGGTGCGCGCCGCTGCCGAGGCCGCCTGCGCCGACTCGTTTATCCGCCGCCTGCCGCGGGGCTACGACACACCGGTCACGGCCGACGGCGCCAACCTGTCGCAGGGTCAGCGTCAGCTGCTCGCCATCGCGCGCGTGGCCGTCGCCGATCCGCCGGTGCTCATCCTGGACGAGGCCACGAGCTCCATTGACACGCGTACCGAAAAGCTCATCGAGCGCGGTATGGACCGCATCATGCGCGGTCGCACCACGTTTATGATCGCGCACCGCCTGTCCACTGTCCGCGACGCCGACGCCATCATGGTCCTCGAACACGGCCGCATCATCGAGCGCGGCACGCACGAAGAGCTGCTCGCCCAGCACGGCGAGTACTGGCAGCTGGCGCATGGCTTAAAAGAGCTGGATTAACCCGTTCGAGCACGATGCTTTGATCCCTCCGTGCCCCTCACCTCACCTCAAACCATCACAACATTCGACGTTTTTTGTCAAAATCAGGAAAAGCATCGAATGTTGTGATGGTTTTTCTGCCACTCGAACGGGTGGAATCGCTTTCTTGCGCACGAAGGTGTGCGGACCCGTGGGCAGGGGAATAAGGTTGGTTATCCGACTCCATTGGAGGGCTCATGGACCTGCCGATCGTCCTGTCCCATAAGACTGCCTGGCTGTACCACAACGTGGCGCGCCCGTCCGAGCCGCTCTCGCGAGCAAGCAGCCTATACGATGAGGACTCGCTTGCTAACGAGGCGGAACCGACCGCGAGCCTGCCCAAATTGGGACTCGATGCCAAGGGACTGAGGGCTTCAACGGCAGTTGGGATCGTTGCCGACTATCTGGTTTCGCTCGGTATTCCACGAGAAGAGCTCGATCATATCGACACGCTCGTCAACTTCGATTTTGAGCGCTCGACGCCGGCTGGATTTAGGTGCCACGTGTTTGGGGCGCCGGTACCTCCAGACCATCTTATCGAGGTGGCGGAGGACCTTCTGGTGGTTGATGAGGTCATGTGCTTTGTCCAAGCGGGTTCGTGGATGAGTGAGCCCGAGCAGCTGGAATATGGCTACGAAATCTGTGCCCGATACCATTTGAATCATCTGTCGACAGGCGATTATATCGAGATGGGGCAGAGGTATACCGTTGCCGACTTGATTGCCTATTGCAATGAGAACCGATCTCGTCAGGGGGCTATACGCGCGGCCGCCGTGCTCAAGCGCGTGCACGATGGCGCGCGGTCGCCCATGGAGACGGCCACCGCAATCATGGTCGTAGCAAAACGCTCCCAGGGCGGGCTGGGATACGCCAAGATCGAGCTCAACCATCGGGTCGATGTTCCCAACGAGTTCAAGTATCTCGCAAAGGCCGGGTATTTCGAGATCGACGTATATGCGCCTGCGAGTGGTACGGGGATTGAATACAACGGCTCGGACCATCTTGATAAACAGCGCAGCGCGTCGGATGCGGAGCGTATGACCGTGCTGGGCACGCTGGGCTTTAGGATGATCGTCCTCACCGGGACTCAGTTTGCCCACCAGCTGCAATTGCATCGGGCGATGAACGCCATCGCACTCGCTATGGGTCTCAAGTGCGACCGAAGCGAAGCGTTCCAGAAGCGGCAGAACGACTTGCGAGAATTTGTGATTCGACACTGGGACGGCGGCCTTTAGGGACGTTCTGGTCCTTCCGCGGGGTGCTGTGGGCAGGCAAACCATCACAACATTCGACGTTTTTCGCCAAAAACGGGAAAAGCATCGAATGTTGTGATGGTTTGTATGTTGAGGATGGGCTTGGGAAGCCGGACTTGCTCGAAGCGACCTGTCCTGTCGTACGGGTGTCGGCGTGATTCTCTCGTGGGGTATTATGTTTTCCGAAGAATAAAATGCCGCGTGAGGGGAGGGCTGCGTGGACGGGCACGTGCAACACGACGGCTTTGGCCGCGATATCAACTACCTGCGCATTGCCGTTACCGACAAGTGCAATTTCCGCTGCATTTACTGCATGCCGGCCGATGGCGTGGCGCCCCGTGCGCACGGCGAGCTGCTCAGCGCCGAGGAAATCGCCCGTTTTGTGCGCTTGGTAGCGGGGGAGGGCATTCGCCGCGTACGCCTGACGGGCGGCGAGCCGCTGGTCAGCCGTCGTATCATCCCGCTCATTCGCGACATCCGCGCGATTCCGCAGATCGAGGACATCTCGCTTACCACCAACGGCGCCCTGCTGCCCAAGCTGGCGCTGCAGCTCAAAGATGCAGGGCTTAACCGCGTCAACATCTCGCTCGACACGCTCGACCCCTCGCTCTTTGGAAAGATTACGCGCCTGGGTCGGCTCGAGCAGACCATGGCCGGTATCGACGCGGCGCTGGCTTGGGGCTTTGAGCCCGTTAAGGTCAACTGCGTTGTAGTGCGCCGACTCAACCAGGATGTGGCTGCCCTCGCGCGGCTCACGCTCGACCGCCCCATTCACCTGCGCTTTATCGAATATATGCCCATCGGTGACGAGCGCACGAGCTCGCATTGCGCTGTGGACCCGCATGCGCCCGCGCTCAATTCCGAGCTGTGGGATGCGAGCGATACCGTGCCGAGCGACGAGCTGCGGGCGCGTATCAATGCCGGGGCCGCCGCGACGGGACTGGACGAGCTTGAGCCGCTCGACATCAACGACGCTCCTGCCGGTGCGGGCCCTGCGCGCTATTGGCACTTTCCGGGCGCGGCGGGAACGGTTGGCTTTATTAGCGCCATGTCCAACCATTTTTGCGCGAATTGCAACCGTCTGCGCCTGACGGCCGATGGCAACGTGCGTCCGTGCCTGTTCAGCGATGCCGAGTATTCGGTGCGCGACGCCCTGCGCCGTGGTGATGATATGCGGGTACTTTCAATTTGGCGCGATGCCGTCGCCCACAAACCGCAGGAACACGCGATAATTGAGGGCACGCAACGATTTATGTCCCAAATCGGAGGATGATCATATGGCCAAGAGCAGGTACGCCGATGCCACCAAGGCCGCTCGCAGGGCCGCGATGTCTGCCCACAAAGTCACGGCTGCGGCCAGCGATGCCGACGCGTCCGCGCAGCCGACTGCCAGCGCTGCCACCGAACCCGCCCGTGACGCCCGTCGCGACGAGCTGACGCACGTGGACGCCAAGGGCGAGGTGCGTATGGTCGACGTGTCCGACAAGGCCGAGACCCATCGCATTGCCATCGCCGAGGGCACCATTCTCATGCATCCCGAGACGCAAGCCATGGTGCTGCAGGACCGCGCCAAAAAGGGCGACGTGCTTGCCTGCGCGCGCGTGGCGGGCATCATGGCCATCAAACGCACGAGCGATATTATTCCCATGTGCCATCCGTTGCTCATTACCAAGAGCAAGTGCGACATTGCGCCCATCGCTGCGGCGGGGACGCCTGTCGAGGACGTGCCCGAGGGCTGGGCGCCGGCGCGCGCGGACGGGCAGGTTGGCTTTCACGTACTGGTTACGGCCGGCGTGACGGGCAAGACGGGTATCGAGATGGAGGCGTTGACCGGCGCGAGTGCCGCGTGTCTAACGATCTACGACATGTGCAAGGCGGTCGATCGCGGCATGGAGATCGTCGACGTTCGCTTG
Source organism: uncultured Collinsella sp. (assembly GCA_902464565.1). GTDB lineage: Bacteria > Actinomycetota > Coriobacteriia > Coriobacteriales > Coriobacteriaceae > Collinsella. Next base: position 85,876 of record CABQJV010000002.1, read on the forward strand.
CTGCACAAGGAAGGCGGCCGCTCGGGCGTGTGGGATCGTGTAGAGCGTCAGGCCGCTGCCGTTGAGGCCGTGGGAGCCGCGGGCAATGCACCCGCGCCCGCACCCGTCGCCGTCGCACCCGCAGCTCCGACACCGGCCGTCCCCGCGATCGCGTTTATCGGCTACCAAAACTCGGGCAAGACCACGCTCGTCGAGAAGGTTATCGCCGAGCTCACCCGCCGCGGCCTGCGCGTGGGTTCGCTCAAGCATCATGGGCACCACGGCTTTGATATCGACGTGCCCGCTAAGGACACCTGGCGCCATCACCAAGCCGGCTCCAAGCACGTGGGCCTCATCTGCGCCACGCGCTGGGCGGAGTACGCCGACACGCGCGAGGAGGACGAGATGCCCGCGCGCGAGCTGCTGTCGCGCTACAACGATGTCGACGTGGTGATCATCGAGGGCTACAAGACCGAGGGCTTCGACAACATCGTGGTCGCGCGCTCCGGTGTCGACCGTCTGCGCGGCAAGAGCTCGCTCGACCTGGTCGACGGCCACACGCTGGCCCTTGCCTGCAACGAGGCCCTGGCGCGTCAGGCCTTCGACGCCGGCTTTGCGACCCGAGCCATCAACATCAACGACGCCCGAGCCATCTGCGATCTTATCCAAGATTATCTGGCCTAAAACCTGTCAAATAGGAACAGGTTTGTTTCGGCAGGTTTTATCTGGGCAAACGTCATTTCCACCACAAAGGGGCAGGCACCTTTGTGGTGGATTTTGCTTTAGTAGATGTGTGGGACATGTCTTACAATCTACCAAGTAGTTCATGACGGGCGAAAAACGGAGAGAAGGGGTTTGATGCGTCCTTAATGTTTCATGCGGATTGATTGATTTGACAGACGGCGGCGAATGCCCGCCGCCCGTATTCGTATGAAACAAGGAGTCTCCGTGCTCGCCCCTCTTTTCTCAAAGCCTCAATCATCGCTGTCCGTGCAGGCCAAGCGCCTGGTGGCGATGCGCTTTCTCATCTACACCGGTTTTCAGACCAGCTACTTTATCGGCGTCATCGGAACGCTCACCTATGCAGACGATGCCTCGGTCGTGGCGACATCGCTGGCCGTCCTGTTTATGAACGTATTCGTGATCCTGGGATCCTTTGCGGGTGGCGCGGTGCTCGACGCCTGGGGCCCGCGCCGTCATTTCTTGCTGAGTATCGTCGGCACGCTGGCAACCGGCGCGGCGATCATCGTCTTTGGCAGCGCGACTGGCGTCGTCCTGCTCGGCGCGGTGTTTCTGGGCTTTACGATGGGATTCGCCCAGCCCATCGCCACGTCCTATCCGGCCTACCTCACCGATGATCCCGTCGAGCTCAAAGACATCAACTCCGCCATCGCCATGTTCTCCAACGTGAGCATTATCGTTGGCCCCACACTGGGCGGCTTTGTCGCGGCGGCTGCATCGTCACGCGCGGTGTTTGTGCTCATGATGGTCTTTACCGCACTGGCGCTCGTCGCCGGTTGGGGCTTTAGGCCGCAGACCAGCCATGTCGCCGAGCATGCGGATGCCGATTCGGCAGAGGAAGGGGAGCGTGCGGGACAAAGCTCCAACCCCAGCACGTCCGCCCGCGCCACCTTCGCAGCCAGCATCAAGACAGTCTTCACCAACAGCGTCCTCGCGCTACTTTTCTGCATCATTTTTCTTTCGAACTTCGGCTATGGAGCTTTCGATCCGCTGGAGTCGTTCTTCTACCGTGATGTCCTGCACGTCGGTGTCGAATGGATGGGCTGGCTCTCGTCGGCTAGCGGTGTGGGCGCGGTGCTGGGTGCCGTTATTGCGCTCCGTTTGCCGCCGCACCTGGTCAACCTTAAAACCCTGCTCGTGGCGCTTATGTCCGTGGGCCTGGGAAGTTTGCTCTATGTGGGGACACCGTACGTGGGCGTGGCCCTTGTCGGCCAGATTGCACTGGGCATAGCTTGGGGCATCGTCAACCCGCTCCACAACACGATCGTGCAAACGACGGCTCCGCTCGAGCAGCTTGGTCGCGTCAATTCGGTCATGGGCTTTGGCAATATGTTCGCCGGCGTGGCCCCTCTGGCGGTTGCACCGTGGCTGGCGGCAACATTTGGCGTACAACGGACACTCGTGGGGGCAGGCATGGTCGTGACGGCGGTCCCTGCGGCGTTGCTGCTGTTTGGACGCCGGCATTTTGATCGTGCCGCAAGGCAGTAAAACCCATCACAACATTCGATGAAAATCGCGATTTTGCCGAAAAACGTCGAATGTTGTGATGGTTTGCGCTCCGGTCAGGCCACCCTTCGGGTCCGGCCACCACAAAGGGGCCAGGCTCCTTTGTGGTGGTTTTTGCTTTGACGGGCCGCGGCTGCGCTTTGGTATACCATGTACGCCGTTCACGAATACACCCCACACCGCCGCACAACCCAGAAAGGCCCCCATGGACGCCAACTTCAGCCACATCAAAGCCGTGTTTTGCGACATCGACGGCACGCTGCTCACGAGCCAGCACACGGTGTCCCCGCGCACCGTGGCGGCGATCCGCGCCCTGCGCGAGCGCGGCGTGCTCTTTGGCCTGTGCACCGGGCGCGACGCCCACGCGACCGAGGCCATGTACGAGCTCTGGGGCATCGAAGGCCTGGTGGACGTGCTCGTGGGCTGCGGTGGTGCCGAGGTCATCGACCGTGCGCACGTCATCAACGAGCTGAGCTATCCGCTACCGGGCGAGACCATCGCGCGCATCTGCAAGCACATGGCGGACCTTCCGGCAACGCCCGTCTGCCCTCGGGACGGCGTGTTCTACGTGCCCGAGAGCAACGCGTGCGTCGAGCACCTGTCACGCGTCGACGGCGTGCCCTACCAGGTGGTCGATTTTGCCGAGTTTTTGCGCGAGCCGCAGCCCAAGGTGATGTTTACCATGGCGCCCGAGGTAATGCCGCGGGTGATAGAGCGGGCGTCGACGTTTGCCGATGACACTGTTAAGGCGGCGGCTCTGCAAACCACGCAGCGGCTCTACGAGTTCATGGATCCGCGCGTGTCCAAGACGCGCGGCCTTGTGCGCGTGGCGGAGCTCAACGACATGGAGCTCCAGAACATCTGCGTGTTTGGCGATGCGGACAACGACACCTGCATGGTGGCCGACGCCGGCGTGGGCGTGGCCATGGCAAACGGCAGCGACGCCACCCGTGCCGCCGCCGACTTTGTGACCGCGAGCAACGACAAAGACGGCATCGCGATCTTTATCGAGGAACATCTGCTGTAGCGCCGGGGGAGAGTCACCGCAAAGGGAGCAGACACCTTTGCGGTGTCCTCAGGCGATTTGGGCGAATTGATGCCTAAAATCTGCGCGAAAATTCAGATATGGTTGTCTGAACATTACGCTTCTAACTACCGATGAAATAAAAATATTCCCATCAATTTGGTAGTCTATTCCTCCCGGTTAATGACCTACCGTTCACGGTCGATTTTCGACCGTTCGCAGGATGCATGCTCTTGAGCAAAATGTTGTGCAAATAAATAAAATGCTATTAAAAAACTGCTAACTGGCTTAATTACCAGCAGAAATAGATATTTCATAGCGAATAAACGAAGGTAAATCCGAGCAAATGTCAAGGGAATTGAGAACTGGCTACAAAAATGTCGGTTTTGTTGCCCGGATGTTTAAACAATAGTTACAATAGTATTACTAAGCGTGCACAATCACAGGTTGAGCAGATACGTTTGATGGTGAAAGAGCAAGATCGCGGTCTCTTGGGGAGGAGACATCGATGAAAGCGAATTCAGAAAAAACTAAGCAGAGTAAAAAAGCGACGCGCCGTGTACTGGCAGGCGTTTTGTGCGGAGCCTCCGTGTTGAGCCTGGTACTGTCGCTCGTCATGCCCCCAATCTCGCAGGCCATTGCAAACGATGACCAGGCAACTCCTACCGGAGAAACTGTGACGGTGGGTGGTTCCTCAAGTGAGTCTGCTGACGTAGACAACACTACTAACGGGGATGCCGGCACAGACGCCGAAAACCAGAACAGCGACGATGCTGCGAGCGACGACGATGCTCGGCCGGAGGAGCAGTCCAAGGACGAGTCGCAGGCGGAAGATAATGATGCGATGGATGTTAACGCTGTCGCGTCAGCCGAGGAGGCTGCAGAGAGCGAAGAGACAACCACAGCTATTACTAACATTGCTAACGCCGATGATTTGTCAGCTAAGCTTCAAGGCGTTGGGGAAAACCAAACTGCCTGCTTCGAGCTTACAGCTGATATTGACTATGCTGGTGAAATCAAACTTGAGAAGAGCGGCAGCAATATAACGCTGAACTTAAACGGTCATAAGATCAAGTGCTTGAACACCGATAAGCCGTTATTTGATGTTGCTAATGGCGCAACACTTACAATTAAGGACGAAATTAAGGACTCCGCGCCGGTGACTGAGACGGTCAACGATGTCCAACAGCTGACTGATCAGGGGCAGAAGCTGAATCCCGATAATTATGGCAAGAAAGCCGTGCTAAATTACGTTGATGGCATTCCGTCTAATCTTACCTACTACGTGACCAAATCGACCCCGAGTGGTACAGGGACAATCGAGACGCTTGTCAGTCATAGCGTCGATATTAAGGGTGCCATCGTGGCGTGCGGCGGCAACGCAAATCTAAAGCTCATCAATCTGTATAACAACAACGGCAAGGGCGGCACGTTTAACCTTGTGAGCGGCGTGATCACGCAAAAACAAGGTGGCAGCGTTAGCAGCTTGGTCTATGCCGAGAACGGCTCTACTGTCAACATGAGCGGCGGCTATGTGTGTGGCGCTTCTGGCTCGCCCGCGGGCGCGGGCATTATGGTTTCCGACGAGAAAGGTAGTGCCTCGACCCTTAATTTGACCGGTGGCGTAATTGCCGGCAACAGCGCTTATAGTGGCGGTGGTGTGTATGCTAAAGGCTCCACGGTCACTATAACTAATGGCGTAATCTCCGGCAACAGCACGCTTGATTCTGCTGGCTTTGGTGGCGGCATCATGGCCGAAGGCGGCAGCGTCACTGTTTCCGGTGGCTACATCACTAACAATAAATATGCCAATTTCTGTGACCATGATGGTTATGGCGATCATGGCGGCGCTGGACTTGCCGCTAGAAACGGTACTCATGTCACCATTTCGGGCGGCCAGATCACGGGCAACTATTCTGAGGAAGCAGGCGGCGGCGTTTACATTACCGATGTCGATCGACACGGGGTGAGTTCTCGCGAGACAATGGCATGGCTCAACATTACGGGGGGGAACTATTGCCGCAAATGTGAGCAACCGTTCCGAGGGTGCTGGCATTCGCGTGGGCCAGATGGTTGACGCGATGATAGAAGGTGCGTCAAAATCTACTCCAGTCTATATCACTAATAACTCCTGCATGTCTCGCTTTGACTGGGGCGGAGGCGGTATCTTTGTCCAGGGCGATTCGGATACCGCATCTAATGCGGGCAGGCTATTTGTCTATAACTCCTATATAAGCAGCAATGAGGCCGGTGGCTACGGTGGCGGCGTTGCGGTTTGCCCGACGGGCAAGACCTTGGTGACGAACACCTACGGCACAGCGATCTTTGGCAATACGTCTGCCAAAGACCAGCGTGAAGCAAAAGATGATTATGATTCTGAGAAAAATAGCGGCAACGAAGGCACCCCTCACCTATCCGCTGGTGGCTACGAAGGCCTTGTCCACAAAAAGAACCAGGATACTACCGCCTACAATAGTCCTGACTTTCGCGAAAACGGTCACGCCGATTTCTTCCTTGCAGCGGAGGGTCACCGCGAGCCAATCGCGGCAGTGACCGGCAAGATGCTTGGCGGCGGTGATGCCAAGTACTCGGGAAGTAAAGAGCTTAGAGGTCCCATTACTATCCCCGCTAACGGTGGCGTGCAGGTATATAACAGCATCGGCCTGAGCTCGGGTGTTAATGCTCAAGACCCTCAAGACTTCGCGGCGATCAATGAGGCGCGAAACGAGGCAAAGACGTTTATCACGGGCAATTATTCCTGGAACCATGGCGGCGGCATCATGTCAAATGGCGACTTGTACCTAGGCGTGCCTGCGGATACGTACGTCTACCCGAGCCTTAAGCTGAAGGCGACCAAGGCGCTGAAAATGAAAAATAAGCAGTCCGAGGAAAGCATGGCGCTCGCCAAAGACCAGTTCTCCTTCTCGGTCTACCGTAAGGATTCGGATGACGCGACGGAGCCCTTTTGGAATGACAAGACATTCAACCGTGGCGGCTGCACCTTGGTCGGAACCGCCAGGAATGATGCGGACGGCAACATCACCTTTGACCTTGGCGAACAGTTCATTGATAAGACTGTTGAGGCTAACAAAATTACATACTACTTGGTCGAAGATGCCGGCGATGATTCCGATATCACTTATGACCCCGCTGTGTATGAGATTGTGGTGTCGGTCAAGGATAACCCGACCGAGCTCATGACTGTCCCGGAAAAGAATAATCCGAACGGAATGAAGAAACTTCTCATCCATAACTATACGATTACGAGTGTCACGGCAAAAAAAGGCGACAGCACAGTTCCGCTCGCCGCCGACGCCGATGGGGTCTATGCCCTCGGCAGTGCTAGCGGCAGCGGCGCGACATTTACCAACCGGTACACCCCGTACAGCTCCAAAGGCACCTGGACGCCTATGGCGACTAAGGTCGTTAAGGGTGGCGAGATGAAGGAGTTTACGCTCGAGTTTGCGGATAACTTGGACTTCAATGAAGCCAAGACGGTTGTGACCAACCCCATGGGCGAGATTATCACCACTGCCGACGGCGGCAAGTCCCAGACCCTGAGCTTCGACAAGATCGCGTACAAACTCGATCAACTCAACAAACTTCCGGCTGATTCCACTGGCCGCGGTGCAAGCAAGACCTTTACTTATTACGTCCGCGAACAGCAGCCGAACACGCCGTTTGCGCACTATAAGTACGACGAGTCGGTCTATCAGATTACGGTCAACGCGGTTGACGACTCTCAAGGCAAGATTAACGTCAATGCTACCTACAAGCAGATTCAGGATCGTGACGGCAAGCCAGTGACCAACGGCACGACCTACGACCTCACCGACAATTCCACCCCCACCTTCACCAACACCTACTCCACCTCTTTGCCCCTTTCTGGTATGTCGGGCGTCACTCTGACGTACCTTGCCGGCGCGGCGGTGCTTTGCGCTGCTGTGGCCTGGATGCACATTCGTCGCAAGGCGAATGCGAAGGGAGGTAAGCGTCGTGAATAAGAAAGTTTGCTCCTTCCCGATCTTGTTTGCGCTGCTTGCCCTCCTGATCGGCACCTGCGCGGTTGTGTTCCCCGCTTCCGCGCAGGCCGCGCCGACCTCGACCGGTTCCATCACGGTGAGCGGCACCGTGGCGAGCAGCTACGACGCCTACCAGATCTTTAGCGCCAACGTCGTCGACGGCGACAGCGACGCCAAGGTCGCCACCGACCTCGCCTGGGCAAGCGACGCCGTGCGCGACGCCGCGCTGCCTGTGCTGCACAGCGCCGGCATGCCCAATTCCCAGACCACCGCGCAGGAAGCTGCCGAGTGGCTCAACACCGATTCCCACCTTACGAGCGCGCTGAGCGCACAGCTCGCACGTTCCCTCCAGAGCTCTGGCGCCGTGCCCGTGGCCCTTAACGCGGGCACGGCGGCCGAGCTGCCCTGCGGCTACTGGCTCATCGTCGCCGACGACGACGCCATCGCCCAGGGCGAGGTCGGCACCGCGCCGATCATGGCCCTGGTCGGCGGCAGCGCCGTCACCGTCAAGCCCAAGGCGGCGACCCCCAAGGTGTCCAAGCATGTGCTGGAGGACGGCACCGCCGCCTGGCAGAAGGCCGCCGACGCCACGGTCGCCGACGACCTGTACTGGCGCCTCTCGGCCACGGTCCCGGCGGGGCTCACGGCCTACGACACCTATACGGTTCGGTTCGTCGACACCATGAGCGCGGGGCTCGACCCCTCCAAGGTGGCCGCGAGCATGCGCGTGTACGTGGCGGCGGGCGCGGACGGCGGCTTCGACGCCGTCTCGGCTGGCAAGAACGGCCGCGCCGGCACCGAGCCCGCGAAGGGCTGGACCGACATCACGGCCCAGTGCGCCACCAAGGTAGCGGCCGACGGCAAGACCTTCACCGTGCGCACCGGCGACCTCATCGCCGCGCTCGGCGGGGCCGACGCCTTCGCCGCGGGCGCCCGCGTGGTCGCCGTGTACAATGCGCCGCTCAACAGCGCGTGCAACCACGGCATCGCGAAGGGCAACCCCAACGAGGTCTACCTGTGCTACCCGCGCTCTCCCTTTGCCGATCAGTCCGGCGACGCCGGCTTCACCCACACGCCGAGCGACGATGCGTGCGCCTACACCTGGGATCTCGCGCTCACCAAGCGCGGCAGCGACGGCGACAAGCCGCTTGCCGGGGCGGTCCTGAGCATCGCCGACGACCGCGGTCGCACGCTGGCGGCCGACGGCACGTGGGATGCGGAGGGCAAGGCCACCGTCACCACGGGCGAGGACGGCCGTGTGGCCGTCTCGGGCGTGGACTCGGGCAAGCTGGAGGTCCGCGAGCTCAAGGCGCCCAAGGGCTACACCGCCTTTGAGGGCACGCGCTCCGTGACAGTTAAGGCCGAGGGCCTGGACGTCGACCAGGTGGCCGCCGCCAAGCCCAAGCTCACCATCACGGCCGAGTCGCCCCTGCGCGCCGACAGCGCGGACGGGTCGACGGGCGGCCTGGAGGCGTCGCTTATCAACACGCCCACCGGCACACCCCCTAGCATTACCACCGGAGGCTTTATGCCCTCGACTGGCGATATGGCAATGTACGCCGCGGCCGCCGCAGCGGTCGCCGGAGCCGCGCTCATCGTGGTCGCGCTCCTGGTCAAGCGGGGAGGTGGCAGCCATAAAGAGTAGCTGGCAGCCCCACAGAGAGCGGGGCGAGACGTAGCGAAGTAGATGCTAAGACACAGACAGATGATGACCGATCAAATGAGAACCAACCCGAAAACGGAGGAAAAGAAGATGAGCATGAGTAAGAACATCGCACGCCTGGCAGTAACAGCAGGCCTCACAGCAGCGCTGAGCTTCGGCGGAGTCATGGCCCCGGTCACGATGGCGTTTGCTGATGGTGGGTCGACGCTCCCGGCCAACAGCATCAAGATCAACCCCTCCAAGGGAAATGAAACCAACAAGTACAAGGCGTACCAGATTTTCAAGGCCAATGTTGTCGATGAAAAGGATGGCAAAGTCGTTTCGAATGTTGATTGGGCGAGTGGGAAGGCAGAGCAAGCGGTTCTCGGCTACCTTAAAACGGTGACCGGGTCCGGCATTACTGATAGCTCTACCGCACAGAATGTCGTCGATTATCTGTCCAAATGCACCTCTGGAACTGGCAGCACAACTGCTATCACGAATGACAATCTGTTTAACGGATTGGCAAAGGAGGTCGAAAAGAACGTGGATCAGACGAAGGGATCCTTTGACGCTGGCGATGTCTTTACGCCCACGGATGGCGAGGGCAACGTCTTGCAAGGATACTATCTCTTTGTGACCGATACGACCTCAATTGCCGGGGACGATACGAAGGATACTAGTACGGCCACCTCGCCGATTTTCGCCATTGTAGGCGCTACAGGCGTTACGGTCGACGAGAAGACCAGCATTCCTACAGTCAGCAAGGCTGTCATGGATGACAAGGATCATTCTTGGGTAACAGGGGCTAAAGGCGACCCCAATAAGGCCGCTGACTCAGCTATGGACGATTGGGTCGATTATAAACTCGTCGGTACGGTTGCGAGTAATATCGACACCTATAGCGACTATAAGTACTGCTTTACGGACGAACTGCCCAAGTCGATGACCCCCAATTTCGAGGATGTCACGGTCAAGATCGGCGACAAGACCGTAAAGAATGATTCCGAGCATGGCTACACTAAGAACTTCTCGGATGACAACGTGCTTACCGTTAACTTCAAAAATCTTAAGGATTGCGTTGACGTTAAGAATAACCACATTACCGTCAACGCTGACTCTAAGGTGACCGTCGAGTACAAGGCAAAGCTCGACTCTACAAAGATCTTTGATAATGACGGTAAAATCAAGGGGATCTTTGATGGATTGGTTGGTAAAGCCCAGACTAATACGGTTAAGCTGACTTATTCCAACAACCCGCACGTCGAGGGTACTGGCGACACGGTCGTTCATCATGCCTATGATTATACCTACGGCATCGTTGTCACCAAGGTGGGCTCTGATAACGAAGCTAAGGGGCTCGAGGGCGTTGAGTTCACGCTGCAGGAGAACGGTGATACGAGCAACTTTATCAAAGCGGACGGTACCAAGACGGCTGATAGCAAGCAGGCCAAGCTGAAGACCGGCGCAGACGGTAAGATAAACGTTGTCGGTCTCGATGAGGGCACCTACACCCTTACAGAGGTAACCCCGGCGCCTGGCTACAACAACTCTGCTTCCAAAGGTGTCACGTTTACCATTGCTCGCGGCACGCTTCAGCAAGATGGCTCCGCAGTGATTCCCGACGAGGATTCTGCCAAGGTTACTGCTGCTGATGGTGTTATAAAGGCCGATTCTGCCGACGTATCTACCGGCAAGCTCAGCTTCACCATCGTCGACCAGAAGGGCTCCAACCTCCCACTGACCGGCCTCAACGGTGTGACCTTCACTTGGATCGCTGGTGGCGCGGTGCTGTGCATCGGCGTGGCGCACCTCATCCGCAGCCGTAAGCAGGCTGAGGAGTCCGAGCAGGAGTAGCGCTCACTCATCCATCCCTTTGGCAGGTGGGATGTGATGGCCATGAGACTTGCGGACACTTTTCTCGTCCATCCACGTTCTTGCTTTGCCATTCTCTTTTCGGGGCAGACTCCGCACTGGAGTCTGCCCCGTTTTTTTGGATAACGCAGCCAGCCTCCACCGTCCGATGCGGGCACGTTCGTCATCGCGTTTCTTGACTCGTATGAGGTTCGGATTAAGGTCCGTAGGCGCACGCGCGGTGCGGACGGTAGAAGGCATTTGCGCCGCAACAAGCGCAAATAAGAATGCCCGGGGTTAGAGGCCCGGGCATTTAACAAAAGCTGAAAACTAGGCCGCCCGCGCTCCCAAACATTTACGCGGGGTGCGTCGTTTTCTATTGACATTGTATCCCGAATCGCCCAGCCGATCCGGGATATTCTGAAAACTCAAATATGGGCCTAGGCACGAACGGAATCTCGTCAATTCCGAAAATTATGTATAATTCCAATATAAACTGGAATCAAACGAAAACGATGGAAATGAACGAAGCGCTAATCTACTTACAAGAAGCACTAGGCCTCTCCGCCAAGGCCAAAACTTGGCCTGGGTTCGCACGTTTGCCGCTGCATCTGCGGGCGATTGAGGTCCGCGCTGTTGACGCAAACGGTTTTTCGTTTTTGCTTGCAAGTTTGCCTACTGGCGTCGGGCTTCCCGAGGCTAAGAGGGCCTATAGCCAGCTAGCCTTGCGCGCGGAGACTCCTGTTGTCGTTTCGTTTCCTGATGCCGATGCACGTCAGCGCAAAGCATTGGTCGCACAAGGGATTCCCTTTGTCTGCCCAGGTAGACAGGCTTTTCTTCCATTTATGGGCACGGCCTGCACGGAGAGGGGCGGTGTCCGGTTTCGCAATCACGCGACCAAGATGTCGCCCAACGCGCAGGCTGCCGCAATCTGGGGAGCAGCCCAGGAGCCATATCGTCCCTATGACCTTTGTCGTGCGCTTGGGATCTCGGCAAGCCGTGCGAGTGAGGCCATAACCGAGCTTGTCGACAGGGGGCTCGCGAGGCGCGAACGTTGCGAGCGACGTGTCGTCGTGCTCCCTGTCGCCGTTGATCTTTTGCTCAGCGAGCACATGGCAGAGCTCTTCTCGCCTGTCTCGAAGGTCATTTTTGCAAGGAAGACGCCGCAGATCGAGTATCTTGTTGACGCCGGGGAGACGGCGCTCGCTGCGCGTTCGATGCTCGCTGCGCCGGGCATGGAACAAAAGGCCGTCTTAAGAAGTGCATGGCGTAAACTGAGCGACCTCGAAGTCGCAGACGGGGAGTTGCCGGATAACGAAACGGCGATGATCCAAGTGTGGCGCTATGCGCCCGTGTTTGCCGGCTCCTCCCGTGTCGACGACATTTCGCTTGCGCTATCTTTGGCGGCAATCGACGATGAGCGAATTCAGCTCGAAGTCGATCGCATGTTTGGAAAGGAATATCCATGGCAAGAAGCGCTGTAGAAGGTCTCCAAAAATTCGAACCGTAGGCGGCGTTTCGGTTCTAGCTGCGTTGTCCGGCGCATGAGCTCGCTAATCGGCTATTATTTGTTTAGACAACCTAAGTTGTAGAGGAGTGACCGGCGATGGTGCAGGGCGCCAAACATATGAAGAGCAATAACGCCACGGCCAACGGCGGCTCAAGCCCTCAGCCCAAACCTCAACCAAAGCCCAAGCGCCGCCGCAAGCGGCTGCCGCGCTGGGCCGACCGGCTCATCACCATCGTCATCATCCTTATTGGCGTGGGCCTTATGACCTGGCCGTGGATCTTGGACCGGCTCGAGGCCTCGGGCGTGTTCAACCAGATCAGCACCGTGTCCAGCACCGTGGACGCGCTGTCTGCCGAGGAGCGTGAGCGCATCCTGCTCCAGGCGCGCTCCTTTAACGAGCAGCTGGCGGGCGAGGCCGCCGAGCTTCCCGCCGACCAGATCGAGCCCTACGCCCAGCAGCTCATCTTTGACCGCGACCCCATGATGAGCTGGGTCGAAATCCCCTCCATCGACGTGAGCATGCCCATCTACCACGGCACGAGCGAAGAAGTCCTTATGGCGGGCGTCGGCCACCTGGAGGGTACGAGCCTGCCGGTGGGCGGCACCTCGACGCATTGCGTGCTCACCGCGCACTCGGGCATGCGCAATCTGAGTATGTTCGACGACATCCACTCGCTGGAGCCCGGCGACCTGGTGCTGCTGCACACCATGAACAAGACGCTCGCCTACAAGATGGTGGACTCCGAGGTGGTGCTGCCCGAGGAGATGGAGTCGCTGACCATCGAGCCCGGCGCCGACAAGGTGACGCTCGTCACCTGCACGCCCTACGGCGTAAACGACCATCGCCTGCTGGTGCACTGCGTGCGCACCAAGTACAGCAAGAAGGACGTCGACAAGCAAAAGTCGCTGGCCGGCCGCCACTGGGGCAAGCGCGAGTTCGCCGTGCTCATCGTGGTCGTGGCCATTGTGCTGTTGCTGCTGGACATCGTGATTCACGCGGTCCGCAAGCGCCGCAAGGCCAAGGCCTCGGCATAGGACATCGTTCAGAACCACCACAAAGGGGACAGGCACCTTTGTGGTGGTCGGGGCTTCCAAACCATCACAACATTCGATGAAAATTTCGATTTTGGCGAAAAGCGTCGAATGTTGTGATGCTTTTCGCTGCGGACGGCGCGGTCTTCGTTGTGGGCGCGACGGTTTTCGCTGCTGGCGGCGCGGTTTTCGCTATGGACGGCGCGGTTTCGCTGCAGAACCGCCGGCCCGCCGCCTGCCAGTCCGCCGCCCTCGTTACGTTTTCGCTGCATTTGGGTAAAGCACCTGCTCCAAGCGGCGTTGCCTTGTATACTAGAGCGGTTTAACTGTTATGCGGAAGGGAGCGCCTATGGCACTCAGCGAGAAAGACGTGCGCGGCATCGCCGAGTACGCAAAGATCGCACTGACCGATGACGAGCTCACCCAGATGACGTCCTACCTGAACGACGCCGTCCAGATGCTCGAGCCCGTCTTGCAATATGACTTGCCCGACGTGGAGCCCACGTTCCATCCTATCGGAAGCCTGTCCAACGTGATGGGCGACGACCTGCGCGAGCCCGAGCGCGATCTGCCGCTCGACGTTGCGCTCGAGAACGCCGGCAGCGCGCGCGACCGCTACTTCCGCGTGCCGTCCATTTTGGGAGAGGGGGAGAGCGAGTAATGGCGAAGAGCTTCGATTCCCTTACCGCCGCCCAGATCGCCGCGGGCGTTGCCGCCGGCGACTTTACCGCTACCGAGGTGGCCCAGGCCTCTCTTGCCGCCATCGAGGCGCGCGAGGGCGGGGTCCAGGCATTCCTGCAGGTGGCGCCCGAGCTTGCGCTCGAGGCCGCTGCGCGCGTGGATGCCGACCGTGCCGCAGGCAAGCCGATGCCCCCGCTCGCGGGCGTGCCGCTGGCCATTAAGGACAACATGAACCTCGTGGGCACGCGCACCACCTGCGCTTCCCGCATGCTCGAGAACTACCAGAGCGTCTACACCGCTACCTGCGTCCAGCGCATGCTCGATGCCGGCTGCCTGCCCATGGGCAAGGCCAACATGGACGAGTTTGCCTTTGGCAGCTCTACCGAGAGCTCGGCGTTCCACCGCACCAACAACCCCTGGGATACCGAGCGCGTGCCCGGCGGCTCCTCGGGCGGCTCCGCTGCTGCCGTCGCCGCGGGCGAGGTCGCGCTCTCGCTGGGCTCGGACACCGGCGGCTCCATTCGCCAGCCGGCGTCGCTGTGCGGCGTGGTGGGCTTTAAGCCCACGTATGGCGCCGTGAGCCGTTACGGCGTGGTTGCCTTTGGCTCGTCGCTCGACCAGGTGGGACCCTTTGGCCGCACGGTCGAGGATGTCGCGCTGGCCATGAACGCGCTTACCGGCGCGGGCCACGATCCGTACGACTGCACCAGTCAGGATTGCGCCGTCGACTTTACCGAGCATCTCAATGACAGCATCGAGGGCAAGCGCGTGGGCATCATCCCTGCGTTTATGGAGGCCGAGGGCCTGACGCCCGAGGTCAGGGCCGCTGTTCAGCGTGCCGCTCAGGAGCTGCAGAACCAGGGCGCCGAGCTGGTCGAGGTCGACCTGCCGCACCTGGACGCCGCCATCGCCGCCTACTACGTCATCGGCCCGGCCGAGGCGTTCTCCAACCTGGCACGTTTCGACGGCATTCGCTACGGCTATCAGGAGGAGGGCTGCGCCAACTTGTCCGACCAGAGCTCGCTTTCGCGTGCCCACGGCTTTGGCGCCGAGGCCAAGCGCCGTCAGATGCTCGGCGCCTACCTGCTGAGCTCGGGCGTGTACGACAAGTACTACTATGCCGCGCAAAAGGCCCGCACGCTCATCACACAGGACTACGACGCCGCGTATGCCAAGGTGGACACCATCCTCATGCCCGCCTCGCCGCGCACGGCCTTTAAGTTTGGCGAGATTAGCGACCCCACACAGATGTACCTTTCGGACCTGTACACCATCTCGCTCAACATTTGCGGCAACGGTGGTATCTCGGTTCCGCTGGGCCTGGGCGAGGATACTCAGCTGCCCGTTTCTGCCCAGCTGGTGGGTCCGGCGTTTAAGGACCGTCAGCTGCTCACATTTGCCCGCGCCCTGGAGCGCGGCTTTGCCGATGCCGCCACGGGTGCGCCCGCGCTTTCCGTCGCGCCCGATTTTGCCGGGAAGGGAGGCGAGCTGTAATGAAGGAGCTTTCCGAGGTCCTGCAGGATTGGGAGGCCGTGATCGGCCTGGAGATCCATACCGAGCTCACCGCACTCGATACCAAGATGTTCTGCAACTGCAAGCTCAGCCACGATGACGAGCCCAACGCCAACGTGTGCCCGGTATGCCTGGGCCTGCCCGGCGCCCTGCCGGTGCCCAACAAGCGCGCCATCGAGAGCATCGTCAAGGCCGGTCTCGCCACCAACTGCGAGATCCAGCGCCACTCGATGTTCTACCGCAAGCACTACTTCTATCCCGATATGGCCAAGAACTTCCAGACCACGCAGGGTCCGGTCGCCTTTGCCATGTACGGCCACCTGGACCTGGACGTGACCGGTCGCGGTGCCGCCGAGCGCCCCGACTGCGCGTTTGGCGAGGCCGAGGCCCAGAGCCTGGCGAGCGCCTCGGCCAACGCCGAGGGCCTGTCCACGTCCATGACGTCGACCATGCGCGAGGGCAACCAGCGTGCCGGCCATCTGGCCAGCTATGACGCGTCCAACCTGCAGATGCCCGAGCGTCGCGAGGACGGTTCCTACACGGTGCCCATCCGCATCCTGCGCATCCACATGGAGGAGGACGCCGCCAAGATGGTCCACGTGGGCGGCGCCGAGGGCCGCATTACCGCCGCGGCCGAGTCGCTCGTCGACTACAACCGCTGTGGCACGCCCTTGATTGAGCTCGTGACTGAGCCCGATTTGCGCACGCCCGAGGAAGCGCGCCTGTTTATGGAGAAGCTCCGTCGCATCTTTGTGACGCTGGGCATTTCGGACTGCTCCATGGAGAAGGGCTCCATGCGCTGCGACGGCAACGTGTCGCTGCGCCGCCGCGGCGAGACCAAGCTGGGCACCAAGACCGAGCTCAAGAACCTCAACTCGTTTAAGAGCCTGCATGATGGCCTTGCCTACGAGATCTGCCGTCAGGCCGAGGTGCTCGAGGAGGGCGGCATCATCTATCAGGAGACCCGCCACTGGGAGCCCAGCCGCAAGCGCACCGTGGTCATGCGTGTGAAGGAGACGGCCGACGACTATCGCCTGTTCCCCGACCCTGATCTGGCGCCGTTTGATCTGGACGACGAGTTCATCGACCGCTGCCGTGGCGAGATTCCCGAGCTGCCCGATGCCAAGCGCGCCCGTTTTGAGACCGACTTTGGCATTAAGACGGCCGACGCCGAGCAGATTGCTGGCGACCCCGAGTTTGCCGACTTCTTTGAGGCCGCCGCTGCGGGTATGGCTGGCAAGGAGGCCCAGACGGTCGCAAACCTGCTGGTGAACGAGATGATCGCCTACCTTAAGGGCGCGGGTGTGTCGCTCGCCGAGTCCGGCATCGCGCCGGCTCAAGTGGCGGCGCTGGCCAAGCTGCTGGCGACCGATGCCATCAGCTCCAACCAGGCGCACGAGGTCTTTGAGGCCATGGCCCAGACTGGCGACGACCCCAACAAGATCGTCGACGAGCGTGGTATGCGTCAGGTGAGCGATGCCGGTGCGCTGCAGCCGATCGTGGACGAGGTGCTGGCTAACTGTGCCGATCAGGCACAGCAGTATCGTGACGGCAACCAGAAGGTCATCGGCTTTTTGGTGGGCCAGTGCATGAAGGCGAGCCGCGGCAAGGGCAACCCGAAGCTCTTCAACGAGTTGCTGAGAACGTCGCTCTCGTAAGCGGGAACCTGGGAGCCCCGGCAGGGTGGGTGCTTCCTCAAAATTTCGAACAGTCCTGCGCAAGACGAAGGCCACATTAAGTGGCCTTCTTTGCGTGCGGAACTCATTTTGAGCAAGCACCCGCCCTGCCGGGGCTCCCGGGTTCTGCAACGACTCGGCCGTTCGGGTCAGGTGGGGCTGATATAAATAGAGTGAATGGGTGCGCCGTTGGCGCGTCCATTTTTGTGCGGGCGACAAAGGGACTGTCCCTTTGTCACATTGCAATAAATGTGATGGAAGTGTGGCGAAATGAGCGTAAAACTTCCGTAAATGTGATAAATGTCACGTTTTACCTAGGGTAAAATGTGGGAAATATCACGTTTACGGAAGTTTCTTTGCGGGAGGTTCGGTCATGCAGCGAGATATCATTGCCAAGCTTAACGCTTGGAAAGCGTCAGAATATCGTAAGCCGCTTATCCTTAAGGGGGCGCGCCAGGTTGGAAAGACGTGGGCGCTTAAGGAGTTCGGCCGAACCTCGTACCTCAATTTTGTGTATCTGACGCTCGAGGAGCCGTCACCTGGGGTACAGAGCGAGTACGCTCAGTTTTTCGAAGGTACGCGCGATCCTCGACGGATCATCTCAAATCTTTCCCTGGCACTTGGACAGCCTATCGATCCCGGCGAAACGCTGCTTATTATTGATGAGATCCAGGATTGTCCTTCTGCAGTCGGCGCCCTTAAATACTTCTGTGACGAGGCCCCCGAGTATCACGTCGCATGCGCAGGGTCTTTGTTGGGCGTTCGCTTGTCCCGTGAGACCAGCGCTTTTCCGGTGGGAAAGGTCGAGTTCATGGAGATGCGCCCCATGAGCTTTTCCGAGTTTCTGAAAGCCGAGGGCGCTGCAAACTACGACGAATACCTTGGCGGCCTGGATCAGATCGAGACAGTGCCCGATTTCTTCCATGTCCGTCTCGTCGAGCATCTTCGTCGTTATTTTGCATGCGGCGGCATGCCAGAGGCTCTTGGCCGGTGGGTGGAGACGGGCGATATCGTTCAGGTCGATAAGGTGTTGTCTGATCTCTTGGATTCCTACGAGCGCGATTTTGCCAAGCATGGTGGCCGTGCGCAGTTCGCCAAGCTTTCGCAAATATGGAACTCGATTCCAGCTCAGTTGGCGCGCGAGAACAAAAAGTTCGTTTGGGGTGCGGTGCGCGAGGGGGCTCGTGCTCGAGAATACGAGGATGCTCTGGAATGGCTTGCCGATGCTGGGCTCATCACGGCGGTTCGCCTTAATGCTGCCGGTGGTGTGCCACTCTCTGCGTACGATGACCTCAAGGCATTTAAAGTCTACTGTCTTGATGTCGGCTTGCTGCGCCGCATGGCAAGGCTGGATGCGTCCGCTTTTGCCATCTCGGATGCGCTATTTTCGGAGTTCAAAGGTTCGTTCGCCGAGAACTATGTGCTTCAGGCATTACTTTCACAGTTAGATGCTGCTCCGCGTTACTGGACAAACGAGAAGCCGAAGCACGAAGTCGATTTTTTGATTCAAGTCGGAAACGAAATCGTTCCCGTCGAGGTCAAATCGGGAGAGGTCGTTCACTCCAAGAGCCTTAAGTACTATGCCGACAAGCATGCGGAGACGACTCCATTGAGGGTCCGCTACTCACTTAAGAACCTAAAGCTCGACGACGGGGTGCTCAACATTCCGTTGTATTTGGCTGATCGATCTGTCCCTCTTATCAAAAAGGCGCTTGATTGTGCGCATCTTGACGTTTAGATCCTGGGTGAGCTGACGGGCGGTGGCTAATTAATCGCTCCGTTACGGCCAGGGAGCTTGGGCCTTAGCGATGCTTGCTTCGCCAAGCGGTGGGGGTGGTGCCGGTGTATTGTTTGAAGGCTTGGGTGAAGGCGGCCTGCTGAGGGTAGCCTAGACGCTCTGCCACCTGCGCTATCGTGAGCGCGCTATCTGCCAAAAGGTCCTGCGCCCGCTCCATGCGGCGCCTTCGTATGTAGGCGCCCAGGGACTCGCCGGTTTGGGCCTTAAAGGTGGCGCATAGTTTGGAGCGGCTTGTGTAGAGCCTCTCGGCCACCTCGTTGATACCCACACGTCTGCCTTTGTCGAGCGCGCGCTCAATCATTGCCGTTGCTTCTTCGGCAATGGTTATGCTGACGCGTGTGTCTGCCGCCTGCCGCGCCTGCTTGTGGGCCGCGCGCGAACAGGCGAGCTCCGCGGCCATGGTCTCCACGATGCCCTGCATATAGACGTGTCCGCCTACGGTGCGAGCGCGGTCCTCGTTAATCCGGCGCAGCGTGTGGCAGATGGCAGACGTCGCTTCCTCGTGCCATGGCTCGGCAAACGCCTCAAAGATTCCCGCGAACTCGGTGGGATAGCGGTGCTCCAGTTCGTCAAAATATCCAGGCAAAAAGAGCACCGAGCGCGAGTGATAGAGCTCCCCCGCAAACAGCGGGCTTAATTCCTCGCCACAGTTATCTTGGATAAAGCTGCAAACGGCATTGTTTGGCCACGGTCCATGCAATGGTTTGAGGTTCGCGGGCGTTATGCCAGCCTCGGGCATGCATGTAAGTGTGGGCGCGCTGACCTCGCTCACGCAGGCATATGGCTCGGGTGTGTATTCGGCCAAGTACATATCGTGCGTCGGGGTGATGAAATGCTCCATGACGATGCAGGCAGGGGAGAGGGGCATGATCCATGCGCGTCCGTGCGCCCGATCGTTTGCCACCTCGCCGGTAAAGACAGCGCCCTTGCCGGAAAGCTCCAGGCCAAACTGCTCAAACTGTGGTGCGTAGAGCTCGGTTATGTCGGTCGCTGCCCGCCGTATTTGCAAAAGCGTCCCTTTCCTTTGCAGAAACGTCCACGCCTGGCTTGATTGTGAGCCATGGCTAACACATCAATGATAAGTTCATTACGGTTAACTCTCAAGCCGTTAGAAAGGAATCTCATGGCAAAGGGATCAAAAAGGGAAGGTGGAGGCATCGGCGAGTTGCTCGCGTATGCCGGTGACCGTAAATTCCTAACGTATTTGGGCATGGCGCTCTCGGCGCTCTCGCAGCTGCTGAGCTTTGGCCCGTACGTGTGCATTTGGCTTGTCGCACGCGATCTGATCGCCGTGGCGCCCAACTGGAGCGAAGCCACTAACATCGCGATGTATGGCTGGTGGGCCGTGGGTTTTGCCCTGGCAAGCATCGTAGCTTATTTCGTGGGGCTCATGTGCACGCACCTGTCTGCGTTTCGCTGTGCGTCCAATATCCGCAAGACTACGAGCGATCACCTGCTTAAGCTGCCGCTTGGCTACTTTGACACGCACGCCACCGGTGAGCTGCGCCGTATTGTAGACGGATGCGCCGCCTCCACCGAGACTTTGCTCGCACACATGCTGCCCGATATCGCAGGCGCCGCCGCCATGGTCGCGGGCTTGCTCGTGCTGCTTTTCGCGCTCGATTGGCGTTTGGGGGCGGCATGCCTCATCTCGGTGGCCATTTCGTTTGGCGCCATGGCCGCCATGATGGGCGGCAAGGGTGGCGAGTTTATGAAGGCCTACATGGGAGCACTGGTCAAGATGAACAAGACCGGCACCGAATACGTACGCGGCATCCCCGTGGTCAAGGTGTTTCAGCAGACGGTCTACTCCTTTAAGGCCTTCCACGATGCGATCGCCGAATACGCCGACATGGCACAAAACTATGCGGGCACGTTCTGCCGAGGTCCGCAGGTACTCAACCTTACCGCGCTCAATGGTCTTGTGGCATTCCTGTTGCCCGTGGCGTTGCTGTTGGCGCCGGGCGAGACGGACTTCGCGCATTTTATGGCCAACTTCACGTTTTACGCGATATTTTCGGCCGTGGTGCCGACGGCCATGACCAAGCTCATGTTTGTGGGCGAGGCCTCTCAGATGAGTGCTGATTCGCTGGCTCGTATTCGAAGCGTCATGGATTCCAAGCAGCTCTCCGTGCCCGCCCAACCCAAGCACCCTGCCGGCGGCGACGTGCGATTTGAGGACGTGAGCTTTACGTACGAGGGTGCCGAAGCACCTGCCGTTAGCCATGTGAGTTTCAGCGTTCCCGCTGGTAGCACCCTCGCCCTGGTGGGTCCCTCGGGTGGCGGTAAGTCAACCTGCGCAAGCCTGATCCCGCGTTTTTGGGATGTCTCCTCGGGGCGAGTGCTCGTAGGCGGTGTGGACGTTCGCGATATGGATCCGCACGAGCTTATGGACCAGGTTGCCTTTGTGTTCCAGACCAACCAGCTGTTCCGGCAAACACTTGCCGATAACGTGCGCGCCTCCAAGCCTACGGCCACTGACGACGAAGTGCGTGCGGCCCTCTCCGCAGCTCAGTGCGACGACATTGTGGCCAAGCTCCCACAGGGCATCAATACCATGCTCGGTGCCGGCGGAGCATATCTTTCGGGCGGCGAGGTCCAGCGCGTGGCACTCGCCCGCGCGATCCTAAAAGACGCGCCTATCGTGGTGCTCGATGAGGCCACGGCGTTTGCCGATCCCGAGAACGAGGCGCTCATCCAACGTGCTTTTAGCAAACTGGCGGCGAGTCGCACGGTCATTATGATTGCGCACCGACTCTCGACTGTAGTGGGCGCAGACCAAATCGTGGTGCTCAACCAGGGTAGCGTGCAGGAGTCGGGTACCCATGCCGAGCTGCTGTCCCAAAACGGTCTGTATGCCAAGATGTGGGCCGAATACGAACAGGCCGCGAGCTGGAAAATCACTGCAGCGACCGCGGATGCCGCCGTCACGAAGGGAGGCGAGGCCTAAATGTTCGCCTCATTCCAAAAGAAGTATTTCCTATCCGATAAAGGCGTCGCCGGCGTAAAACGCGGCATTTTCTGGACCACGCTCACTAATCTTATTACCATGGCTGGCATGGGCTTTTTATTCCTGGTTATGGCCGGCTTTGTCGAGCATCTCGCCAGCGGGGCTGGCCTGCTGGATGCCCTGCCGATCGTGGGCGGCCTCCTGGTCTTTTTCGTGTTGCTCTTTGCCTCTAACTGGCAGCAGTATTACTACACCTACTGCATCTTTTACGAGGAGTGCGGCAAGCAGCGTATGGAGATTGCCGAGCGCTTGCGCAAACTGCCGCTGTCGTTTTTTGGTCGTCGTGATCTGGCCGATTTAACCGAGACCATCATGGGCGACGTCCAGGCCATGGAGCACGCTTACAGCCACGTGCTGGGAGAGCTTTGGGGCGCCATCATCGCAAGCGCCATTGTGTTCGTGGCGTCGCTGCTCTTTTGCTGGCAGCTGGCGATCGCGGCGTTTTGGAGCGTTCCCGTGGCCTTTGCCGTGCTCTATCTAACACGCGGCCCCATGACTCCGGTGTTCGATCGCGTGCGCGCCGAGAAGGTCAAGGTTACCGAGGCAATTCAAGAGACGCTCGACTGCGTTCGCGAGATCCGCGCCACCAACCAGGAGGCCCATTATCTTGAGGGGCTCAACGCCGTGATCGATGCCGAGGAGCGCGAGACTACCAAGGGCGAGCTCGTTAACGGGCTTTTGGTCAACTCCGCCTTTGTCATCCTGCGTCTGGGCATTGCCACCACGCTGGTTACGGGCGCCGCGGTGGTCGCCTCCGGGCAGGTCGACTTTTTGGTGATGTTTGCCTTCCTGCTTATGGTGAGCCGTATCTATGCGCCCTTTGACCAGGCGTTAATGTTAATGTCCGAGCTGTTTGCCGCCGAGTCGTCTGCCAAGCGCATGCGTTCCATCATGGAAGAGCCTGTGGCGCGGGGCAGCGAGATATTTGAGCCCGTGGGCCACGATGTGGTGTTCGATCACGTGGCATTTGGATATGGTGCGGGCGAGGACGGCCGCGCCGGCGAGAAAGTTCTTACCGATGTGAGCTTTACCGCCAAGGAAGGCGAAGTTACGGCACTGGTCGGTCCTTCGGGTTCCGGTAAGTCTACGGTGAGCCGCCTGGCCGCGCGCTTTTGGGATGCCACCGCGGGCAAGGTTGCCGTGGGCGGTGTGGATGTTGCGAGCGTCGATCCCGAGGTACTGCTGCGTGATTACGCGATCGTCTTCCAAGACGTGCTGCTCTTTGACGACACAGTGATGGGAAACATCCGCCTCGGGCGTCGTGATGCCACCGATGAGGAAGTGCTTGCGGCCGCGCGTGCCGCCAACTGCGACGAGTTCGTGAACCGCATGCCGCAGGGCTATGACACCATGATCGGCGAGAACGGCTCCAAACTCTCCGGTGGCGAGCGCCAGCGCATCTCCATCGCCCGCGCGCTGCTCAAAGATGCGCCCATCGTGCTGTTGGACGAGGCGACGGCGAGCTTGGATGTGGAGAACGAGACCGTGGTACAGCAGGCACTCTCCCGTCTGCTTGCAGGTAAGACGGTTATCGTTATTGCCCACCGTATGCGTACGGTGGAAAATGCCGACAAAATCGTTGTGCTCAAGGATGGTGTGGTTGCCGAGCAGGGCACTCCGGCGCAACTCAAGGAGGCAGGTGGAGAATTCGCTCGCATGGTTGCGCTGCAAAAGGAGGCGGCGGACTGGCAGCTGTAGGAATATGACAAAGGGACTGTCCCTTTGTCATATTGAGTTCACCCCCATAGTTTCCAAAAAGTTAACCTTTGTTGACCTTAATAGTTAGATAAACTAAACTATTTTCCAAAAGTGTGCTCGAGCAAACTTGTTTACTCGGGTGCTGAGGCACCGTGCCGCGTCCAATGCGGCAAAAGGGAGAAGCAACATGAAGAAGTCGACGTTTAACACCCTGCTTGTCGGTGGCGGTTTTCTGCTTGGTACGGCCGGCATCAAGCTGCTTACCAGCGCTCCGGTCAAGAATGCCTGCGTGCAGGGTATCGCGTGCGGCATGCGCATCAAGAACGGCTACCAGGACATGGTCGAGCAGGCCAAGGCTAATGTCGATGACATGGTTGCCGAGGCGGCCTACATCACCCAGAGCGAGGCCGCTGCTGACGAGGCAGCCGAGTAACGCTCCCAGGCACAAACTATGAGATTCTCGATTATTAGCGAGATCCCCGGCAGGACCCGTCTTCAATTGGCGGGTCCTGTGCCAGAGAGCGATCTCGATGCACTTCTTAAGCTTGGTGGCGACATTGACGGCGTGCACAAGGTGCGCGTTTATGGCCGTATTGGCCAGATGGCGCTCGAATATGACGAGCGGTGTCGTGCGGGCGTGCTCGACGCCTTGGGCGCACTCGATGCTCAAGCTATCGCCGATGCCAAGTCAGGCTACGTGATGCAACTCGAGCCGCGCAAGCACAAACTCGTTATGGACCTGGCGACACTCGTTGGCGCCCACTACGCGCGCCGATGGTTCCTGCCTACGCCGCTGCGTGCCATCTTTGTCGTGGCCGGTTACATGGCATTTTTGCGCGCTGCCCTTCATGAGCTGGCGCAGCCGCGCCTGACCGTTCCCGTGCTCGACGCTTCGGCCATCGGCATTTCGTTCTTCAAGCGTGATGTCGACACCGCGGGCCAGACGATGTTCCTACTCAACGTGGGCGAGCTGCTCGAGGACTACACCCGTGCCATGAGCGAAAACGAGCTCATCAACTCGCTGCTCGACGTGCCCGACAAGGCGCAAAAAGTCGTCGGCGACACCGAGGTAAGCGTTGCCGCCACCGAGCTTGAACCCGGCGATTTGGTCGCCGTGCGCACCGGCATGTCCATCTGCATCGACGGCGTGGTCGAGCAGGGGAGCGCTATGGTCAACCAGGCGACCCTGACCGGCGAACCGCTGGCCGTCGAGCGCAGCGTGGGCGACGACGTGTTCGCCGGCACTGTCGTGGAAGACGGCAGCATCTTGGTGCGTGTGCGCGCCAATACGGCGCAAACCAAGCTGCGCTCGATCGTCTCGCTCGTGCAGACGGCCGACTCGCTCAAGTCCGAGGGCCAGTCGCATATGGAGGACCTTGCCAACAAGATCGTCCCGTGGAACTTCCTGCTCGCGGGCCTGGTCGCGCTTACCACCCGCAGCCTTATCAAGACCTCAGCGGCGTTGATGGTCGACTACTCGTGCGCACTCAAGCTCACGGGTTCCGTTGCCGTCATGACTGCTATGAGCGATGCTGCCAAGATGGGCGTCATGGTCAAGGGCGCGAAGTATTTTGAGTCGTTTGCCAAGGCCGACACCATTGTGTTTGATAAAACCGGCACGCTGACCGAGGCCCAGCCGCGCCTAACTTGCGTGCTCACGACCGACGGCTGGAGCGAGGATGAGGTCCTGCGCCTTTCCGCTTGCTTGGAGGAGCATTTCCCGCATCCGGTGGCACGCGCCGTGGTCAATGCGGCACGCGAGCGCGGGCTCGAGCACCGCGAGCGTCACGCTGCCGTCGAGTATGTTGTGGCGCACGGCATCGCTTCGTCCATCGAAGGGCGTCGCGCTATTATCGGCTCGGCACACTTTGTGTTTGAGGACGAGAGCGCGCAGCTCGATTCCGACATTAAGGAGCGCATTGAGTCCCAGATGCAGGGCCTGTCGCCGCTGTATCTGGCGGTTGACGGCACCGTTGTGGGCGTGCTCGGTATCGAGGATCCGCTCAAGCCCGGGGTCCGTGAGGCAATCGCCGACCTGCATGCGTTGGGCGTTAAGCACGTGGTCATGCTCACGGGCGACTCGGAGCGCACGGCCGAGCGCATTGCTCGCGAGGCAGGTGTCGACGAGTTTAAGGCTGAGCTGTTGCCCGAGGACAAGTACGCGTATGTTGAGCGCATTAAGGGCGAGGGGCGCCACGTTGCCATGGTGGGCGACGGCGTCAACGATTCGCCGGCGCTGGGCCTGGCCGATGTGGGCCTGGCGATGGGCGGCGGAAGCGACATCGCCAAGGAGGTCGCCGATATCATCCTGACCGATACGGATCTGGCCGCAATCGTGCGCCTGCGCCGCATGAGCCAGGGGCTTATCGACCGTCTGACGAGTTCGTATTCCAAGGTGATGCTCACCAACTCAGCACTCTTGGCACTGGGCATTACCGGCATGATTACTCCGCAGACGTCGTCACTACTGCACAACGGCTCAACGATCGCCTACAGCCTGGGCAACGCAAAGGCTTACCTGCGTTAGCGCTTTCAATTGAGTATATGGCCTGCATTCGGGCGGCACCGCAGCCGCCAGGGTGCAGGCCTTCTTTTGTTTGACGAGATGTTAGCTCAGATATATGCTCGTGCTAGCAATGCTAGCAAATGCTGAAGGTGAGGTTGAGATGGCTACCGTTGGCGGCATGGCACAGGTGAACGTTCGCGTGGATCGCCAGGTCAAGAACCGTGCCGAGGAAGCGCTGCAGCTTTCGGGCAGGTCACTGCCCGAGCTCATCAAAAAGGTGGTGGCCAAGGCCGCGCAGGGTGGCGGGCAGTGTGAGGAAGTGCTTGCGGCCGTCGACGACCGGCAGCAGGCCGTCGCGCCCGATACTCCGTTCGTCGCGTCGTGGGCAGCGGCAGACCGGCTCTATGCAGACTTGGGCATCGCTGCGTCGCCCGTATCCGACGATCGCGGTTGGGACACAATCTATTCCGAAGCCATGGACGAGCGCTATCGCCAAAAGGGGATGATCCTGTGAGCGGGGCTCCCCTCAAAATAATGGTGGACGCCAACGTATGGGTTGATTCGTTTTGCGTCGACCATGCCGAGTCGCTTGCCGCGCGTGCGTTTATTGGGCGGGCGACGGAGACGGGGGCGTTGCTGTTCTTTCCGGTGCATATTGCCAAGGATGTGCTGTACGTTGTCCAACACGAGCTGAAGCGTAGCGTTCTTGTCAGCGGGGGAGCGCTCGACGAGGCATCTGCCCGTGCAATTGGCGATGCGGCGTTGGCGTTCGTTCGGAATATGACCGAAAACGCCACGGCCGTGGGTGCAGATGCGTCGGACCTTTGGCTGGCCGACAAATACTTAGCGCTCCATCGCGATTACGAGGACAACTTGGTGCTCGCCGCATGCAAACGCGCCCAGGTCGATTATTTGGTGACCAACGATCGCAAACTGCTCGAACATGCCGATCTTGCAGCAAAGACCCCGCGCCAAATGATGCCGATTCTTGCTTTGGCCGAACGTGGCGGCGCGGCTATCGGTTGACGCGAACTGTTTGCGGGCCTCTTGGACGACGATGCGCCAAGGGACCCGCGTCTGCTATTTACAAAAGCTCGGCCTTGATGGCGGGACTTTCTGCGAGCTGCTCGGCAGCCTTTTCGTCGGAGCTGTCGAGTGCTGCCAGGCTGCGGTAGACCCACTCGTTGACCTGGGTGTTCTTGACGCCTGCGGTCTGCATAAGGGCGCCTACCTCGCGGATTGCTGCGAGCAGATCAGCTTTGGGACCCGCGAGCTCGGCCTCGATGCCGTGGTAGGCGGCCACGCCGCGGTTCTCACTCACGTGGTCGATAAAGCCCTCGACGGTCTCAAGCTGCTGGGCGAGAGCTGCATCATCGTCAGCGTCCAGCGCGACGAGTGCGTTCGATACCGTGAGGGCAGGATGTCCGCAGGGGACAAAGCCTTCGATGACATCCATAGCTTCGGTAATGGTTGAGCCCAGGCCTGCGAGGGCATTGACGAGTTGCTGCTTGGTATCCATAACGGTCCTTTCGACGGGTCAATTTTGCTTGGCGAAAATATACGTGACGCGATCGGTAACAAAAGTGCGAAGTGTGGTGCACATTAGGGTCTTCACAGCTCGTGCATAGAACAGCTGTCTGCCTTTAGAACGTGGTAAGATAGCTATCCACGAGCGGGGTTCACCCCGCGTGTTCCTTGAAAAGTCAGCGGTTATCGGGTGTTTGCAGGTCCGATACCATCCAGACTTTCCCAATATCCGGGGGCGACTGGTTTCGACACGATAGCTCTGAGAGAGGAAGCAAGCCGAGGTCTCCTCGCCTCGTTAAACAGGGGTACCGTCAAATTGAATTGACAACAACTCTTCTTTTGAGCCTATGGCTCTCGCTGCTTAGTTTATAGCGGCGCGTCAACCCGGTGATTTCCCCGACACCGGCGCGACGTCATGTTAGGGGAATGCTCCTGCGCACGTAATCGGTATGGCGCAGGCTAAGACCGAACCGGTTAGGACGCCGCGAGCGTGTCGCTGCGCGCAAAGCGTCCGAGACAAAACCAGCGACTGAGCTTGGAGATGCCAATCAGGGGGCTTTCGTGGACCGGAGTTCGATTCTCCGCGCCTCCACCAATAGTTGCAAGCAGGTAGGTAAACGTACCTACCTGCTTTTTTATTACTTATAGATACCGCGGAGAATCGAACTCTGTGCAGGGCGCGAGCGTTAAACAAACGCGGAGCGTTTGTAGCGAGCGGGCGAGGACGCCGGCAGGCGGCCGAAGCCGGCGCGTATTTGCGAAGCAAATACGCGGATTCTCCGCGCAAAGCCTCAGCCCAAAACAGATGCGATGTCGATCGGATGACAGCCGACAATGCCCCCGCGCCAACGTCATCTCTACCCGCGGAGAATCGAACTCTATGCAGGGCGCGAGCGTAAAGAAAACGCTACGGCAACGCAGAGTGGGACGCGCTTTCCCAATGGCGGCCCAGACGGAAAGTCCATCCCGGAATCCGCGCTCAGACTGGGACGTAGTTTCCGGATGGCGCCTCAAGCGGAAAGCGTAACCCGGAATCTAAGCTCGGAATGGGATGCATTTTCCGAATGGCGCCTCAAGCGGAAACCGCATCCCAGAATCGAGCCGTAGAGTGGGATATGCTTTCCCAATGGCAGCTCAAGCGGAAAGTACATCCCGGAATCCTCGTTCGGAATGGGATGCAGTTTCCAAATGAATGGCTAGCGGAAAATGCGACCCGGAATTTGCTCTGAGAACGGGACGCGCTTTCCCGCCGACCACCCCGCCCCCTCAACTCCAAAACCTGCGCTCTCGCCATCTCAAAACTGGGTAGAAGAAGGCCAAAACGCAATCGCAGGAGGTCAAAATGACTGCAGAAGATAAGGCAAAGAACGCTGGCAAGGTCGCGCTCGTTTTGGAGGGCGGTAGTTTTCGCGGGCAGTTTACCGCGGGCGTGCTCGACGTTCTCATGGAGGCTGGCGTCGAGATTCCGGCGGTATATGGCGTATCGGCCGGCGCCCTCAACGGCGTGAACTACAAGTCGCACCAGATCGGCCGTGCCAACCGCATCAACCTGGCTTTCTGCAACGACAGCCGCTTCATGGGCGCCGCGTCGTTTGCGTCCACGGGCTCTATTGTGGGTTACGACTTTATCTTCAACGATGTTCAGGACCGCCTAGATCCCTTTGACAACGAGACGTTCGATGCGAGCCCTATCGAGATGTACGCCGTCGCGACGGACATGCTCTTTGGAACCGCCACGTACCTCCCGGTCAAAAGCGCCGTGCTCGACCTCGACGCTGTGCGTGCCTCGACCTCGCTGCCGCTGGTGACGCCGCCGGTCGAGATTGACGGGCACAAATACGTCGACGGTGGCGTAGCCGATTCGATCCCCATCGAGCACGTGCTGGAGGAGGCGGGCTTCGACCGTGCGGTCGTCATCGTCACGCAGGACCGCTCGTACGAGAAAAAGCCTTACGAGTTTATGCCTGCCGCGCGCGCCCGCTATGCCGACTACCCCTATCTGCTCGAGGGAATCGAGACGCGCCACGACCGCTACAACATACAACGCATGCACCTGTGGAAGTATGAGCGCGAGGGCCGTGCGCTGGTCGTCGCTCCGCAAAAGCCGGTCGAGGTCGGCCATGTCGAGCACGATTCAGCAAAGCTATTGGACCTGTATATCCAGGGCCGTCAGGAGGCAAAGCGCCTGCTCGCGGAAATCCAAGAGTTCGTTGAACGCTAGCGACGGCGAACCCTCAAAAAATGACAACAACTAAAGAGCTGGAAAATCACGGCTCGTGGATGACATGTGCAGAAACTCTGGTCGGAGCCAAAATACCTGTTGACTCGTACGGCGAGCGGGGTAATATGGACGGGTTACTTGCAGAGCCCCGTGAATCTCTGTAACAACACGTACTGTACATGGAGGAGTCTAAGTGATTTCGAAATCGACTCACTACGCCAAGCAGGGCGAGGTCCAGCGCAACTGGGTTCTCGTCGACGCCGATGGTGCTGTCCTGGGCCGTCTTGCCACCCAGATCGCAATGATCCTGCGCGGTAAGAACAAGCCCCAGTTCACGCCCAACAGCGACTGCGGCGACTTCGTTGTCGTCATCAACGCCGATAAGGTCCAGCTTACCGGTAACAAGGCCGACACGAAGACCTATTATCGCCACAGCGGCTACAACGGCGGCCTCAAGGCTGAGAGCTTCCGCCAGGCTATGGAGAAGCACCCGGAGAAGGTCATCGAGCGCGCCGTTCGCGGTATGCTGCCCAAGACCACCCTCGGCCGTGCCCAGATGACCAAGCTTAAGGTCTACGCTGGTGCCGAGCATCCGCATGCTGCCCAGAACCCCACGAAGATTGAGCTGGAGGCTTAAAGATGGCTGAGAACACCGTTGTCTACCAGGGTACCGGCCGTCGTAAGAACGCCGTCGCCCGCGTCCGTCTCGTCCCCGGCACCGGCAAGGTGACCATCAACAAGCGTGACGCCGAGCAGTATTTCGGCCGTCATCAGCTCGTTGAGAACGCCCTTGCTCCCTTCAAGGTGACCGACACCGCCGGTCAGTTCGACGTTATCGCTCTGTGCGATGGCGGCGGCATCTCCGGTCAGTCCGGCGCTCTGCGCCTGGGCATCGCTCGCGCTCTTCTGAACGCTGGCGACTACCGTGCTGACCTCAAGAAGGCCGGTTTCCTTACGCGCGATGCTCGCGTGGTCGAGCGCAAGAAGTACGGCCTCAAGAAGGCCCGCCGCGCTCCCCAGTTCTCCAAGCGCTAAGGTTTTATCTCCTTTCGAGATACAATGTACAAGCGGGGCCTGCCGATTCCTCGGCGGGTCCCGCTTTTCTTTTTCGACTAGGGTGGGCGGTTGCATATCGCCTGCTAGGGAAGGAGCGATCCTATGCCCCAGAACATCTTCGGTACCGACGGCGTCCGTGGTGTCGCCAACGCCGATCTTTCGTGCGACCTCGCGTTTCGCTTGGGCCGCGCGGCGACCAAGTTCCTTGGTCCGGATATCTGCATCGGCCGCGACACGCGTCTTTCGGGCACCATGCTCGAGAGCGCTCTGACCGCCGGCATCATGGCCGAGGGCGGCCGCCCGCATTGCTGCGGCGTTATCCCCACGCCCGCCGTGGCGCTGCTCACCGTTCAGAACGAGCTCGATGGCGGCATTGTCATCTCCGCTTCGCACAATCCGCCGGAGTTCAACGGCATCAAGTTCTTTAGCCGCAAGGGTATGAAGCTTCCCGATGCTGTCGAGGAAGAGATCAGCGCCTGGGTCATGTCCGAGGAAGCCATGGCTGCCGACACGCTGCCGACCGGTGCCGGCGTGGGTCACATCATCAAGATGAAGGATGCTCGCAAGGCATATGTCGATCATGCTATCGATACGCTTGATGGCCTGAGGCTCGATGGCCTAGTCGTTGCCGTCGACTGCGGTCACGGTGCCTCCTGCCAGACTACGCCCGCCGCGCTGCAGCGCTTGGGTGCCACGGTGCACGCCATCAACACCGATTATTGCGGCACTGACATTAACGTTGAGTGCGGCTCTACGCACCTCGAGCCCCTGCGCGAGCTCGTGCTGCGCACCCATGCTGATATCGGCCTGGCCCACGACGGCGACGCCGACCGCGTACTGTTCGTGGACAGCGAGGGCAATGAGATCGACGGTGACTACATCCTGGCTATCTGCGGTTCTGACCTCGCCGCTCGCGGCAAGCTCGCCAACTCCGAGATCGTCTCGACCGTCATGTGCAACCTGGGCTTCTCCATCGCTATGAAGGAGCAGGGCTTCGAGATGGTTCAGACCGCCGTGGGCGACCGCTACGTTCTGGAGCGCATGCTCGCGGACGGCGCCGTTATCGGCGGCGAGCAGTCCGGCCACATCATCTTCCTGGAGCACAACACCACCGGTGACGGCCTGGTGACGGCCCTGCAGCTTCTGGCCGTGCTCAAGCGCACCGGCCGCACCCTCACCGATCTTGCCGGCATCATGAAGAAGTACCCGCAGGTGCTCGTCAACGTGCATTCCGACAACAAGGCTGGTCTGGACGATTGCCAGCCCATCTGGGATGCCGTCGCTGCTGCCGAGAAGGAGCTTGACGGCCGCGGCCGCATTCTGGTGCGCCCGAGCGGTACCGAGCCGCTGGTCCGCGTGATGGCCGAGGCCGAGACGCACGAGCTGACCCAGCGCGTTGTTGACGACATCGTCGAGGTTGTCAAGCGCGAACTTCCCTAATGGTCAAAAACCGTTGCCAAGTGGTAAACTGTTAAGGTTATTTTGATTGATTGGTATGTCCGAGGGGGAGCATGTTCACTAAAGTCCTAAGGTCTTTTGGTATGCGTGGTCGAGTCCTTACGCTGGATGCTCCCATCTCGGGCGACGTCATTCCGCTTTCCGAGGTAAACGACCAGACGTTTGCCACCGGCCTTTTGGGCCAGGGCGTGGCGATTCAGCCCACCGGAACGCGTGTGATTGCACCGGCTGATGCCAAGGTCGAGGCCATTTTTCCCACGGGACACGCTGTTGCGCTTAACACGGTCGATGGCTTGGACGTGCTCATCCACGTTGGTTTGGACACTGTTCAGCTCGAGGGCAAGCACTTTACCGTACATGCGCAAGTGGGTGACATCGTCCATAAGGGCGATGTACTCATTGAGTTCGATCGCGAGGCAATTGCTGCCGAGGGCTACGATGTGACGGTTCCCATCTTGGTATGCAACTCCGTTGAGTTCTCGAGCATCAAGGGCTCCGTTGGCGTGCATGTCGAAGAGATGGACCAGCTCATCGTTGCTCGCGAGCGCTAGCAAGTGCACGTGGCCATTAGCCTACAATTCAAACACGTTTACGGAGGGCGCCCTTGAAAGAGGACGCCCTCCGTGGCAAGATGGGATTTGTCCGAAGCTAAAAGGCTTTGGGTCACCGTGGACGGGCAGGGGCCTCGACGCGGTTAGACACGAGACACATACATTACGCGACCTCGCCCTGGTGGCCGCACACGTTGGTTGCGGCCGACGCGGGCCGCGGGCAAGTGCTTGTAAGGGAGCCTTGCCTCTCTTGTACGAGAAAGGACGCGTAATGAAGATCATTAAAGCTAAAGACTACGAGGATATGAGCCGCAAGGCCGCCAATATCATCTCGGCGCAGGTTATCCTCAAGCCCGACTGTGTGCTGGGCCTTGCCACCGGCTCCACCCCGATCGGTGCCTACAAGCAGCTCGCTGCTTGGTACAAGAAGGGCGACGTCGACTTTGCCGAGGTCAGCACCTACAACCTGGACGAGTATCGCGGCCTTTCGCACGACGATCCCCAGAGCTATCACTACTTCATGCGTGAGAACTTCTTCGATCACATCAACATCAACCTGAACAACACGCATGTGCCCGACGGTTCCAACCCCGACGCCGCCGCTGCCTGCTCTGAGTACGACAAGATTGTCGCCGACGCCGGTTACCCGGATCTGCAGCTGCTCGGCATCGGCAACAACGGCCACATCGGCTTCAACGAGCCCGATGACCACTTCTCCAAGGGCACGCACTGTGTCGACCTCACCGAGAGCACCATTCAGGCCAACAGCCGCCTGTTCGACAGCATCGACGATGTTCCCCGTCAGGCCTACACCATGGGCACTCAGACCATCATGTATGCCCGCATGATCCTGGTTGTCGCCAACGGCGAGGCCAAGGCTCAGGCCGTGCACGATATGTGCTATGGTCCGGTTACGCCCGAGTGCCCGGCTTCGATCCTGCAGCTGCACACCAACTGCGTTGTCGTTGCCGACGAGGCCGCCCTTTCGCTCTGCGAGTAGCGCGAATCCTGCAGCTCGACATAGCCTTGCCTAAGGCCTCCGCTTTGCGGGGGCCTTTTTGCTATCCCTTTTCGCCCACTTGACCACAATCTTGCCGCAAGCTTGACGAATGCCGGATGCCCAACAGCTTGATTCATTCTATATCAGATTATATGCAAAAATGCCACTAGAAGGTCGTAGACGGTAGCGGGTGCTAGGCGAGTTGAATGACATAGCTGAACCTTGTTCATCTGCGTTACACTGCCGCTTAGATGGGACAAGCTGACAAGCTCATTTACCTGCTTAAAGACCGATTAGTCGGGGGATTAATAACAATCGGCCCTCGCTGTACAAAAACTTGCCGCTTGCGTACCAAAAGACAACCTAAAACACAAGGTCGCTCTATTCATAGCGCGGCTTGTATGGTCTTGCGGCTACAGTGTCCATACGGTCGAGTTGAGGAGCGGGCATGGTAAACGATTTGAGCGGTATAGACGACCTCGAGCTGATGCCGCTGGGCGGAGGCTATATGGTGCGACGCGAACGCTTGATGAATGAGCTTATCGCCAAGGGCCGAAAGGCCGGCATCGTGGTTCTTTATGCGCCCGACGGGTTTGGGAAGACCTCGGTGCTGCTGCAGTACACCCATGAGGTTAAATGCGACCCGACGCGAGGCCCCGTGCGGATTATCGAGGCCGATCGCGCCATTGGGCGCGAGGTGTTTATGCAGCTCGAGGTGGTTACCGAAGAACTCAAAGACAAACCGCACTCCCTTATCGCGATTGATAATGTGCCAAACCTCGATCAGCACGATACCGAAGACCTCATCGACAGGATTCGCGGCCTGCGCGCTATGGGGGTAGGGGTCTTTATCTCCTGCCGTCCTTCAAATCGTCAGCTGATTCATGGGCTGGGCGATTCGGTTAAGATCAATGCGCAGATGCTCAAGGTGCATGCCTATGAGTATTCGGCGTGGGCATCGGCGTTTTCGATCAGCACATCGCTCGACTTTTATCAGCTCACGCAGGGCGTGCCCGAGCTCGTTTCGGCATTGCAGACGGGTCTGTATGGCCAAGGCGACGTAGCCGGTCTGCTCGAAAACGAGATTGTCAACGTATATGGCGCGGCGCTTGTCGATCTGGCTTCGCTCGACAATAATGCGCTGTTTTGCGTGGCATGTCTCATGGTTTTGATGGGCGAGGGTAATATCGCAGAACTCGAGGCTTGTGGGGTAAGGCTGTCGATGGTCGACCAGTCCTACTTTGTACGCGACTACCCGATCTTTGGCTTGGACCCCGCCGAGCGGAGTTTTACGTGTCTGGGCACGGAGGATAACGGACGCTTGCGTTTGCGTAAGTTGGTGGCCGAGGTTCGCCCCGAACTTGTTCCGAGGGCGGCCCGGATTTTGCTTAAGGCGGGCCGATGCGATGCGGCGATGGGCCTGGCGGACGCCTTTTTGGATCGTGAGGCGGTCCTTGAACTTGCTGGGCAGTATGGGGTCGATCTTGCTCTGACGGGGCACGGGGCCGATATCTGCCGAGCAGCGCTGGGCACGATCGATGCTGACGATCCGGCTCCAGAGCCAACGCCTGCCGAGGCACTCGGCGTATATCTGGCAGCGGTCAGCGTGTCCAATACAAAGCTCGCTCGCTATATGGCATCGGTCATCGAGCGCGGGGGCGAACGGGCGGCCTGCGAAATAGACCCTGTTTCATGGAGGGTGGCCCAGACACTGACGGCTGTTTGCTATGGGGACAACGGGCTTGGGCTTCCTACGAACCTGGCCGTGCCAGAAATTGAGACATCCCATACCGCACTCGATATGTTGTCTGCGCATATCGAGGTCAAGCGTTGCCTGACTGAGCAGGGAGATGACGGCGGCGTTCTACAGCAGCTCAAAACGTGCAAGGCCTACGACTGCGAGCTCGACGTCGCGGGGATTGTTATACGGGCCGATAGCATGCTGGTGGAGCTCTTTGACGGGTCGTTTGCGGGAACCGACGAGCGCGACGACGAGATGACGGTGGTGCGGGAGGCGCTCGACGTACGTGGGCTTAAGGCGATGGCTATCTGGGTGCGCATGGTGTTGGCGGCACGGCGGCTCCTTTCCGGCTTGCCGGTAACCGACGATGCGGCGTTCAACGAGCTCGATCGTTTTGCCGTGCGCATGCGCGACAACCAGATTCAGCTGTTTGGCCTGTTGTTAGAAGGCTGGCAGTCGCTGGCAGAGGGACGGCCGGTTAATGCAAAATTCCGTGCGGTCCAAGTGCTCAAACTTGCCGAGGAGTCGATTGCGTACATGCGCGATAACGCATTGCTGCTGGAGCGCGCAGCGTATCTGCGTAACACGTCGATGGTTTCGGTGCGCGAGGAAGCGGAGTTGCTCGATATAAGCCAGACGCAGGTTGGTGGAGCGGAGGCCTGGATGGTTGCGCTGCATTTGGCCTGTGCGGGGCGAGATAGCGATCTTGCGGCCTGGATGTCCATGAATCGTGCGGGGATTCTAGAGCCATCGTATCGGCTCTTTGCGCGCCTTGCCATGCATTGTCTGGGCGAGCCGGCGGCCAGGATACGCAAGAAGCTTCCCGTGCGCGAGCTATCGCGGTATTCGCTGCGCGACGATTTGGAAGGGGAGGGCGAGCGCCTATTCCAGACCGGCGAGGTTGAAGCCGTTGATACCATCGACCATATCGAGATTCGCATGTTTGGTGCGTTTCGCGCCGAGCGCGACGGGTTTCCCATCACGGATAAGATGTGGCGCCGCAAGAAGGCGGCGACGCTTGCCGAGCGGCTTGCACTGGGCATGGATGCGCTCGTCGACCGCGAGACGCTGGCCATGGAGCTGTGGCCCCATGCCGAGTTCAATAGCGCCCGCAATAACCTGTACTCCACGATATCGCGCTTACGGTCGGCTTTGGGACCGACGCCGGATGGCAAGTCGTGTGTACTCATCCAAAATGAATGCATCGGACTCAACGGTGACTACGTCAAGACCGATGTACGGCTGTTTGACCAGATAAGCCGTGAGGTTTTGGGAAATCGCACGGGTGCGCGCGGTCCCCATCTGGTTGAGCTGTGCCTTAAGGTTGAGCAGCTTTATGCCGGACCGTTGTATGTTCCCAATGGCTGTAACCCCACCTACTTTTTGCGCATGCGGCGCATTATGCAGTCAAAGTACATCGATTGCATGATTAAGGGAGCAAATGCCGCTCTAGAAGAAAACGATCTGCAGTCGGCGATTTGGCTGGCGGAGTCGGGGCTTCGGCAGGAAACGGCGCGTGAGGATATGGTGCGCTGCGCCATGCGTGTCTACAGTGCGGCGGGGCGGCGGCGCGATATCGTCGAGCTGTACAGTGGGCATATGCACCATCTGAGGGAGCAGGTCAATGGCGTGCCCGAGCCCGAGACGCGGCGTCTATACGAGCGCTTGGTGGAGGGGCGGCTCAACCGCGTGCTGGTCGAGCGATAAAAAACGGGCGCCCGAAGTACTCGGGCACCCGTAAGCTTGCTATGTGTTGGCTCGCCGGATCATTGGCTCTTAGACGAGCTTGATCTTCTCGATGTCCTTGCGCGAGGACTCGCGATACAGCGAGAACTTGCGGCCGATGACCTGGACGACCTCGGCATGGCAGCGCTCAGCGAGCTCTTCGGCGGCCTCGCGGGCGGAAAGGCTGGAGCCATCGAGTACGGAGCACTTAACGAGCTCGTGCTTTTCCAGGTAGGCGACCGTCTGCTCGACGGTGCCCTCGTTGACATCGGACTTGCCGATGATGATGGCGGGGTTGAGGTGATGGGCCATGCTGCGAAGCTGCTTGACCTGGGCTCCTGTCAGTGCCATGGGTTCTCGCTTTCTATGTATGGGGCGCCCCGCGACGGGGCCTTAATCTACGTGAGCTGTCCCACGATAGCGCAGGAACGGCGCGGTGTGGAGCGCGTTTGCCCAGTTCGCAAAGAATGCGGATGCCGAGTGAGTGGGCGGTGCGGGTTGCGAACAGGCTATGAGCTGGGCGCAGAGACCGGCTCCCATGCAATAAACGCCCAACGAACCTTGCGGACATGATCGAGCATATAGCGCCCCTGCGGCACGCCCTTGGAGCCCGGCTCGCCGGCATGGGGGTTCTCAACCATGTGTTGGGCGATGTAGTCGCGCAGGCGGTCGATCTTATCCTCGTTGCCACGCTCGAGCATACGGGAGAAGTCCGTCACGCCTGCCTCGAGGCTATCGAAGGTATCGCGACGAGGCGATTCAAAGTACGTAACCTGCGGCAACGCACCCATCTGAATGAGGATGTTGAAGGCGTACACAAAGCCATTACTGCAGGTAACCGAGGCACCGATAGCGTTCATCAAGTGCAGATCATAGCGCGGGCTGGAGTTGGCGACCATCGTGACAGCACAACGCCGGCGAGCCGTACGATCAAGCTTGGCAAGCGCATCTTTTAGATTGGTCGTCGTAACCGACCGACTGGCAAAGGCAACATCCACCGCTTTCGCGACCGGTCCAACCAAATCCCAATCATCATCCCAAGCAAGCTCAAGCGGCGTAATGCGATCCTCGAGCTCATAGTACTCAATGCCGGCATCAAGCGTGCCCAACATGGCAGGGGAAAAATCAGCGGCAATCACGGGATGCCCGTCTTGCGCAAGCGGAATAGCAATCGACCCAGCCCCACACCCCATATCCAGCACGGATTCACCAGGCTTTAACGCCAACAGCTTCATAAAGTCCCGGGCATACGGAGCAGTCTCAAGCGGCCGAAAATGCCGAGCCCGCTTATCCCATTCAAAAGAATCATCAGCCCGATGCCGAGCGGCCTGCAGACGCATCCATTCGCCATTCCAATCCGCAGAAAGCAGCTCAGAACGAGTATCCCCATCAACCACGGGCCAACCTCCTAGCAACAAAAAAGCGACTCCCCCCAAAAGAAGAGCCGCAACCAGCATATACCAGAAAAGAACCGTTCCAATACCAAACCGCCGCACCAGCCAAGTGGTGCAGGAGCGAAGCAACTGCAACCGGGATAGACCCCAACTGAGGTCCCGTTGTGCGGGAGCCCCGGGGAGGGCAAATATATAAGGTCGATCGCGAGTTCCGCACGAGCCGGAGAGCACTTAATGTGCTCTCCGTGCGAGCAGGACTGTCCGAGCAGGCAACCTAATGCCTTT
>CABQJV010000003.1 GCA_902464565.1 uncultured Collinsella sp.
GCTTTGCCGAGCCACCAAATTTGCATCAGCCCCCAGAACATTTTTGAGAACTGTGTCCGGAGTACATACTCCTAGGGCAGGAATGAGGTTGCTTTCCAACGCATTCCGCAGGGGGCGGCATTATTTTGTAGCGCGAAGCGCTGAGCAAAATAATGCCGCATGCCCGAGGACGCGTTGGAAAGCAACCTCATTCCTGCCCGAACAGGTCCGTCTACCTGCGCATTTACAAATTCGTAAACTTTTTTGAAAAAAGTGCTTGCACAGTTCTCGAATCATAGGTTATGATCTTCTTCGTTGAACGCGCGGGTCCAACAAAACGAACCGCGAATCAACAACATAGCATGTCGGAGTGGCGGAATTGGCAGACGCGCTAGCTTGAGGTGCTAGTGACCGCTTTTTGGTCATGCGGGTTCAAGTCCCGCCTCCGACACCATCGCATTTGAGAAGCCTCTTCGGAGGCTTTTTTATTACCGATAGACGGTGAGGTCCACGATGGAAACGCTTGAGCGCAACGAGTGGGCAGACGTTGCCCAACTGGTCGAGATCACGAGCGATGCTGTCATCATCTGTGAGCTCGACGGAACCATTCTGCATGTGAATAACCGTTTGCTCGACCTGATGTGCGAGGATCGCGCTGACGTCATCGGCGGTGATGTCAAAGACGTTCTGTACTCGTCTGCCTTTGAGCGCGCGACCGAACATCGTCTGCCGTTTGAGACCGATGGCTCCGAGAACGAGCTGATGCTCAAGCTGAGCGACGGGTCTTTTATTCCCGTCTTGGTTCGCGCGGGCTCCGTTACGCCTCCGCGTATCTTTGGACGTCGTGCACCGCGTGTCCTGGTGGCGCTTCACAGCATCGAAGAGCAGTATTCCCACGATCGTCAGCTCAAACGCGCGCTATCGGAGCTTAGGGTGGCGAATAAACGCCTTTCGGGCACCCTTTCGGTCATTATGAGTACTGTGGGCTCCGATGAGCTCCCCAGCTTGCTCGATATCGTTTTGAATCAGCTCGTTGGAACGCTCGATGCCTCCGGTGCGGCTATCTATTTTTCCGAGAGTGGCGGCTTTAAGCTCCGCGGTGTTTCTAAGGAGCTTGAGGACAGCTATCTGCCCGAGTTTATGCCGTACGGCGCGGGCATTCCGACCTACGTGCTTCGCGAGTCGCGTGCCTGTCGCCTGTCGATTCAGCAGGACCTTGAGGGCGACCGGGTTGCTTCGGGCATGTTCATGGATTTGGACAATCGTTCCAAGCACTTGCTGCGCGTGCAGGATATGCCCCCGTATCGCAGCGAGATCTGTCTTCCCGTGTTTTACGGCACGCAGGTCCTTGGCGTGTTGGAAGTTGGCTGGAAACGCCCCCAGGCGCCACTTGCCTATGACGTGAACGTGCTCGAGGTCATCTGCGATTACCTGTCTATTCAGCTGGTCGGCATGGCGTCGGGCTTACGTTCGCGCCGCACGGCGGAGCTCGGCCGCTCGCTCAATTTGCTGCGCGACGAACTGTTTACCTATCTTGATGATCCCGTTGTCGCCTCGCGAGCGGTGTCGACGGAAATCTGCACGGTGCTCAATTGTCATTTCTGCCCCGTGGAATATGATGCGGGCCTCGAAACCTATGTCATCGATTTTGAGGGTGGCAGTCGTGTGGCGCTGCCGGACGATCCGGAGTCACTCTTCTTTTCTGTCACGGCGCCAGCAGCGCGCCTGGGGGCAGCCCCCGACGGGTTTGAGACTTCGGTGTTGGGCGGGACGAGCGCTGACGACCTCAAGCACGTGCGCCTTACACGTGTGGACGAATCCACGCCTATGGGTGCATGGTTGAGGGCCCACGGCCTACCGTGTCAGGGACTTTATGTCGACTCCGGCATCGAAGCGGGGCGCTACCACTCGGAAGCGGATGGCAAACGAAGCAACGATGCGATCGTTCCCGCTGATATCGCCAAGGGGCCGACGAGGCGCGCTTTGCTACTCCGCGATGGCAGCCAAGAACCAATTGACGACCTTGAATACGACTACCTGGTGCATCTGGCGCATGACTTTGAGCTGATCTATGAGGGCGAATCTCAAAAGCGCGAAGAGCGTCATATCGCTCAGACGCTTCAGATTGGCATGAGAAATTCGCTTGGTGACGTTCCGGGCATTGCAACCGATTCGGTATACCTATCGGCAACGAATTCTGCGTTGGTCGGCGGTGACTTCTATACGCTCGTCCGACTTCCCGACGATTGCGCCGTTATGATTTTGGGCGATGTATCCGGCAAGGGAATCGAGGCGGCGTCGATGTCGGCGCTCGTCAAGACGGCGCTGACGGCCTATGCCTGGGAGGGTGCGGGGCCTGCCCGTATGGCACGCTCGCTCAATAGCATGCTCATGGGCTTTTCGAGGGTCGAGACGTTTGTGACGGCGTTTATCGCCAAGATCGATCTTAAAGCGGGCCGCGCTACCTATTGCTCTGCGGGACACCCTCCCACTATGGTCATTAGGCTGTCGTCGACGCCGCTTGGCGGCGGCGAGACCTGCGGGGGAGAAGTGGAGCTTCTTGGGTGCCAATCGGGCGTGATCGGTGCCTTTGAGAGCATGGTGTACGAGACGGGCGTGTTTACGTTCGCTCCTGGTGACATGCTATTTATGTATACCGACGGAACGATCGAAGCACGTGATCGCTCGGGTGCCTTCTTTGGCGAGCAGCGCCTTCGCGACCTTCTGCTCTCTGTCTCGGGTGAGGGCGTATCGGGAATCTGCGGCAAGGTCTTGGGCGAGCTTGATCGCTTTACCGAGTCGGCGCTGGACGATGACATCGCGCTGGTTTCCCTTGAGTTTTTACGGGGTCGATCGTAGGTCACGACGCCTGACGGGCGAAATCTGCGCGGTTGCAGATACGTGTGCATCGAGCGAGCTCTTTTGGGGAACCATGGTCGTATGAATGAGTGGAATGACATAGCGGTTTTGACGCCACCGGGCGATATCGACATCGCCTCGGTGCCCGTGCTGC
This sequence comes from uncultured Collinsella sp., assembly GCA_902464565.1. Lineage (GTDB taxonomy): Bacteria > Actinomycetota > Coriobacteriia > Coriobacteriales > Coriobacteriaceae > Collinsella. The sequence continues at coordinate 2,993 of CABQJV010000003.1, forward strand.
GCCGACGGTTGGATAATTTGATCGACCGGGGCGTGCGTCGTGTTGTCATCAATTGCCAGACCGTGGGCTTTATCGACTCGACGGGTTTGGCGTTTTTGCTTACACGTGCTAGAGAGCTTATGAGGCATGAGGGACTGCTTTCGCTCGTTAACGCCTCCGATGAGGTCGTTCGCTTTTTGGAAATTGCCCGACTTGTCGACATCCTTCATGTCGCGGGCCCGGCGCGTGAGTCGATTCCCGCCATTCCGGTGGGGGAGTTGCCGCGATGGAGCAAGAGCGTCGAAGTGCAGCGAGGCATCGAGAATCTCCCGTATTATCGGCACCGTGTGGCCGAGCTCCTCGAATCACTTCCCCTGAGGCGTGATGAACGCTATGACGTCGCATTGGCGTTGGGGGAGGCATTGGGTAACGCATATGACCATGCGGGCGGTGTTGGCTGCATCCTGACGGTTCAGGCCTATGGGGACCGTGTTGTGCTCGAGGTGCTTGATCGTGGCGTAGGCTATTCTATCGATGGGGCGAGCGAGCCGGTGGCATCCGAGGAACGCGGACGCGGTATCAAGCTTATGCGTATGCTCGTCGATAATGTGGAAGTTGCCCGTCGTACGGATGGCGCCGGCACACGTGTTCGGATGGTGAAGCTGTTTAGCTCGTCATTGGAATCGTGCGCTTAGGGTCTTGGCTTGGCATTATTTACCTGCATGAACTTGCTTCGAGCAACTTTTTTGAAAAAAGTACTTGCGTCTTTAGGACAACTCGCGTAAATTAATAACCCGCAAGCGGACATGGCTCAGTTGGTAGAGCACAACCTTGCCAAGGTTGGGGTCGCGGGTTCGAGCCCCGTTGTCCGCTCCATTGCATTTCCGGACCGTCTCAAGCGGTCCTTTTTCGGCGAAGTGGCCAAGTGGTAAGGCAGAGGCCTGCAAAGCCTTTACCCCCGGTTCGAATCCGGGCTTCGCCTCCAGGCAACATCCGGGCGCTCCGGCGCCCGTTTTGTTTTACATATGCGGACATGGCTCAGTTGGTAGAGCACAACCTTGCCAAGGTTGGGGTCGCGGGTTCGAGCCCCGTTGTCCGCTCCAAGCGTAACAGCCCGACTACTACGGTAGCCGGGCTTTTTCGTACTCATCGCCTGGGCTCGAACTTTTTTCAAATTATTCGAAAATAGTTCTTGCATTCGGGTGGATCATCCCGTATATTAAATCCTCGCAGGCGGACATGGCTCAGTTGGTAGAGCACAACCTTGCCAAGGTTGGGGTCGCGGGTTCGAGCCCCGTTGTCCGCTCCATTTGGGCGTTTAGCTCAGGGGGAGAGCGCTTCCCTGACACGGAAGAGGTCAGAAGTTCAAATCTTCTAACGCCCACCAAATGTTCGCAGTCCAGAGGCTTTGCTTCTGGACTGTTTTGCTATAAATACACATGATATGCCATCAAATTATCGACAACGGCCGCTTTTCCACGGTGTAATTGCTGTCCAGCATATTTGTCGCCAATTGCCTCTTGGTCTCGTGGGGAGATGATTATTTTGATCATAACCGTGCACATTGCCCGCGTTTCCATGGTCGATCCCCGTACAATCATTGATCTTGCGCCGATGGCACCTCATTATGCCGCTCGTGCCCTAACCGATGACCTTCCGATTTCTACTCGCCGAGAGGCTGCCGGTGTGGGTGCGCTTCTTCGTGACGTTTTGGGTGCCAACGAGGATGCACAACTCGTGCGCTCTTCATTTGGCAAACCGGAACTTGCAGATGCCAATGCCCCCTCTATTTCGATTTCGCATGCTGCCGGTACGGTCGTTCTCGCTGTTTCAGAAGCCGCGCGGCTATCTGGAGGACCTATAGGCGTAGACATTGAGTCGATGGATGAGGTGTCGCCCTTGGCGGTCAGTCGAATGGCAACCACCGAGGAGCGTGCATGGATTGACGCTGCGGGCAATCAGCGGGAGCGTTGCCGTCGCATGTGCCAGGTATGGACGCACATCGAAGCCGTTCTCAAAGCGCAGGGGAGCGGTTTTTCGGTTGATCCCGGCAAGGGCGGACTGCCTGACGGCTGGAAGGTTTCGTTCGCCGAATACGATGGCAGCGTCATCTCGTGTGCCGCGCGCTTCGTGCCCCAAATCGTCCTCAAAGAGCACGTCTTTCATGTAGGATGGGGCTGATTGCCAACAGGGGAGACCGTTATGCCGCTAGATGCCAAGAACGATATCAGCGCCCGCATCGAGGATGCCGTCTTTGAGCTTATGGGGACGACGCCGGCGCAGGCGATCAAGGTGACCGATGTGCTGAGGCTCGCGCACACCTCGAAATCGACGTTTTACCGCTGCTATCGTTCTGTTGACGACGTTGTTAAGCGATTTGAGGACGATCTGCTCCACAACATGCAAGAGATTAACGACGTTGCCCTTGAGGCGCGCTTTGGTGACGCTCAGCTCGATCCGACGCCGACGATGATTAAGCGTATGGAGATCCTGCAGCGCAATCGTTCGAAGGTGCTCGCGCTCAACAGTGAAAACGGGGACCCCGTGTTCACGCATAAGGCTACGGTTTTTATGCATGAGTATTTTCGCGACCGTCTGCGCTCAACGTTTTCTGACGAGACCGATCTTGACCTGTATCTGGCTTTCGCTCTCGCGGGTCACCATAACCTTATCCAGTACTGGCTCGAGGTCCGTCCCGATTTGGAGGCGCGCACCGTTGCCGCCGCGCTCAATCGCATGTTCTATGCGCCGTTGTTTGTCGACGACGCCTCGCGCCATTGGCACCCACGTATCCCCGATTTTGAAAAGCCGCTCGGGTGAACGGCTGATTTTTAGGGATGAACGGTTGCATAGGTTGCGGATTCAGAGTAATCCGGCCCTATGAATCGATTTAAGTATGGCCATTTATCTGCTATTTGGAACGCCTAGCCCCGATGTGTCCCATATGATGGGACACATCGGGGCTTTTTGTCTCACGCGTTTCGTTTAACCCCTCGTAAACTAAAGCTACGTTCAAAAGAACCACTGCAGTAGTTTAACGTGTGACGGCACAGAAAAGCCGCGAGCGCTCTCTCACCTTCGCTCGCGGCTGGACTGCGCCATCATTCCGTACACCTTCACATGATTAGGATGTGATATTCAGTGGTTACGCTCGGAAAGAACATGCGCAGCGTCTCGATTGTAGGCGTAGGCTGCACCCCGTTCAAGGATTTTGAGGAGCATCCCGAGACCCAGGGTATTGGCGAGGGCGAGGCGTTTGGCTATGCGGCTCTCGAGGCAATTGCCGATGCCGGTCTTGAGCCCCGCGATATCGACTTTTTCTATCACGGCAGCGCCAATCCGTATCTCGTTGGCGATTGCATTACCCCCAACATGCAGGTTGCCGATTGGTTTGGCGTTCGTGCCAAGGGCTCTGTCCATCATTCCGAGGCTTGCTGCACGGGCTACGTCGCCCTTGAGCAGGCCGTGATGGCAGTCGCCTCCGGTGCCTACGATGTTGTCCTTACGGGTGCCTGCGATTTGGCTTCGACTCTTCCCGTTGAGCACATGCCCTCCCATATTCGTCAGGACTTTACGCTCGACGTCATGATCCCCTCGCTCGATAAGATTTATGACCGCGCTTATGGTCGTCCGCTCGACGGCGCCTTTGGCGTGTCGTTCGACAACTGGATCAACGAGTATTCGATGCAGTACGACCTTACCGCCGATCAGATCGATGATGCCCTGAACGGCCTTACCAAGAGCCTTCGCCGCGGTGCCGTCCTGAATCCCCTTGCCTGGTACGAGACCACGGTCGAGGAGGACGCGAAGGCAGCTGGGTTCGATACCGCCGACGAGTATCTCAAGAGCATGTACAACCCGCGCGTTACGCAGTACCTGCGCGTTACCGGCTTTGAGAAGAAGTGCGACGGCGCCGCCGCTGTTGTCGTAATGCCCACGGAGAAGGCAAAGGCCATGGGCGTGCCGTATGCGCCTATTGAGGTTCTGGGTACGGGCGCCTCTGCTGTCGAGGCCGGTCTGCTCCACAACGAGCACTGGGCTACAGAGCTTGCCGCCAAGCAGGTCTATGACCTTACCGGCGTGAGCCCCGATGAGATTGACCTGTTCATGTGCAACGACTTCTTCCTGGCTTCCGAGATCGTCTCGGCCGAGGAGTGCGGCTATATTCCGCGCGGCGAGGCCTGGAAGTACGCGATCGATGGTCGCACCGCTTTTGACGGCGATAAGCCCATCAACCCGCACGGTGGCCGTTGCAACTTCGGTCACGCCCATGGCGCATCCGGCATCGCCGATATCGTCGAGGCCGTTAAGCAGATGCGTGGCGTCGCCGGTGCCACCCAGATGAAGAAGGTTCCCGAAACGGCTTTCCTGCGCGGTTTTGGCGGTTCTCAGAACGTGCGCTGCCAGATCCTTCGTACCGTCGCCTAAGCGACCGCGGTTTTCGATTTCCCATAAGGAGTATTCTCATGCAACTCAAAGATATGGAGCCCGTGGTCAAGAAGTTCTACACGGGTCTTGAAGAGGGCATCTATTGGGCGCGCCAGTGCCCCGAGTGCGGAGCCGTCGAGTTTCCGCCCCACCTTGCCTGCAATGCCTGCGGCTATCACAAGACCGATTGGGTCCAGGTTTCCGGTCACGGGCATCTGATCGATTTTACCCTGCCTGGTCCGCAGAACGACAAGCCCTATCTCAAGGAGTATGGCAAGTACGCCTACGGCGCCGTCGATATCGACGAGGGCTCTCAGTACACCTACGTCATCTACGGCATTACCAAGAAGAAGGCCCCCGAGATTCGCGCCAAGCTCATGGCGGGCGAGACCGTTGGCGTCCATGCCAAGGTTATCGACCGTCCAGGCTATAAAGAGCTTACGTTCGAGCTTGACGATTAGGTTTTCACCCCTGCAACAATTCGATTCCTCTCTTAGGCCACGGCGGGACCCATGTCTCCAGCCCGCCGTGGTCGCCCCTCTTTTTCGATTGAAAGGCACCATCATGAACGAAGAACTCACTCAACAGATCTGCGATTTTGCCAAGTCCGCCTACAACTATGACGGCGATGTGACCCCCGAGACGACGTTTGAGACCCTGGGCAAGGGCTCGATGAAGATGATCGCTCTAACCTCCATGATCGAGAACGAGCTCGATGCCGAGGTCCCCGTTCGCGAGGTCATGGTCATGAAGACCATCGGCGAGCTTATCGAGCGCACTACCGAAGAGATGGAGTAACTGCCATGGACCTGATGCAGACCCTGCGCGAGCAGGCTGCCGCCAAGCCTATGCGCGTTGCTTTTCCCGAGGGCGAAAACGAGACCATGATGCAGGCGGTCGCAAAGATCGCCGCCGAGCATCTTGCCGAATGTGTGCTGGTCGGCGATGGCGGCAAGCTCAAGGAGCTTGCCGATGAGCGCGGCATCTCCCTTGACGGCATCGAGATTGTCGATGTGACCGACGAGGAGGCGAACGCCGCTTGCTGCGAGCGCTACCTTTCTCATCCGGATTGCAAGTTTAAGCCCAAGGGCGCTGCGCGCCGTATGACGCGTCCGCTTGAGCGCGCCCTGATTTTGCAGGTGCTCGGCGATGTCGACGTTATGTTCGCCGGTATCGATAACGCTACGGGCGATATTATCCTGGCAGGTCAGGCCATCGTCGGCCTTGCCGACGGGGTGGACACCGTGAGCTCGTGCGGTATCGCCGACATCCCCAACTGGAATGGCGGCGAAGGTGGCCTTTTGGCTTTTGGCGATTCTGCCGTGTGCGTTGACCCCACGAGCGAGGAGCTTGCCTCGATCGCGATTTCGTCGAGCGAAACGGTACGCTCGCTGACCGGATGGGATATCCGTTGCGCGCTGCTTTCGCATTCGACTGACGGTTCGATGGATAACGAACTCGTCGACAAGGTACGTCGTGCTCGCGAGATTGCCAACGATCGCCGTCCCGACCTTGCCATCGACGGCGAGTTCCAGTTTGATTCGGCGATTAACCCCAAGGTTGCGGCCAAGAAGGTTCATCGCGAATCCGCTGTTGCAGGCCAAGCCAACGTGGTCATCTGGCCCGATATCAACGTGGGCAATATCGGCGTCAAGATCATCCAGAATCTGACCGGCGCCAATGCTTACGGCCCCATGCTTCAGGGCTTCAAGAAGATCGTGTGCGATTGCTCGCGCTCTGCGCCCGTCGATGAGATCGTCGGCAACGTGGTGATGAGCTGCGTGCGCGCCCAGGCGCTTAAGGAGGCTTAAGGCATGTCCGATAAAAAGACTCCCTGGCGCGTCCTGGTAATCAACCCTGGTTCCACTTCCACGAAGGTGGGCGTTTTTGAGGGCGATGAGTGCAAGCTCAGTAAGAACGTTGCGCACGATGCGAAGGACCTTGCCCAGTTCGACGGGGTTTCGGCTCAGATGCCGTATCGCTGCGATCTGATTCTTGGAGCGCTGGGGGAGGCGGGCCTAAAGCTCGAGGACTTTGATGCATTTGTCGGTCGCGGTGGTGGCTTGCTTTCGCTGCCCGGTGGTACGTATGCCATCAACGAGGTTATGCTCGAGCATGCCCGCATCGGTGCGAATGGCGTTCGGCACCCGGCGCAGCTGGGGCCCCAGATTGCCCACGAATTTGCCGTGAAATGTGGCAAGCCCGCCTTTGTGGTGAATCCTCCCGATACCGACGAGCTGTGCGACCTCGCACGCATGACGGGCATTAAGGGCGTGTATCGAAACGTGCACCTGCACGCCCTTAATCTCAAAGAGACCGCCATCCGCCATGCGGCAAAGCTCGGTCGCGCATACGACGAGTGCAACTTTATTGTCTGTCATATCGGCGGTGGCATTTCGATTTCTGCCCACCTTAAGGGCAAGATGGTCGACGGCAACGACATCGTTGGCGGCGAAGGCCCCATGGCGCCGACGCGCTGCGGATCGGTTCCCGCGATCGAGGTCGCAAAGTACACCGCGGAGCACGGTCTTGATGTCGCCCGCGCCCATTGCATGAAGACTGGCGGCTTCGTTGACCTTTTGGGTACCTCCGATGCCATCGAGGTGTGCGAACGTGCTGCAGCGGGAGATAAGGCCGCAGCTCGCGCCTGGGATGCAATGGTCTACCAAATCTGCAAGTGGATTGGCGAGATGGCATGTGTGCTGAAGGGCGATGTCGACGGTATCTTGCTCGGAGGCGGCATGGTCCACAGCAAGGAGCTCGTTGCCTCGATTGAGGAATGCTGCTCTTGGATCGCCCCCGTGTCGGCTTATCCCGGCGAGTTTGAGCTCGAGGCGATGGCGTCTGGCGCCTGCCGCGTGCTCGATGGTGTCGAGGAAGCGCTCGTGTACAGCGGAGAGCCCGTGTTCACTGGTTTTAACGACTGATAGTGCTGTGTTTGGGGCGGCCGATGGTGACGTCCGGCCGCTCCGACCCTTTTTCTAAGTGTAAGGATGGATCATGGATAAAACCAAGATCAAGTACCTGGTGGGCATTTATGCTGCCGCCATGTGCATTATGGGCATGTTGGTGCCCGTCCCCATCGTGGCCTCTGTTGCGGCGGCGTTTCCCAATGAGAACATCGCTGCCGTCCAGATGATCATCGGCATCATTCCGCTCATGATGGCTGTGTCCGCCATGCTCGTGTCTTCCCAGCTCGCCTCGCGTGTATCCAAGAAGAAGACGACGCTTGTCGGCCACGTTATCGTGATGCTCGCCGGCGCCTCGGTGCTGGTGTTCCACGATTCGCTTGCCCAGGTTCTTGCGGCCTCTGCCGTGATGGGTCTTGGCCTTGGCGCCGTGCAGAACTCGACCGACGCTCTGATCGCCGACTATTTCGGTGGCAAGCAGCGTTCGTTTGTCATGGGCATCTACTCAACCTTTGTTGCACTGGGTGGCATTATCTGGACGATGGTTTCCGGCATCTTGGGTTCTGCCGAGTGGTTCCACAGCTATGCGGCGTACTTCATCATGATCGTGTTTATCGTCATTGAGGCCGTCTGCCTGCCCGAGGGTCATCTTGAGCCCAAGCGTAAGGTCAACGTGTTTGCCAACATGCCCAAAGAGGTCGCAATTATCACGGTCATGAGCTTTGTGTTCGTACTCACGTTCCAGCTCTTTAGCTCCAATGTCTCGCTGCTTGTCGTGGGTCGCGGCTTTGGCGGCACTGTTGAGGCTGGCCTCGCTTCGACCGTCATGACGGTCGCCGGCATTGCGGCTGGCCTTTTAGTGGGCCCGCTGTTTGCCAAGTTCAAGAACCTGTCGATGTCGATCGCGTGGGGCGTGACGCTCGTTGGCCTGGGCCTGACGCTGGTTGCGCCCGCCTTTATGGTGCTGTGCGTTGCGGGCTTTGTCGTTGCGCTGGGCAAGGAGACCTACGTGCCGCTGGAGGGCAATTTTGCCGCCGGCAACTCTGCTCCCGAGGGACGTGCGTTTAACCTCGCCATTGGCATGGCGGGCATCAACTTTGGCATGGCACTGTCTCCCATTGTGTTTGAGGCCGTGACGTCGCCGTTTGGTGCAACGATTGACCAGAAGTTCATCGCCGGCATAATCGTCTGTGCGGCTTGTGTCGTCTTTGGCGCCATTAAGTATCGCAAGCTCACTCCGGCCCAGCTTGCCGAGGCCGAGAAGATGGCGGCCAGCGGCGAGGCGGAGTAACCGCTCGAGTAGTTGCTTTGCCGCCCATCATGTTTTATCGGGGCCGCCGACATATGCCGGCGGCCCTCTTTCTATCAATGGCTTGATAGCTCGCGAAGAGAAGTAATAGCTCCTCGCCTATCGAATGCCGGCGGACGGGGTGCCGGGGCTACAGTCTTCCGAGCGTTTGCAGTCCCGTCGCTCCGTCCGCCGGCATTCGACCGCAACATGTTGGTCAAGCATAATCTTTTGGATTCTTTTGGCGTGAGTGGCTTGGTTTTAGTAGGATTTGTCAGCGGCTTGACTAAGGGGGTTTTATAACTGCCATGCAGGTAGCCGTGTTGGTAACGTTTTACCGACTTGCCAAGAACCCCTCATTTTTAATGCGTCTGCAAAATGACTAATTGCTTTGACCTGCCGAAACACTATATGTTGTGTTTGACCTAAAAAAAGAATACAGGATATAGATGCCTCTTTGTCGTATGATAGATGGCGGACAGAGAACGAAGACCTTAACTGCCTCTTTTGAACGTGTCCTGGAGCCGCTTGATCGGCTCCAGGGAATGTCCGCATGGAGGCTTATGGTTTATCGAGAACACAGATTGCGCGACGGCGCCGCAAGACAGGGGCAAGCCCTGCCGGGTATCGTTTGGCTCTGAAGCGCGATGAGGCTACGAAGCGAAAGAGGCAAGAGGATGAAGATCATCAAGCGCAGCGGCACCGAGGTTGTCTTTGACATCGATAAGATCGTCAATGCCATCCGCGCCGCAAACTTGGAGGTCGAGGAGAGCTCTCGTCTTACCGACCGCCAGGTGGTTTATGCGGCACAAAACGTCGCCGAGGCATGCGAGAACGCGGGTCACACCGTGTCGGTCGAGGAGATTCAGGATCTGGTCGAGGACGAGATTATGCGTCTCGACTGCTACGAGGTCGCTCGCCATTACATCATCTATCGCTATGTTCAGAGCCTGAAGCGCCAGAAGAACACGACCGACGACAAGATTCTGTCGCTGATTGAGTGCAACAACGAAGAGGTCAAGCAGGAGAACTCCAACAAGAACCCGACCGTCAATTCCGTTCAGCGTGACTACATGGCCGGCGAGATCTCCAAGGACCTGACTCAGCGTGTGTTGCTGCCCCAGGAGATTGTGGATGCCCACAATGAGGGTCTGATTCACTTCCATGATTCGGACTACTTTGCCCAGCACATGCATAACTGCGACCTGGTGAACCTGGAGGATATGCTCCAGAACGGTACTGTTATCTCGGGTACGCTGATTGAGAAGCCGCACAGCTTCTCGACCGCCTGCAACATCGCGACGCAGATCATCGCCCAGGTTGCTTCCTCCCAGTACGGCGGCCAGTCGATTTCGCTGACCCATCTTGCCCCGTTCGTCGAGGTGAGCCGTCAAAAGATTCGCGGCGAGGTCGCCCGCGAGCTCGAGGAGCTCGGCGTTTCCGCATCTCCCGAAAAGGTCCGCGAGGTTGTTGAGGACCGCCTGCGTGACGAGATCCGTCGCGGCGTTCAGACGATTCAGTATCAGGTCGTGACCCTTATGACCACGAATGGCCAGGCGCCGTTCGTGACGGTCTTTATGTATCTTAACGAGGCCCGTACGCCTCAGGAGAAGCACGACCTTGCCATGATCGTGGAGGAGACGCTTCGCCAGCGCTACGAGGGCGTTAAGAACGAGGCCGGCGTTTGGATTACCCCGGCATTCCCCAAGCTTATCTATGTACTCGAGGACGATAACGTTCACGAGGATTCCCCGTACTTCTACCTGACCCAGCTGGCTGCCAAGTGCACCGCCAAGCGCATGGTTCCCGACTACATCTCCGAGAAGAAGATGCGCGAGCTCAAGCTGTCGAAGGGCGAGACCGCGGGCAACGGCGACTGCTATACCTGCATGGGTTGTCGCAGCTTCCTGACGCCCGACCGCTCCGGTAACGGATTTAACAACGTGGCCAACGCGCTGAACTATGACCCAAACAAGCCCAAGTACTATGGTCGCTTCAACCAGGGCGTCGTGACCATCAACCTGCCCGATGTCGCGCTGAGCTCGCACCAGGATATGGACAAGTTCTGGAAGATCTTCGACGATCGCCTTGAGCTGTGCCACCGTGCCCTGCTGTGCCGTCATGAGCGCCTGATGGGTACGCTTTCTGACGCCGCACCGATTCTGTGGCAGTATGGCGCCCTCGCTCGTCTGAAGAAGGGCGAGACGATCGACAAGCTTCTCGTGGGCGGATACTCCACCATCAGCCTGGGCTATGCCGGCCTGTATGAGTGCGTCAAGTACATGACGGGCCACAGCCACACCGAGAAGGAAGGCACGCCGTTTGCCATGGCCGTCATGCAGCGCATGAACGACAAGTGCGCCGAGTGGAAGGCCGAAAGCGATATTGACTTCTCGTTGTACGGTACCCCGCTTGAGTCGACGACCTACAAGTTTGCCAAGTGCCTGCAGCGTCGTTTTGGCATCATCCCGGGCGTGACGGACAAGGGCTACATTACTAACAGCTATCATGTCCACGTTTCCGAGGAGATCGATGCATTCGACAAGCTTAAGTTCGAGGGCATGTTCCAGCAGCTTTCGCCGGGCGGTGCTATCTCCTACGTTGAGGTTCCCAACATGCAGGACAACCTCAAGGCTGTCATTCGCGTGATGCAGTACATCTACGACAACATCATGTACGCCGAGCTCAACACCAAGAGCGACTACTGCCAGGTGTGCGGCTACGATGGCGAGATCAAGATTGTCGAGGACGATGGCAAACTGGTGTGGGAGTGCCCCAATTGCGGCAACCGCGACCAGGAGAAGATGAATGTCGCTCGTCGTACGTGCGGCTACATCGGTACCCAGTTCTGGAACCAGGGTCGAACCGAGGAGATCCGCGACCGCGTGCTGCATCTCTAATAACTATCCCAGGCCGCCCCGTAGCGAGGCCCCGGACCTTTACTCGCTATTTCGGACAGTCCTGGCTCACGACGGAGGCGCCACTGGCGCCTCCTGTTCGTGCGGAACTCATATCGAGCAAAGGTCCGGGGCCTCGCTGCGGGGCGGCCAAGTTGACGTAGCTGAGATGCAGCATGCGGTCTGCTCACTCCTCGAAGTTCTTAGCGGAAATGAGTTGAGCTGCAATGACGATCTGCTTGCAATGGCGGTTGAGCTGCAGCTGAGTATTTATTGGACCTCGAACCCTATGCTCGATGTTCGCTTCGTTCATTGAGTTACCCTTTGCATGAGGCCGGGACATATCGTCCCGCCCGCAGTTTCGCAGGCCGAAGGCCGAGAATGTTTGAGGACGGGATGATATGTCCCGGCCTCCCAGGAGAGTTACCTATGAACTACGCGAACATTAAGTATTTCGACATTGCTGATGGAGAAGGCGTTCGTACTTCTCTTTTTGTGAGCGGGTGCCGTCGTGGGTGCAAGAATTGCTTTAACTCTGTCGCGTGGGACTTTGCTGCGGGCGAGCCGTTCGATAGCGCCGTCGAGGACAAAATTATCGAGAGTCTCGATCATCCCTTTATCGATGGCCTGACGATTCTGGGTGGCGAGCCTATGGAGCCCGAGAATCAGGTGGGGCTTGTTGACTTCATTGAGCGTGTTCGTGCCACTTATCCTGCGGGGTCGAGCAAGACCATTTGGTGCTTTACCGGTGACGTGCTCGAGGAGCTTATGCCGGGTGGCCGCCACCATACTGAGGCGACGGACCGTATCCTAGCCTGCCTCGACATGTTGGTGGATGGCCCGTTCGTTCAGGATCTTTACGATATCTCGTTGCGCTTTAGGGGCTCGAGCAATCAGCGCGTGATTGATATGAACGCCACGCGTGCCCGTGCCGAGCGTGAGAACGTTGCGCTTTGCGACGCCGTGGAGCTTTGGCGGGACGATCCGGTCTATTCGACCCATACTATGTAGCTTGTGGCCGATGCCGGAGGGCGTGGTACCATAGCGCGAACGCAAAATCGGAAAAGTGAGGCCCAGATGGTCGATCAGGAAAAAGTCGAGGCCGCCATTAAGCTGTTGCTTGAGGGCATAGGCGAGGACCCAACTCGTGAGGGCCTGCTGGAGACCCCGGCGCGCGTTGCCCGTATGTATGGTGAGATCGCCGGCGGTATGGACCAGAGTGCCGAGGAGCACCTGTCCAAAACCTTTGCCGTCGCTTCGAACGACTTGGTTATTGAGCGCGACATTACGTTTTACTCGCTGTGCGAGCACCATCTGCTGCCGTTTTATGGCAAGGCCGCCATTGGTTATATCCCTAACGGTCGGGTGGCCGGGCTTTCCAAGCTCGCCCGCACGGTTGAGGTCTACGCCCGTCGTCTGCAGCTGCAGGAGCAGTTGTGTGCACAGGTTGCCGATGCCCTCATGGAATATCTTGCTCCCCAAGGGGCGATTGTGCTGATGGAAGCCGAGCACATGTGCATGACGATGCGCGGCGTGCAAAAGCCCGGCACCAAGACCGTGACGCTCGCTCGCCGCGGCGTCTTTGAGACTGATCCCGCGCTCGAGGATCGGTTCTTTAGGATGCTGGGCCGTTAGCATGAGGGTCGTCAACGACTTTACATCGAAGACCGATGAGGGGACGTCGCGTCGCGGCTTTATGGCTTCGGGCCTGACTCCCTTTGGTGCCATGCCTCGCATTGATTACATTTGTGCCAACGGGCTGTTCCGTCGGCACCTGGGCAACATTGCACAGTTGGAATCGGGGCGCATCTTCTGCCGCCACGGTATTGACCACCTGCTGGATGTCGCTCGCATTATGTGGATCAAGAATCTCGAGGAACAGCTCGAATTTGACCGCGAGGTCATCTACGCCACGGCACTTCTTCACGATATTGGCAAAGATGAACAGTATGAATCGGGTATATCCCATGATGTTGTAAGCGAACGCGTCGCTGATGCGATTCTCGGCGGTATGCCCGATGACGTAGCGTTTGAGCCGGCCGATGCCGCAGCCATTAAGACGGCCATTCTGGGCCATCGAAAGCTGCGCGTGAACAGCCAACCGCTTGAGCGTCTGCTCTATGCAGCCGACAAAGCGTCGCGCGCCTGCTTTGCATGCCCCGCGCGCAATGCTTGCAACTGGAGCGATGATAAAAAGAACCTGTCGATTCGCGTGTAGTTAGTTTGCGCGGTCGGGGTTCTAAACGAAGGAGACGATCGCGATGAGCAATAAGAAACTGCCCGAGAATGCAACCAAGACTGAAGGTGCTGAGCTCGCCCGCCGTGGAAGGGGCGAAATATCCACCGCAACGGCGGTACCCCACGTGAGCTATGACGATCTGCGCCATGCCGACCGCATCACCGTTGAAGGTCTTGAGGTTTTTGCTAACCACGGCGTATATCCCGAAGAGAACGCGCTGGGCCAGAAGTTCATCGTGTCCCTGGTGCTCTATGCCGACTTGCGTGCAGCGGGGGAGCACGATAACCTGGACGCCTCGATTGACTACGGCTCGATATGCCACGATGTCGATGGCTATCTGCGCGAGCATACGTTTAAGCTCATCGAGGCTGCAGCCGAGGGTGTGGCCCAGATGCTGCTGCGTCGTTACCCCCTGCTGCTTGGCGTGCACGTTAAGCTCGATAAGCCTTGGGCGCCCGTCGGTCTTCCCCTGGCAAGCTGCGGTGTCGAGATCGAGCGCGTGCGCTAACCGACTCTAGAGCTCGTTGGCGGGCGGTTTTTTGAGCCGCTGCGACAGAGCCCTGTTGTTGGGGCAGTACGTGTCGAGCAGCGCGTGAAACCGATGATTGTGGCTCGGCTCGAGCAGGTGGACGAGCTCGTGGGCGACAACCATGTCAAGGCACTCGACGGGGTAGGCGGCAAGTTCTCGTGCGATGCGAATGGCGCCGGTTTTGGGCGTGCATGATCCCCAGCGCGTTTTCATGCTGCGCACGGAAACGCGGGAAACGGCGACACCCATTGCGATTTCGTATGCGTGCACCATATCCCGCAGCGCCGATGTGACTTCGGACGTATAGAGCTGGTCAATATGGGCTTGGATCTCACTGGGCGTTAAGCCGTCGAGGGGCGCGTTCCACTTGGCCTGCGGACGTTCGTCTGGCTCGTCGGTACCCATAAAGCTTGCGAACGTGGCTTGTTTGGGCCGCGGTGCGGGGGGATCAAAGTTGTGGTCGAGTGCATCCTGTACCGTGATGGGCTTGCCCCAAAGTGCAATGATGGACGAGGGACTGAGCGACTCCTGTGCCGTCGTCTGACGTTGCTCGCGCTGGGCAAGTCGGCTGATAATCCAGGCGCTGTTGCGCTTCACAAATGCTTCGATACGCTCACGGCTGGCGCCGATCGGTGCGCTGGCGTGGACCTCACCGCTTGATGTGACGCGTAGGTTGAAGTTTTTGACGCGCTTTTTGGTAACGACGACGGAGATGGGCGTCCCATCCGGCCGGGATACAGAAATCGTAAACTGCTGCGTCAAAAGCGGTCCTTCAGATTGGGGACGGGCCGGCATGTCGACCGTTCGGCATGCCGGCCCGCTCAAGGGATGTGAAATTAATAACGCTCAAAGAAGGCAAGCGCGTTGTCGCTGCAGAGCTTCTGCATCACGGTCTTGCCAAAATGCTTGGAAAGCATGTTCTGGAACTCGGGCATCATGCTGGCATCGGAGAGGAAAGCGGGCACCGTGGCACCGTCCCAGTCGCCGCCGAGCGCGATGACGTCCTCGCCGCCCAGGTCGAGCCAGTGCTCGATATGTGCCGCCAGCTGGTCGAAGGTGACGTCTGCGGCGGTCTTGTCGGTTGCGTCGTTGGATAGGAACTCGCTGCAGTAGTTGAGGCCGACGATGCCGCCCATGTCGCGAATGGTGCGGAACTGGTCGTCGGTGAGGTTGCGCTTGACGCCGCAAACCGCACGGGAGTTGGAGTGGCTGGCGACGAAGGGGCGCGTGGCGTGGGCGACAACCTCGTCAAAGCACTCATCGTTGAGGTGGGAGACGTCGAGTACCATTCCGGCGTGCTCCATCTGCGTAAGTGCCTCGATGCCGGCGGCGGTGAGGCCGGCGTGGGTATCGTGTCCGCTCGCGAGCGGTCCCTGCGCGTTCCAACTGAGTGACGACATAAGCACGCCCAAGCTCTTGAGCACCTCGATCAGTGCGGGGTCCTCGGCAAAGAACGTGGCGTTTTCGATGGTGTGGATGCAAGCGACCTTACCGTCCTTGAGCGCGGGGCGAATGTCTGCGGCGCTGCGTACGTTGACCATGCGGTCGTGGTTGAGCATTGCCTGGCCGCTCATATGCGCCATGATTTGCGCCTGGAAGCGCGCGGCGTGGGCGGTGGGAATCTCGTCGGGGACAAACGTGGCGAAGCACTGTGCCCACGGCGTGTTGCCGATCTTTGCGAGCGAGATGGCGCAGGCGTTGCCCTCGATGAGGTCGAAATCTTGCGGATGCGTTTCGTCGCCGGGGAAATAACCGTCGGTGCCGGCGGTAAAGCGCAGGTCGAGATCGAGCGTGGCCCAGCCGATTCGGTCGGCGGTGTCGCAGTGTAGGTCAAATACGGGATATGCCATGGTTCCTCCGGTTGCAGCGTTTCTTTGCAAACTGTCATTGAATTGTATGACTAGGGTATAGTTAGCGCCATATGTTCACGGCGGCCTGCGTTGTGCGCCGCCCTTATCACGGAGGTTACCATGTCCAACCAGGGCAAGAAGGTCAAGACCCATTATCGCGGCACGCTCGACGACGGCACGCAGTTCGATAGCTCCTACGATCGCGGCGAGCCGCTGGAGTTCACCTGCGGCGCCGGTCAGATGATCAAGGGCTTCGACGCCGCTGTTGTCGACATGCAGGTGGGCGAGAAGAAGACCGTGCACATCCCGGCTGCCGATGCCTACGGCGAGCACAATCCTGAGATGGTTATTACCTTCCCGGCCGAGCAGGTTCCCAACATCGAGCAGATCGAGAAGGGCATGAAGCTCTTCCTGTCCACGCCGAGTGGCATGCCTGTCCCCGCCGTCGTCATTGACGTGACGCCCGAGGCCGTGACGCTCGACGCCAACCACGAGCTGGCCGGCAAGGACCTCAACTTTGATATCGAGCTCGTCGAGGTCGAGGGTTAGAGTATGCCTGAACGCTTGGTTTCGACGACATGTTTGGGAAATCTCAACGATCCGTCCTATGAACTCCTGCTTCGCCGGGAGCTGGGCGGTGTCTTTGAGGTCGATGAGCTACTGCTCGATTGGGACCAGGCTGATGTATGCGCGTTTGCGGGCGTGACGGAGCTGGGGCGCACGATCGATGTTCGGCCGGATGCTACCGACGGTGGTCGTCTTGCCGACGGCGACGTGCTCGCCATTGACCGTTCGGGCGTGGTGCCCGTGGCGGTTGTCGTGCGCCTGCGCAGCGCCGAGGTTTATTTGGTCGAAGTCGACCGCATGGATCCGATTGCGCTCGCGCATGCGTGCTGGGAGATCGGCAACATGCATGCGCCGCTCTTCCGGGGCGACTCGGACGAGCATACCGTGCGCATGTATACGCCGGTGCAGCCTGTTTTGGGCCGCATGCTCCGGGGCGTCGAGGGCGTTCGGCTCTCGGTGGTTACCCGTGAACTCGATGCGGACCGGCGCTTTGCGTCGAGTGCGGCGGATGCCGTTGTGAGTATGGCTCCAGACTTTACGATCGTAAAAAAGGCGCGCGGTTAACGTGCGTATGAGTAAGACGGACTTTGAGAGGCAGCTATTCAAAGTCCGTCTTACTGTTGATGAGGTGCTTTGGGGGAAAGCATATGGGTCTTGAGGGAATCAAGCTGATTGCATGCGATTTGGACGGCACGTTGCTGCATCCGGGGGAGCGCGAGCCGCGTTCCGAGGCTTTTAAGCTCATCGACGAGCTGCATCGTCGCGGCATCGTGTTTATGCCGGCGAGCGGTCGTCAATATGCGAGCTTGCGCTACCTGTTTGCCCCGGTGGCCGATGAGCTCGCCTATGTATGCGAAAACGGAGCCCTAGTGATGAGCGAGGGGCGTGCCGTTGTCAAGCGTTCCATGGAGCGTAGCCTTGCTATGGATATCGCGAATGCCGTGGTTGCGTATCCCCATGCCGACGTGACCCTTTCGTGTGAGGGACACCTCTACACCATGAGCGGCAACGATGCGTTCGTCGACCATTTGCGCTATGAGGTCCACTGCGATGTGGCGGTGGTCGACCGCCCCGAGGACATCGACGAGGACGTCATTAAGATTGCCTTCCAGACGCCCGAGGTGAATCAGCCGGCGGCGCTGGAGTATTTCGAGCGCCTCTTTAGCGACCGTGTCGACGTGATGACGTCGGGAACCGAATGGACGGACTTTATCGGCTTTGATTCGGGTAAGGGTTCCGCGCTTGCCGATTACGGTCGTGCCTTGGGTATTTCGCCCGATGAGATGATGGCATTTGGCGATAACGAAAACGATCGCGACATGCTCAACGTCGTGGGCCATCCCTATCTGATGGAGAACTGCAACCCCACAATGCGCGGCATCAACGACCGCGTCCGTTACGTGCGCACAGTCGAAGAAGAACTGCGCCGTCTGCTCGCCGTGTAGGTTTTCGGGACATCCTAGAAATCTACTTTTTGCTGCAGCGTGCGGAAAGGTGGATTTTAAAGCATGTCCCAAACATCTACCAGCAGTCGGGGCAGAGACCCTCGAAGATGGTGTAGTGCGACGTGACGTGCCAGCCGATTTGCTCGGATGCCTTGGCGTCGAGCTGGGCATCGAAGGGGAGTGGTACGTCGATGACGCGGCTGCACGAGGTGCAGATGATATGCGCATGCGGCTCGATCGTGCGATCGAAGCGGCTGCCGCCCGGCGTCTTGATGGAGAGAATCTCGCCGGCGTCGGCCAAGAGATTGAGGTTGCGGTAGACCGTGCCGCGGCTGATTTTGTCATCCTGCGCGCGCACGACGTTGTAGATTTCGTCGGCGGTGGGATGGTTATAGCTTTGGCGCACGGCGTCAAGAACCAGCTTTCGCTGCCTGGTATTCCTTCTTTGCACCGCCATGCGCCTCGCCTCTTTTCTATCAACGGTCGTAGGTAAATGATACCGTATTTAGCACACAATACTAATAACGAGGCGTGAAACCGTCTTCATTGGCAAGTGGGGCTCGGGCCTGGGCGTCTACGAGGCGAAAACGCGTTCCCATACGCTCGTAGGAGGCATGAAGCGCCTCGAGATGAGATAGGATATTTGCCGGAGCCCCCTGTATCTCCATCTCGACTGAGCCGTCTTCCATGTTACGCACCCAGCCGGTGAGGGAGCGCGCCTGTGCGAGGTTGGTGTTGGTGAAGCGGAAACCGACGCCCTGGACCTGCCCCTCCCACCGCAGGAAATAGCGCTGCGGGGCGTCTTGAGTGGCCTCGTCGCTTGCGAGCACAGTAAGCCTGCGGCGCAGCTCGAGCTCGACGTTTGATGGTTTTTGAGGCTCTCGACTGCCGCCGGTGACGCTGGAGAAGAACGTATCGAAGAGGCCCATAGCTATGCCTGCTTGCCTGCGTCGGCCGGGAAGGTTATGCCGGCCTGCTGGCGCACGGCATCCATGATGCGCAGTGAGACGAGTGTGACATCGCGGTAGTGGCCAAGCTCGTGGCGTCCCGCCGGGGTCTCCCAAATCTCTTCCTTAACGTTATCGATGCCGCCGATGGCGGTGATAAAGTCTGTGAGTTCGTATTCCATAGTGTTGCTCGATTTGGGCAGGTCGAGCACGCGGCCGTTGTCTCCCTGTTCGCGCGGTGCCTCGGTCGCCGAGCCGCGTACGACGTCGCCGCGATAGTCGATGCGGACGTTGCGGGGCGTGGACAGATGGTCGATCTGGATAGTGCCACGCTCGCCTTCGATCTGCGAGGGCAGCAGGTCATTCGTAATTTTGGAGTGCGCGAGCTCGACGGAGATACGGCCACCGCCGTAGCTGGCGAGGATGGAACCGCAGCCATCGATGGGGCCGTGCGTGAGCTGTCGCGTGGTGGGATCGAGCAGAGTGGTCATGCTCGTAAGGCCGGAGGGCATGCCAAAGATCTCGACCATGGGCTCGACGGTATAGACGCCAATGTCCATGAGGGAACCCGATGCCATATTGCAGTCGAAGATATTGGTGGCGCGTCCCGCGAGAATCTCGTTGTAGCGCGAGGAATACTTGCCAAAGCGCAATGAGGCGCGGCGGATGGGGGCGATCTCGCCCAGGGCGTCCTCGATGGCGTGGAAGGCGGGATCGTGGAGGGGACGCATGGCCTCGAGGGCCACGACACCTGCTGCCTCGGCAGCGCGGAAGACTTCCAGCGCCTGCGCCTCGGTGGCGCAGAAGGGCTTCTCGACGATGACGTGCTTGCCACCGGCGATGCAGGCAAGGGCCTGCTCGTAGTGAAGCGCGTTGGGGCTGCCGATGTAGACGGCGTCGACGTCGTCGGCGGACGCAAGCTCGTCAAGTGCGGTGAAGTTACGCTCGCCGCCGCGCTCGGCGGTAAAGGCAGCACCGCGATCTGCATTGCGCGAGAGCGTGCCCACAAACGCGGCTTGGTCGTTGGCGTTGACGACTTGGATAAAGTCGTCGGTAATCATGGATGTGCCGATGGTCGCGATGCGCAGCATACGTCCCCCTTGCGTTGTTTGGTCTACAGGATGAGTGTAGCGCGTGGGGATATAAAGCTGCGCGAAAACGCTATTACAGGTCGCTCTCGTTGAAGCCGGTGTCGATATCGAGGTTGCTGCCGTCGGCCGCCGTGGTGGCAAGCTCGTCACAGCGCTCGTTGAGCTCATGGCCGGCGTGACCCTTAACCCAGATGAACTCAACCTTGTGCTTGCTCTTGGCGGCGAGCAGGCGCTCCCACAGGTCGCGGTTCTTGACGGGCTGCTTGTTGGCGGTTTTCCATCCGCGTTTTTTCCATCCGTCAATCCAGTGCTTGTTGAAGGCGTTGACGACGTACTGCGAATCGGAATGGACCTCGACGTCGCAGGGGCGGTTGAGTGCCTCGAGCGCCACGATGACCGCCATGAGCTCCATGCGGTTGTTGGTGGTCTTGGCGTAACCGCGCGAAAGTTCGGAGGTGAAGGTCTTGCCGGCGGGGTTGGTGTATTTGAGCACGGCGCCGTAGCCGCCGCGTCCCGGATTTGATCGGGCCGAGCCGTCGGTATAGATGATGACCTTCACATGGTTCCTTTCGTTGGGTATGTTTCGTGCGAGTGACCATTGTAGCGCCATGCCCGCCGGGGGCTAGCAATCTATGATTTCTACCCCGTCTTCCGACAGTTAGTTGGCATGGATGATGCGGTCGAGCTCATCGAGGTATTGCTGCAAGAGGGGAGAGGGCTTGCGCTCGTCGTGCATGATATAGCCTACGTGCATCGTTGGGGCGTCTGCTAACGGGATCGATGCCATACCCCATTGCATTTCATTGGAGAGGACGCCGGTCGACAGGGTGTAACCGTTCGACGTGATAAGTAAGTTAGTAAGTGTTCCGCGGTCCGAGATTCGTATGTTGCGGTCGCAAGGGATATAGCTAAAAGGTTCCTCGGCGTAATAGAAGGAGTTTGAGGTTCCCTGCTCAAAGCTGTAGCGCGTATAGGGCGTGAGGTCGGCAAGGGACAGCTGAGGGCGGCGTGCGAGCGGGTGGCGCTCGCTAACGAAGACGTGGACCGTCGCGTCGAATAGGGGATGGAAGCTTGCACGGGCATCGGCGAAGGCCTTCTGCAGAACGCGGGCGTTAAAGTCATCCAGATACAGAATGCCGATATCGCTGCGAAACGCACGGACGTCATCGATGATCTGCGATGTGGTGGTCTCGCGCATGATGAACTCGAACTTGCTGTCGCGGCAGCGCTCGACCACGTTGACAAAGGCCTCGACCGAAAAGGCGTAGTGCTGGGCGGAAATGGCGAGGCGGGCTTGCGGGGTGCCGCCGTCCTCGTAGCGTGCCTCGAGCATGTCGGCCTGCTCTACGACCTGGCGTGCATAACCCAAAAGCTCGGTGCCGTCGTTGGTGAGTGCAACACCGCGGCTAGAGCGCGTAAAGATTTCGATATGAAGTTCCTGCTCCAGGCTTTTAACGGCATTGGAGATATTGGACTGTGCCGTATAGAGGCGCTGAGCTGCGGCGTTGATTGAGCCGGACTCTGCCACGGCGATCAGAAAACGAAGCTGCTGGAGGGTCATCGGCGCTCGTCCTTTCGATTGTTATCTATAAAACAGATAACAGGTTAGCGCTTTTAAGTGATTGACCGAGGGAAACAATGCTCGTACTATTCAAAACACACAAAGGCGGTAGGTAATTAAGCCAACCACGGAACCGGGATGCGAAAGGAGGCCCGCATATGAATTGCTTACCAAGACGAATGCCGGGCTCCTGTTTGCGCCCGTTGGCGTGATCAGGAGACAGCGACTTACTTCTCTCTATTAATTTGCTTTCGTTCAATCAAGGAGATCATCATGAGCCAGTTCATCAACAACCCCGAGCACACCTTTGGTTTCGACACCCTGCAACTTCACGTTGGTCAGGAGAGCGCCGATCCCGCATCTGACTCCCGCGCCGTGCCTATCTACCAGACCACGAGCTATGTGTTCCGCAACTCCCAGCACGCTGCCGACCGCTTTGGCCTTGCCGACGCCGGCAACATCTACGGTCGTCTGACCAACTCCACCCAGGGCGTCTTCGAGGACCGTATCGCCGCACTCGAGGGTGGCGTGGCAGGTCTTGCCGTCGCCTCCGGTGCTGCTGCCATCACCTATACCCTGCAGGCGCTCGCTCAGGCCGGCGACCATGTGGTGGCCCAGAAGACCATCTACGGTGGCTCCTACAACCTGCTGGAGCATACGCTCTCCCAGTTTGGCGTCGAGACCACGTTTGTCGACGCCCACAACCTGGACGAGGTCGAGGGTGCCATCAAGGACAACACCACGGTCATCTACCTAGAGACGCTCGGTAACCCCAACTCCGATATTCCCAACATCGACGCTATCTCCGAGGTTGCCAAGAAGCATGGTCTTCCGGTCGTCGTCGATAACACCTTCGGCACCCCGTATCTGTTCCGTCCGCTGGAGCACGGCGCCAACATCGTCGTTCACTCCGCAACTAAGTTCATTGGCGGCCACGGTACCTCGCTGGGCGGTGTGATCGTCGACGGCGGTAACTTCGATTGGAAGGCGAGCGGAAAGTACGCCCAGATCGCTGAGCCCAACCCCTCCTACCACGGTGTTTCGTTTGCCGAGGCTGCCGGTCCCGCCGCCTTCGCAACCTATGTCCGCGCTATCCTGCTGCGTGACGAGGGCGCCTGCATCAGTCCGTTCAACGCCTGGGTCCTGCTCCAGGGCACCGAGACCCTGTCGCTGCGCGTCGACCGCCATGTCGAGAACACCAAGAAGGTCGTTGAGTTCCTTGCCGGCGACAGCCACGTTGCCAAGGTGAACCACCCGAGCTTGCCCGAGCACCCCGACCATGAGCTTTACAGGCAGTATTTCCCCAACGGCGGTGCCTCGATCTTTACCTTTGAGATCAAGGGTGGCCAGGAGGCAGCTTGGAAGTTCATCGATCATCTGCAGGTGTTCTCGCTGCTCGCCAACGTGGCCGACGTCAAGTCGCTCGTCGTGCATCCGGCTACGACTACGCACTCCCAGCTCTCTGCCGAGGAGCTCGCAGAGCAGAACATTACGCCCTCCACAATCCGTCTTTCCATCGGTACCGAGAACGCCGAGGACATCATTTGGGATCTGAAGCAGGCCTTCGCCGCGCTGGACGAGTAAGGCGACTTGTGCAAGGACCCCTTGCGACTCGATAGGTATAACTGCATAAAATGCCTGTTCAAGGCGCCTGTGCGAACAATGGTTGCGCAGGCGCCTTTTTTGCATAGAGAGGGTGCAAAAACAGGGTTTTTGACACGCTTTATGCATTCGAGTTATGGAAAACTCCTGTTGAGTGGATGTGAGTTTTACGCAAATGACGTGCACCTTTTGAGAAAAACCGCAGGTCGCGATTTGCTCGGGGTACTATGCAGCGCGATCGAATCGCACGCAGCTCAAACGCAGCAAAAACGCACTACGGAGGTTTCCAGCTACATGAGGATCGATTCACGAAAACCGAAAGCCGCTGCCCTTTCCGCCGCTCTGACTGTGGCACTTTTGGCGGGCGCCGGCGCAACCGATGCCCACGCGGCAACACTGTCCGACACGATCGGATCCACGCCGTCCGAGGCGACGCTGATGCAGCCCGTCGACTATCGCGGCGACGGCTTTGGCTCCATGCAAGAGTGGAACGCCTCTATGGGGGCCAAGCGCGATTCCCTAGAGGTTCGCGCCCAGATCATTATGAATATGTATGGCGACTATGCTACCGATGACGAGCGCGCTGTGTTGCAGGGCTGCATCGACGGTGCGGGTAGCCTGTTGACGATGGGGGAGGTCGACGCCAAGTCGACCGAGCTCGACGAGCTTCGCTCCACGCTTGAGGATGCCAAGCGCGAGGCGCTCGAGGCTGCCGCAGCCGAAGCCGAGGCCGCTGAGGCCGTTCAGGCTTCGTATTACAACGCCGGCTCCGGCTCGTCTTACACGTCCGCTGCGTATTACGCGAACGGCTCGGGCCTGACGCGCTCGAGCGGCGTCAATAACTATAACGGCCGCCGCGAGACTTATTACAGCAGCAACGTGTTGTATCACCACCGCACGGGCGAATGGACGCAGGATTCCGAGGGCTTTTGGCGCGATTCCGATGGCTACTACGTCGTGGCCGCGGGTGATAAAGCTCAGGGCTCCACGTTTACCGGTTCCAAGGGCGAGTGCAAGGTCTATGACTCCGGCTGCGCAGCCGGAACCACCGACTACTACACCGGTTGGTAATCTGCCATAAGCAAAATAGGCACATGATGGGCGGACGTCTTTACTGAGCTTTTAGGCAACGTAAAGCCGCCCGTTCTTTATGCGCGTTTGAGTTAACAGAGCCCTTACCGTGGCGGTACGCTGGGCGTATGGATGCGGGGCACACTAGTTCATGAGAAATAAGGTCTTTCTCTTGGAAGAAGTGGTCTTGTGAATGCTCGAGATATTGCCGTTGCCGCCGTCGCGTTGATGCTCGGCTGCCTTGGTCCCACGGTCGCGCTCGTCGCGGGCATGCAGGGGACATGCGGGACTGCTCCTATCGTGGTCGGCGCGCTGATCGCGGCCGCACTGCTGGGAAGCGCGGGCGTGGTTCTTTGCCGCGACGATGAGGACGAGGTGCCGGGGTCGCAACGTTAACTGTTGTGAGATCGGCCGCCGGTCATAGACGAAGATGCAGGCCGCCGCAGGGGAAAGGTTCCCTTGCGGCGGTTTTGCTGTTAAGGCTGTTGAATGCGGCGCGTTGGCGCTACCAGCTTTTCTCGATATCGCGGATGCGCCGATAGAGCCACTCGTTTTGCGGTGCCTGGATATCGTGTTTGGCTGCGAGGCGGCAGATGGTGCCCGCGAACTCATCAACCTCGGTTTTGCGCCTTGCGATGCGGTCTTGAGCCATCGAGGGCATACCGGCGGGGTCGATTCCCTCGATGAGGTGCACCATTTGCGTCAGGTCTGCCTCGGTCAGTTCAACGCCCTCGGCGTTGGCGACCGCAAGCGTTTCGCGCATGGCGGAAACAAAGCAGCGACGCTGCTCGGAGCCCGGCTCCGTGGCGCTTCCGTAGGTCCCGCCGTAGGCCATGCAGGTCTGGTTGATGCCGTCGTTGAGCATGAGTTTGGCCCACATGCGGTGCGCAATGTCGCGCTCGACGGTATGGGCGATGCCGCAGCGCGTGTAGAGCCCGTCGATAGCGGCGACGGTCGCGGGGTCCGTGCCGGCCGCCGCGCCAAAGCGGATCTCGCCCGCATTGGTAAAGGTGAGCGCGCCGTTGAGGAACACGGCGTCCATGCCCTGGCAGATACCAAGAACGGTATGCTCCCAGCCAAAGCGTTCGGCAATCTTTTGCTCGCTCGTAATGCCGTTGCATAGCGAGGCGATGAGCGTGTTGGGTCCCACGACGCGCTCCATAGTCTTGAGTGCTTGGTCGAGACCGGTGGTCTTGACTGTCAGGATGACCAGATCGGCGGGCGTCGCCTCGCTGGCGCGGACGGACGTGAGATCGCAGGGCTTGCCGTTGACAGTGAGCGCATCGCCCGCGTGACGCTCAAAACGGGTGTCATCCATAACGTATTCGACGGCGTCATTGCCGAGGGCCTTGGCAATCATGCTGCCGTAGAGCAGGCCGACGCCGCCCTTGCCGATAAAAGCGACCTTGTTAATCTGCATGTGAATCATCTCCCCATATAAAAGGCGCCCGCGTAAGGGGCGCCTGATGGATTGTATGCTGCCAGGGTGATTGGTGGGTGCGCGGGGCGGCTGTTATGAAAAAGAAACTATTGCGCTGTGCGCTTATGCCGCGGGGCAGACCGCAAAGACATGCGCGTGGTCATGCCCGGCCCCTTTCATCGGGCTTTTTGCTGATGTTAAAGCGGTGCCGTGACAGCTCGATTTCTGCTGCGTTACGATACGTTCTCGATTGCGATTCCACGATGTTTCGGCTGCGTGACCATTGTGTTTCGCCTTGCCGGGGCGCTGATGGCGAAGGGAGGGGCCGTGCAATACCGTGTTGACCCCAAAAGTGGTAACCGAATATCCGCTCTGGGTCTGGGCTGCATGAGGTTTCCCGGTGCGCCGGGACACCCCGATGCGAAGACGGCCGATGCCATCATCTCCCGTGCGGTGGAGCAGGGGATTAATTATCTGGACACGGCCTATCTCTATCCCGGCAACGAGGCTTGCGTGGGCGCTTCGCTTGAACGCCTGGGCTTGCGCGACCAGGTTTTGCTCGCAACCAAGCTGCCGCATGCTTCGTGCAAATGCGCGGAGGATTTCGATCGGTTTTTCGACGAGCAGCTGCGCCGCCTGCAGACCGACCATATCGACTATTACCTTATGCACAACATCACCTCGCCTGCGCAGTGGGAGCGCGTGGTGGCGCTGGGCATCGAGGACTGGATCGCGCAGCAAAAGGCTGCAGGGCGTATTCGTCAGATAGGCTTTTCGTACCACGGCAGCGCGGCGGACTTCCTTACGATGCTCGATGCGTATGAGTGGGACTTTTGCCAGATCCAGTACAACTACGCTGGAGAGCGATATCAGGCGGGAACGGCGGGGCTCATGGCCGCCGCCGAGCGAGGTCTCGCGGTGTTTGCGATGGAGCCGCTTTTGGGCGGACGCTTGGCAGGCAAATTGCCTCCGCGGGCGCGCGCTGTTCTCGATGGTGCATGCGATCGGCATTTGCATACGCCTGCCGCTTGGGGGCTCTCGTGGGTGTGGAATCATCCCCAGGTGACCATGTTGCTTTCTGGTATGACCGATACCGCGCAGGTGGACGAGAATTCGTCACTGGCAGACCTCGCGTTGCCGAATTCGATGACGGCCAACCAGCTCGACACGATTGCGCGCGTGTTGATGGAGTTTGAGAAATCGAACCGTGTGCCCTGCACGGGATGCGGCTACTGCATGCCATGTCCCAAGGGTATTAACATTCCCGGCTGCTTTGCCGCTTACAACGCGAGTTACGCGCACAGCTGGTTTACGGGGCTGTCTCAATACTTTACGGCGAGCGCGGTGCGCACAAGCGAAGCCAAGCTGGTGAGCAATTGCGTCAAGTGCGGCAAATGCACGCGCCACTGCCCGCAGCATATCGATATCCCCGAGCGTCTCGATGACGTGCGCCGACGCTTCCAGCCGGGCCCCGTGACGGCGGTGCTTAAGGCCTTCGGCAAAACGCGCTCCTCATGACCCTTTTATAACTTGCGGTGGAATAGTTCCTGTTTGCGGCAGAATAGGGGCCAAACAGGAACTATTTCACCGCAACTGAAGGGGGCTGTCGTGGGCCATCGGGATTCATGTGATGATTTGCGTGAGGTTCGTTGGGGCATTTTGGGTGCCGGACACATTTCTCATCGATTTGCATCGTCGCTCAAGAAGGTCGACGGGGCACGGCTGGTGGCTGCGGCCGGTCGCACTCCTGCACATGTCGAGGAATTTTGCCGAGCGTTTTCGATCGATGCTGCGCATGGCCACGCCTCGGTCGACGATAACGGCAATGCGGCTTATGACGCGCTGATTGCCGACCCCGATGTCGACGCAATCTACTTGGCTCTTCCGCATGGCATGCATACGCGTTGGGCCTGTCGCGCGCTGCGCGCCGGAAAGGCCGTGCTGTGCGAAAAGCCGGCCGTTTTGAGTGAGGAAGAGGCTCTCTCGATTGCCTCCACCTCTCGTGAGCGCGGCGTGCTGTTTATGGAGGCGATGAAGAATCGGTTTTGCCCGATGCGCACTCGCGTGAAGGACTTGCTTGCGTCGGGTGAGCTTGGCCGTATTGTCTCGATTGAAAGCGTGCAAAAGCTCGATTACGGCGAGCCTCCTTCGGGCTATCTGCTTGATTCGTTGCAGGGCGGCTGTCTATATGACATGGGCTGCTATGCGGTCGGTTGGTTTGAGGATTTGCTCGCGGGCGCGTGCGAGGTTTCATCCCGTGAAGTTCGCTGGCGTGACGTATCGGGCGGCCGCGTCGATTGGGCCGACGAGATCCGTATGAGCGTCGGCGGTATACCCATTCATATGGTGTGCGACGGCAAAGCAACATATGAAAGCCGCTTAACGATTGCCTGTGAGCGGGGCTCGTTGGAAATCGAGCGTCTCCATCGCCCCGAGCTCGCCCATGTGAAGTATTCCGACGGTCGAATGCTCGAAATAAATGCCCCGTTTGAGATCGATGATTTCTACGGCGAAATCCAGCATGCGACCCAGCTCATCCGGGCGGGGAAACTCGAGAGTCCCGTCATGCCCCTTGCCGCCACGCAGCACTGTGCGCACATCATCGATGCGATCCGTCTAGCCCTCTAGGACTTGGCGCTGACGCGCAGGGGATCATGACGCCGGCGCCCGTGGTGCCTGGCGGCCCACATCTCTGATGCCCCTTTTATAACTTGCGGTGGAATACGGTCTGTTTGCGCCAAAATAGGGCACCAATAGACCGTATTTCACCGCAACTGATGAGGGGGAGCTGGAGATGCTGACGATTGGGTGTCATCTTTCGACGACGAAGGGCTATCGGGCGATGGGGGAGACGGCGCTATCCATTGGCGCCAATACCTTTGCATTCTTTACGCGCAACCCGCGCGGCGGCAAGGCGAAAGATCTTGACATGGATGACGTGGCGGCCCTGCGCGAGCTTATGGAGCAAAACGACTTTGGCCCGCTCGTGGCTCATGCCCCGTATACCTATAACCCCTGCTCGGCCAAAGAGCGGGCGCGCGAGTTTGCCCTGGAGGCCATGGCGGAGGACCTGCGGCGCATGGAAGCGCTTCCCGGCAACTACTACAACTTTCACCCCGGTGCACATGTGGGGCAGGGTGTCGATGTCGGTATTCAGATGATTGTCGACACGCTTTGCCAGGTGATGTTTGAGGGGCAGCAGACATGCGTGCTGCTCGAGACCATGGCTGGTAAAGGCACCGAGGTGGGCCGCAGTTTTGAAGAGCTGGCACGCATTATCGAGGGCGTAGTCGCAAGGCGTCCCGAGCTGACGGATAAGCTGGGCGTCTGTCTTGATACCTGCCATGTGAGCGATGGCGGCTACGACATCATTCACGATCTTGACGGCGTGCTCGACGAGTTCGATCGCGTGGTGGGTATCGAGCGTCTGCGTGCGGTGCACATCAACGATTCCAAAAACCCAACCGGCGCCCATAAGGACCGCCACGAGTGCATTGGCAAGGGCTACCTTGGTAGCGAAGATCTCGGCGGCGGTATGCAGGTTATGCAGAATATTGTATCGAATAGCCACCTGCGCGCATTGCCATTCATTTTGGAGACGCCGAATGAACTTGCAGGGTATGCAGCAGAAATTACCCTGTTACGCTCATTGGAGCAGTAATGACTGTCGCAAAGTAGAGTGCTTCATTCACGTTATAGGTTTGTTTCAATCAGTTTTCTAATTGCAGATTTGCAATTACGGGTGCATAATAGCCAACAGTTTTTGCAGACCTCTGAATCAAACGGGGTCATTGGAAGGAGACTGATTATGAAGCTCAAGAAGCTTGGCGCATTTGCCGCCACGGGTGCTATGGCGCTCGCCCTCGCACTGACGGGCTGCGGCTCGTCTAACGCCACCTCCGGTTCTGATGCCGGTTCCAGCAGCTCTGACGACGCTAAGGTCGAGAAGGTCGACGGCTCCAAGGAGTACGCGCTCGTCAAGGACGGTACGCTGACCGTCGGCACCTCTGCCGAGTACGCTCCGTTTGAGTACAAGGATGACAACGGCGATTATCAGGGCTTTGACCTTGAGCTTATCAAGGCTATCGGCGATAAGCTGGGCCTGGATGTCGAGTACGTCAACAATGACTTTGACACGCTCGTCCCCGGCGTCGCTTCGGGCGCCAAGTACGACGTCGCCATCGCGGCTATCACTGACACGCCCGAGCGTGAGAAGGAAGTCACTTTCTCCGATTCCTACTACATGGACGATCAGGCTATCGTGACCAAGGTCGATAACACCGACATCACGGCCGACAACTACAGCGAGAAGCTCAACAGCGCCGACGCTACCATCATCGTCCAGTCTGGCTCGACCGCCGAGGCCTTTGCCCAGGAGAACTTCCCCAAGGCCAAGATCGTCCCCTACAAGGACGCTACCGAGTGCTTCAGCGCCCTGCAGTCCGATAAGGGCGACGCCGTAGTCACCAACCGCTCCGTTGCCAGCCAGCTGACCGCTGAGCAGTTCAACACCTGCCAGACTATCAAGCAGATCAGCACCGGCGAGGAGTACGCCATCGCCATCAACCAGGGCAACACCAAGCTCAAGGACGACATCAACCAGGCCATCAAGGACCTGACCGACGACGGTACCGTCGACGCCCTCATGGCTAAGTACAGCATCAAGTAAATAGATGCTTGATTGCGTGTAGGCCCTTTCCGTTTTGCGGAGAGGGCCTTTGCGCTTCTCTCGACGGAGAGTATTTCCGTCTTGTTTTGCCGGCAACTTCTACGATAGGAGCCACCTTGTCTCGATTGAACGAAGGGGCCGCGGAGCAGCGTTTTTTACTGCCCGCCTTGCTCCAAAAGCTAGCCTGCGTCATGGCCGTGGCGCTCGCGCTGGTGTGCGCGGGGGCATATGCGCCCACGACCGCCCAGGCGCTTGAGACCGCAAAGATTACCGCCCGACCCAACACCGGTTCGGGCAGCGCTGTGGTCGGCGGCACAGAGACGCGCATTACCTGGGAGGTCCAGGCCGATGCCGACGAGGAGCTGAGCGGTCTTTCGCTGACGTTTGTCGACGGCACGACGTTTGGTACCGATGACACGCGATTGACGATGCTCTCGGGCGAGGACCTCATGGATCGTACGCCCATGAAGCCCACGTGCAAGGCTGACGGCCAGACGCTCAAGATCGACTTTGGCGAGACGGCGCCTGCCGGCGGCTTTTTCCGTGTCGAGGTTTACGGCGTGACCTTCCCCGTCGAGGGCGGCGATGAGGCCTTTAGCGGCACCTATACGCTCGCTGACGGGTCGACCAAGAAGATCTCCAAGATTCCGTCGGTGGAGATCAAGGGCGTGACGGCCTTCG
The DNA here is from genome assembly GCA_902464565.1 of uncultured Collinsella sp. GTDB lineage: Bacteria > Actinomycetota > Coriobacteriia > Coriobacteriales > Coriobacteriaceae > Collinsella. The sequence continues at coordinate 34,166 of CABQJV010000003.1, forward strand.
ATAACTTCCTGGCCGATCTTAAGGAGCAGCCGTGGGTCGAGGCCTGGAACTCCAATATGTTCCTGCGCCTGTTCTTAAACCCGGTCATTTTGGTCCAAAGCCTGCCGATCGTCTTTAAGGGCTTCCTTATGTCGCTCTCGATCGTGCTTGTGGCGTTTCCGCTGGCAATTCCCTTTGGCTTTGCCTTGTCGCTCATGCGCATCTCCAAGTCGCGCATCCTGCGTTGCCTTGCCGGCATCTATGTGAATATCATCCGCGGTACGCCGGCGTTCCTGCAGATCTATATCGCGTTCTTCGGTCTGCCGTTGGCCGGCGTCAAGGTTGATGACTACGTGCTTGGCGTTATCGTCATGGCCATGAACTCGTCTGCGTACCTATGCGAGATCTTCCGTGCCGGTATTCAATCGATCCCCAAGGGCCAAAACGAGGCTGCGCGTTCGCTGGGCATGAACGCGTTCCAGACGCTGCTCTATGTCATGATTCCGCAGACGTTCCGTAATGTTTTGCCTACGCTGACCAGCGAGTTTATCTTGCTTTACAAGGATACGTCGCTGCTTGCCGCCGTGGGTGTGGTCGAGATCGTCATGAACGCCCGTACCATCGTGGCCACGACGGGCTCCATTACACCGTACGTGGTTGCCGCCCTGTTCTATCTGGTCATCACCCTGCCGCTCGCTCGCTTGGTGAGCGGTCTTGAGGCGAAGCTTTTGGGCACGGCCGAGACCAAGAAGAAGCGTCCCGCCAAGAGCGCCGGACAGGTTGTCGCGACGCCCGCCGATCACATCGCCGGTCTGTAAGGAGGTCCTATCATGAGCGAAACCAATAACTCGAACGAGGTCGTCGTCAGCATCAAGAACCTCCAGAAGGCCTTTGGCGATAACGTGGTCCTGCGCGATATCGATCTGGATGTGCATAAGGGCGAGGTCGTCGTAGTTCTGGGTCCTTCGGGCTCGGGCAAGTCGACGATGCTTCGCTGCATCAATCGTCTGGAGCATCCCACGAGTGGCTCGATTGTCGTTGAGGGTGTGGACGTGTGCGCCAAGGGCGTCGACCTTAACAAGGTGCGCACGCATCTGGGTATGGTGTTCCAGCAGTTCAATTTGTTCCCGCACCTCTCAGTCAAAAAGAACGTCATGCTCGCGCAGCAGAAGGTGCTCAAGCGCAGCAAGGAAGAGGCCGAGAAGATCGCCGTCGAGGAGCTGACCAAGGTCGGTCTTGCCGAGCGCATCGATTTTATGCCGAGCCAGCTTTCGGGCGGCCAGCAGCAGCGCGTGGCCATCGCCCGCGCCCTGTCGATGAATCCTCACGTCATGCTCTTTGACGAGGCCACGTCGGCGCTCGATCCCGAGCTTGTCCGCGACGTGTTGGGGGTCATGCGCGACCTGGCACGCGACGGCATGACCATGATCGTCGTGACGCACGAGATGGGCTTTGCCCGCGACGTTGCCGACCGCGTCGTCTTTATGGACGGCGGCGTTATCGTGGAAGAGGGTACGCCGAGCGAGGTCTTCGACCACCCCAAGAGCGAGCGCACCAAGGCGTTCTTGGGCAACATCTCGTAGCCGGTTGATGTAACTGCCGTTACAAAAGAGCGGGGGCTGGACTTGAATCCAGCCCCCGCTCTTTTGTAGGGATGGGGATGTGCTTTGATGCAGGCTCTTTTGGAGGTCCTGGGCTCGTTACGCGAGCTCGGCTCCGAGGGCCTTGCAAGCGGTCTCGCTCTCGTCGTCGGGCGCGTCGTAGCAGATGGTGGAGTCCACGACGTTGACGCCAGCCTCGTCGGCGTCGGCCTTCCAGTTGTCCATCCACTCGCCCTCGGCCCACGAATAAGAGCCAAAGAGGACGACCTTCTTGTCACCGAGGGTCTCCTTGACCTCGTCCCACATAGGCTGGAACTCGTCATACTCAAGCTCCTCGGAACCCATGGCGGGGCAGCCGAAGGCAATGGCGTCATAGTTGGCGGCCTTGTCGGCGGAGAAGTCGGCGCAGGAGATGACCTCTGCCTCGGCGCCGGCACCGGTTGCGCCCTCGGCAACGAAGTTTGCCATGGCCTCGGTGTTGCCTGTACCGCTCCAGTAGACGACGGCGATCTTGCTCATATGTTTTCCTTTCGGTTGCGCGGCGTGCGGCCGCGTTTTGTATGCTCTATCGGGTTGCCTGGACAAGTTGTCCCAGAGTGCAGCCCTGTTGATAGATGTAGGTAAGGTATTGCGTGCATGCGCGATAGGAATCGAAGGTCGTGAGCGCCTGCTCAACGTTTGTGTATACCTTCCATGCGCCAAAGACCTTATAGTTTTCGCCGTGCTGGACAATAAACTGATGGACATCTTCGTAGGGATAGCCCAAATAATAGCCAATTTCGTGGGGGAACTCGCACATGCACCCCGTATCGCAGTGCCTATTTCGCGCGAGTGCGCAGACGCTGCCGTCATAGGCGCTCTCTGCGGCATTGCTGCTTGCCAACGTGATGTGCGCGGCGAGATGCACCAGGGATGCGGGCAGGTTGTGGACATCGTAACCTTCGGCGGCTAGCGCCGTCGTGGCACGGGGGTCGGAGAGGTATCGCATAAGATCCGCAGGGCGGTACACATAGATGAGCGCTCCGCAGGGGCGCCAGACCAAAACGCTCATATGGATCCCGAGTGGCTGGAGCTCGCGGTTGCATTGGGCTATGACGGCGAGCAGGCGAGAGCGTCGCTCTTCGATATGGACGGCGCCGGGTTTTCCGTTTTGGTTGGCGTAAACGCCGGGATAGGTAAAGAGTGAAGCCGGCTTGATACCTGCGAGCGTAGGGGAGCAGTTGCGCACGACAGCCGTTTGGTATGTTGGGATGTCAATGGTTCGAGTCACGATGCTCCTTTCGGGTCCTCAGTTGTTAGCTGAGGAAAACTTATACACGAAAGTAAGCCATGGTCAACAAAAAAGTTTGAAGAGGGAAACTAATTGACCGAACGGACACGATTTTGGGTTAAGATGGGGACACCCCATGGGGGTATCTAGATAGTGCTACTTGAAAGGGGAACGCATGAGCGACTTGCTCAACCCTGCGAATCTCATCGTGTTGGCCGTCATTGCCGTCGGCATGTTTTTTGGACTGCGTCGCATTGTCGCTTCGACACACGGAAAGAGCTGCTGCAGCGATGGCACGAGCGGTAAGAAGGCCAAGAAGGTAGTGGTTGCGGATACCGATCCGTCCCACTATCCCTATAGCGATGAGCTGCTCATCGGCGGCATGAGCTGTGACGGCTGCGCTCAGAACGTAGCCAATGCCCTCAATGCGCTGGATGGTGTGTGGGCAACGGTAACGTACGCGGACCACACGGCACGCGTACGCTCGAAGCGCCCGGTTGATCGCGACACACTCGAGACGGCGGTGAGGGGTGCGGGCTATTACGTTATGAAAATGTAGGCGTTGCCCTCTCCGGTGGGTACCAGCCTCCTGCCCATTGTGACTATCGGCATCCAAAAATGTGCGCAAAAATAACCTTTAGATGCGGCAAAAGTGGAGTTTGGTGACGGTTTGCGCGGAATTCACTACCGATCGAGCATCTATTAACCCGTCCAAAAAATTATAGGTGTATACTTATACCCTGATTATTGCTGTGCTCAGATTGCAATTAACCGTGGACAGAAATGAAGAATGCTAAAACTGGGCTTTAGGACAGGGGAGGCTATAACCTTATGTGACGAGTGGGAACACTTGGCTTGGTGGCAGCGCTTGCCGCTATCTTGGTATCGCCGCTGCCGGCGCACGCCGAAGACGCATCGGGTGCCGTTACCTACAATGCGGGAAATGGGTATTCCTTTGAGAAGCTCTCGCATCCTACGGTAGGAACGTCGCAGCCGGATGGCATCGTCGACTACCAGGGTAACGGTGCCGTTGCCGTTCCGGGCGCCGATGGTAATACGGCCAACAACGAAGGCGATCGCGGCCAGAGCTACACTTGGGCGGCTGCGAGCTATGGTGACTGGCTTTATGTGGGCACCTGCTATGCGGCGATGGGCAACACGCTGACGCTCATGAACAGCACGCTGGGCGATTCCTTTGATGCTGAAACCATGCGCCTGACGCTGGAGGCCATGTTTAACGGTACCTTCTTCTATGGACAGCAGAAGGAGGACGGCACGGCCGACAAGGACAGCGGCGGCATCTTGGTCAAGATCAATACCAAGACCGGTGAGACCAAGCTGCTACTCTCTGAATCGCTCAACGGCGTCGCTCCTTTGTTCCGCAATGCCGTGAGCTATAAGGGTAAGCTCTATTTCTGCGGCAGCGTCAGGGCCAATGGCGGCAAAAGCGGCCTGCCTGCTGTATATGAGATTGATCCTAAGACGGATGAGTACAAAGTTGTCTATCAGGGCCTTTCGAGCATGCAGGATTACGGTGCTGCCTACAAGCAGGGCATTTCTACCGGTATCCGCGGCATGTGTGTCCATGATGGCCAGCTCGTCATCAGTAATGTGGGTAAAGACGCGGCCGGTAAGTTTGTGTCGACAATCCTGACGTCGCCTGACCCGTCGAAGGGCCAGGACAGCTTCATCGAGATTGCTAACTCGGACACGTTGTTTAACTATCCGGCGATTCGCTATCAGGACAGCATCTACGGCGGCGCCATTTGGGATATGGTCTCGTACAATGGCCATCTCTATGCGACCATCTGCACCGGTACGCCCGAGAACGCTCCCGATGATAATTCCATGCAGTCGTTTGCCATGGTTCGTGGCGACAAGAATGCCGACGGCAGCTATTCGTGGACTCCCATTGTTGGCGATCAGAAGACGGACGGTGCAAAGTACTGCTTTGGCATCGATCCTGCCCGCACCCGTTCTGGTGCTGCCAACCTCATCGTCTACAACGACTACCTCTATATCGGTGAATACAACGACGAGGAGATTGCTCTCGAGCGCATCCTGTTCAACAAGTCCAGCACCGAAGAGGGCGGCAAGAGCAGCATGGGCGGCGTTGACTGCTCGTTTGTGAATGCCAATCTTGAGCAGTCGGTCAACATCTATCGCATGGACAAGGACGAGAACATGGAGCTCGTCGTTGGCGATCGCACCGATATGTTCCCCGAGGGCGGTATTTCCGGCCTGACTTCGGGCTTTGGCCGAAACGAGAACCAGTACATTTGGCGCATGCAGAAGTTCGACGGCAAGCTGTATATCGGTACCTTTGATACCGCGAGCCTGCTTGAGCCGATCGGCCAGTTCTCCAATGGTGACATTATCGATATGACGCCCGAGGAGTGGGGCTCTCAGGTTCAGCGCCTTAGGGACCTGCTCGATCACCTGCTCGACAAGAAATCGCCCGATGCCCCCATCGTTCCCGTGGACAAGCTTACGGACGATGATTCGAACGAAGCCGCCGATGTCGATGACGAGAAGGCTGAGGCCGTCGAGGTCGACGACGAGAAGACCGAGGTTGCTAAGGGCTTTGGCGATCTGAGCGATGCGTTGGATGAGGCCGCGGGCGACCTTTACGATCAGGCCGCGACGATGTCCGCGGACGTTGAGGACGACGCTGCTTATGTTCAGAAAATCGATAGCGAGATTGCGTACTTCAAGTCTTTTGCCGATCAGTATCAGGATATGCTCGATAGCTATGAGAGCCTGAAGCAGCAGTACGAGGATGCCTATGGCACCGAGCTGCCGGGCGATATTCAGGATGCATTCGATAAGCTGCTGAGCGAGGAGAACCTCAAGAAGCTGCAGAGTGTCCTTACGTGCATGTACTACCTGCACGATGCCGAGCGTGGCTTTGATATGTATGTGACCGAGGACGGCGTGAACTTTACAACGCTGACGACCAACGGCTTTAACGATCCGTATAACCATGGTCTGCGCACCTTTGCGGTGACCAACCAGGGTCTGTGCCTTGGTACCGCCAACCCGTTCTATGGCTGCCAGGTTTGGATCCAGCGCAAGGAGAATTCGGAGAATCCGATTGATCCCGGTACTCCGGATCCGACGGAACCCACCGATCCTTCGCAGCCGGGTGGCGGCGATCAGCCTGGTGGCAGCCAGACGGGCGGTAACGACCAGTCGAGCAGCACCACGACCACTGTCACGACGACCGCTAAGAAGACTCCGAAGGACGGCTCGCTGCCTCACGCTGGTGACTCGACCCTCACGCTGGTCTTGGGATTGCTGGTTGCAGCTGCCGCAGTGCTTGGCATTGCTCTCGTCTTGCGCAAGCGTTCTCGTCGCTAGACTCGACCACGCAGCTCGATGCCTTGGATATCGCCAAAATTGATGGCGATATCCCTGAGTTTGAGCAGCTTGAACGCGGGTAGCACTTCGTCCAGAATGCCCGTGCGGCTACGATAGCCGTACGTATCGTAATAGGTGACGCGCACCAGGTCGCCGCGTTTGAGGCCCTCGAGCTTTTTCGAAAGCTCGAGGGCTTTTTCTTCTGTGAGTTCGCATTTGGGCTCAACAGTGATCTCTTGTTTGCGCACGAGCTCGTAGTATCCCGTGAGGGCGGCAAAGGGCATAAACTGCGCGGCACGGCCGGCGCGGACGGCGCCGTTGGCGGTGAGTTTGGGGTCGGCGGAGCGACGTCTTCCCTCAGGGTCCGCTAGACGTTCAAAAGGTGTCGGTGGCCGCATCGGCTGTTGTTGGGGCTTAGGCACGGTGTCCTCCTACCTGATCGTTGCGTTCGCGTGCGGTGGCGCCGGCGGTAAAGCTTAATCCCTTGACGAGCGCGTTCTTGCCGTACTTGCCTTTCACAGCCAGGACGGCGCGCGCCAGGTCGCGCTCGCGCTCATCTGCCTCGATATCGCTAAATAGATCGATGGTGGCAAATTCCTCGGGCATGAGGTTGCCAAAGCCCAGGTTGATGCGTTTGACCGGTCGTTTGGGATCGACGGTCTGCGCCCAGAGCTCATCGAAATAGCCCATGATCTTCTTAAACGAATTGGTACGCTCGGGCAGCTTTCGCGAGGCGTTAGAGTGCGCAAAGAGTGCGGCATAGCCACCACGCGGTTTGCCGCCATGCTCTCCCACAAAGATGCCATCGATTGCCTGCGCCTCACGCACCAAGCGCCGCCGTTCGTCATCGCGCTGGACGGGCTTGGGCGCACGGGGCGCGAGCTCGGGGCCGGCGGTTGCGGTGGGTTCGATACTCGACGTGCTCGAGCGTAGGTGTCCGCATCCGTCCACATATTGCGCTGTGCCGCTGGCATCGAGCCGGCGTATGTCGGCGCGCTCGCTTGCATAGCCTACAAAGAGCGAGATGCTGTCACACACCACGTGCTTGTCGATCAAATCCAGCACGGCGTTGTCGACCATCTCGCGCAAGACGGTGTAGGCCTGCTCGTAGGCATAGCCCTTCGAGAGCACTTGCCCCGTGGTTGTTGAGGTTGCATGCGGGCGATAGGCCTGAATATCGGCGATAGTTGTCGGCTCGCGCCCGAAGGCGTGGTCGATAAGATACTCGGCATTGACGCCGAGCTCGTCGTAGAGCAGGTTTTCGTCGAGCGCCGCGACGCCCATCAGATCGTAGACGCCGTATTTTTCGAGTCGTGCTGCCACGCCGGGGCCGATGCCCCAGATATCGGTGATGGGACGATGGGGCCAGATTTCCTTGCGAAAGGTCTCATCGTCGAGTATGCCGATGCGGCTGGGTACGTGCTTGGCGGTGATATCGAGTGCAACTTTGGCCTGGAATAGGTTGGGGCCGATGCCGACCGTCGCCGTGATGCCGGTGCGCGCCAGGACCTCGTCGCGCAACATGCAGGCGAAGCCTTCCGCATCGGTGTGATAGAGGTCCAGATAGGGTGTCACGTCGATAAAGCACTCGTCAATTGAGTAGACGTGAACGTCTTGCGGACTGACGTATTCCAGGTAGATACCGTAGATCTGCGCCGACACCTCCATGTAGTGCTGCATGCGCGGTACGGCCTTGATGTAGTCGATGCCATCGGGAATTTCGAACAGACGGCAGCGGTTGTGAATACCTAAGTCCTTCATGGCCTGCGTGATAGCGAGGCAGATGGTCGTGCGTCCGCGCGATTCGTCGGCAACGACCAGGTTGGTGGTGAGTGGATCGAGCCCGCGGTCCACGCACTCGACGCTGGCATAAAACGTCTTGAGGTCGATGCAGATGTAGGTGTGCTGCTCGTGCGCCACGCGTCCTCCCATCAAACACATGTTCTTATCGAATACCTGTTCGATAATACCCGCTCGACCGGACACCGTCAAAACCTGTCAAAAAGGGACTGGTTTGTTTTGGTAGGTATGGTCGTGCGGTTGGATTGGGTTTTAACGCAGCTCTAAAGAGTGCGAAACAGCTCGGAAAACCTCGCTTCGTAGCATGGGCCTAACGATTGATACCGCCTATACGCATGGAAAGGTTGTGGAAAAGATGGTCAATTATGGGTTCGGTATGCCGACGCGCCTTGTTGCGGATGGAGACGTGGCTCGCTGGTGCGGACGATTGGTCGCTCACTACGGTGGCACCAAGGCGCTGGTCGTGTTGGGCGGCGACAAGCATACGCGCGATGAGCTTGTCTCGGGGGCACTCGGTTCGCTTGATCGAGCCCTGCTCGAGCGTGTGCTTTTCCGCTGCGGCTCGGTTGAGGGCGACGGGGGAGACGAGCTGATCGACGAAGCCGTGGCCCTGGCGACCGACGAAGGTGTAGACTTTGTCCTGGCGATCGGCGATGCCGATACTGCTGGCTTTGCGCGCGAGCTCGCGCGTCGCATGGCGGCTCTCGATGCCGGCGAAGACGGCTTTGTGCCTTATGGATGCATTGTCTCGGAGGGCAAGGTGCCTGCTGTCGTGGGCACCGGCGAGGTTCCCGTTTTTGCCATTATCGCGCCCGAACTGCTGGAGGGCATCGGGTCTCCTCTGCGCGAGTTGCTCGGCAGTGTGTGCGCCGCGGCCTAGTACCTGCCAGGAAGGGACAGGTTAATTTTGGTAGGTAAAGCGTTTGACCTGCCAAAATAAACCTGTCCCTTTTTGGTCGGTCGCCGTTTGAGGGCGGATTGGCAACGCTCGCTGATTGTAGTCTTGACCTGCGCTAGAATAGTGGCATCTGAATGTCCGGGCGCATGGAGGCGTGCGCCCGTATGCTGAGGAGGACTTTATGGCAACTGTTGCCGCACCTATCGATGCTACGTCGACTGCCGCTTGGAAGGCGCTCGAGGCTCATCAGGAGAAGCTCGAGGCCGAAGGTATCGACCTCAAGGCCTGGTTCGCTGCTGACGCCGAGCGCGTGAACAAGCTGAGCTTTGACGCCGGTGACCTGCACTTCGATCTGTCGAAGAACCTGGTGACCGATGAGACCGTCAAGCTGCTGTGCGATCTTGCCCGCGAGGTGAAGCTCGAGGAGCGCCGCGACGCCATGTTCTCCGGCGAGCACATCAACACCACCGAGGACCGCGCCGTCCTGCACACCGCGCTGCGCCGCCCGGCAAGCGAGAAGGGCCAGCTCATCGTTGACGGCCAGGATGTCGTCGCCGACGTGCACGAGGTCCTCGACCGCATGTATGCCTTCGCCGAGCGCGTGCGCTCCGGTGAGTGGAAGGGTGTTACCGGCAAAAAGATCGAGCACCTGGTGTCCATCGGCATCGGCGGCTCCGACCTGGGCCCGGTCATGGCTTACGAGGCTCTGCGTCCCTATGCTGACGCCGGTATCGACTGCCGTTACATCTCCAACATTGACCCCAACGATCAGGCAGAGAAGCTCAAGGGCCTCGATCCCGAGACCACGCTCGTGATTATCGTCTCCAAGACTTTCACCACGCTCGAGACCCTCACCAACGCTCGCGAGGTCAAGACCTGGATGCTCGAGCAGCTCAAGGCTCAGGGTGTCATCGACGGTTCCGATGAGCAGAACGCCGAGGCCGTGGCAAAGCACTTTGTCGCCGTTTCGACCGCACTCGAGAAGGTTGAGGCTTTCGGTATTGACCCGGCCAACGCCTTTGGTTTCTGGAATTGGGTCGGCGGCCGCTATTCCGTCGACTCCGCCGTGGGCCTGTCGCTGATCGTCGTGCTTGGTCCCGAGCGCTTCCAGCAGTTCCTCGAGGGCTTCCACGCCATCGACGAGTACTTCTGCAACACGCCGCTCGAGAACAACGCCGTCGCGTTGATGGGCCTGCTCAACGTCTGGTACGTCAACTTCTTCGGTTCCAAGAGCCATGCCGTGCTTCCGTATTGCCAGTACCTGCACCGCTTCCCGGCCTACCTGCAGCAGCTCACCATGGAGTCCAATGGCAAGCATGTCCGCTGGGACGGCAGCGCCGTGACCTCCGACACCGGTGAGATCTTCTGGGGCGAGCCCGGCACCAACGGTCAGCACGCCTTCTACCAGCTGCTGCACCAGGGCACTGTGGTGGTTCCGGCCGACTTCATCGCTTTCGCCAATACTGCCAACCCCGCAACCGATAGCGGTCAGGACGTGCATGAGCTGTTCCTGGGCAACTTCCTGGCCCAGACCAAGGCGCTCGCCTTTGGTAAGACGGCCGATGAGGTGCGCGCCGAGGGCACGCCCGAGCAGATCGTCCCGGCCCGCTGCTTTGAGGGCAACCGTCCGACGACCTCGATCTTCGGCGACACGTTGACCCCGTTCGCGCTCGGCGAGCTTATCGCCCTGTACGAGCACATCACGTTTGTCGAGGGCACGGTCTGGGGCATCGACTCCTACGACCAGTGGGGCGTCGAGCTGGGCAAGCAGCTTGCCAAGCAGATCACCCCGGCCTTCCACGACGACGCCGCCAAGGCCGAGCAGGACGCTTCGACCCAGGCACTCATCGAGTTCTACCGCGCTCACCGCAAGTAGTCGCTGCTGTTAACGCATCGCGCCTTATAGTCAGGGGCCCGTATCCTATCGGATGCGGGCCCCTTTGCTTTTGCCGTGGTCCCGGGGCGCACGGCCTTTGTGGAACATCGCCGGGGCGTCGCGCGCTGCGAGAACCCTGCGCCTAGATCTCGGCCTCCGCATGGCCTCGCTGCGCCTCGGGCAGCTCCCCGTAGAGCGGATGGTCTTCGAGCCTAAAGCGCTCGACCTGTTCGGGAGTGCGACCGCGTACAAAGAGCCACGAGCGATCGATCGGCGTCGCCATGAGCGTGCTGGGCAGCGCGTCGGCGCGGTCGGAAAACACCCGGGCACTCTCGGGATCCTGGAACGCCAGCACCAGATGCGTGTCGCAGTTGCCCATGATGGAGCGTGCGCGTGCCTCGCCATAGAGCGCATCGAGCTGGTTGGTCGACTGCAGCAGCAGCGTTGCCCAGATGTTGCGGCTTCGGATAATCGAGAGCACGTTGTCGATCTGGGGGATCTGCAGATTTGCGAAGTCATCGAGCATAAAGCGCACGGGCACGGGCAGGCTGCCGTCGGGCTGCCTATCGGCCTCACGAATGAGGCCCATAAACGCTTGCGTAATAAAGAGGCCGGTCAGCGGATCGAGATTGCGGTCAATATCGCTTACGGTTACAAACAGGGCGCAGGGGGTGTGTCCCATGGAAGCGAAGTCCACCTGATGGCACTCACGATAGAGCTGTGCCGCACCGTTGAATCCCAGACACATGACCTTTTCGGCAAGGATGCCGACGATGCTCGCGTGCATGCGCTCGGCATTTTGCGTAATGGCGTAGCGCCGCCATAGCGAGAGGGCATAGCTTTGGGGGTCGGTCGTGATCAGATCGTCAAACAATCGGGCCGTGGCACCGTCCTGCAGGTGCTCGATCAGCTTGATGACCGAGCTGATCGTCTGCTCGTCGGCGGGTAGCTGTTCGGTGACGTAGGCGATAAGACACGACAGCAGGTTTGCCGCCGCATGATCCCAAAAAGGCTGGTTGTTGTCCTCGATGGGGCAGATGGCCTTTGCCACCGAGAGGATGTCCTGCTGGTTGGGCCTGCCGTCCGCCTTGCGGCGAATGTGCCTCAGGGGGTTGTAGCCGCAGCGCTCGATGCCGGGCGCAAGGGCCGGGACGGTGTTGAGGTCGGCGAAGTTGAGACATTGCACGCGGTAACCGTGGGCTGCCAGCACGGGTCCCACTTCGCGACAGAGCGTGCCTTTGGTGTCGAGCACGATGTAGCTTGCGTTCATTTGCAGCAGGTTGGGCTTGAGGACGTTTCGGGTCTTGCCGGCTCCCGAGGGGCCGATCACAAGTGCGTTGTTGTTGAGTCCCGTTTGGCGGGTGTCGCAGGAAAGCGTTCGATCCTTGGCGAGGATGGTGGACGATGCGGACTTAGATGCGGCGAGGCGGCTGGCGAGGTTAGACATGGGCGACCTCCTTGGTGGTCGAGAGGATTTCGTGGGCAAAGCCGAGCTCGACGGCGCGCTCGGCCGAAAGGTAGGTGTCTTTTGCAGTGAGGGACTGGATGCGCTTGGGCGTGAGGCCGCTGCGGTCCGAGAGGATTTGCGTGAGGGTCTTGCGGGTCTGCATGAGACGCCGGCTGGTTTCTTGCAGCGCAAGTGCCGAGCCGCCTGCCCCCTGGGGGATCAGCGGGTCGTGAATCATGAGCTCTGCATGGGGCGCCATACGGCGATCGTCGCCGCCCATAAAGATCACGGCGCCCATGGACGCGGCGAATTCCAGACAGACGGTGCGGATGGGGCACGATGCGAGGCGCATGGCGTCATAGATCGCAAGGCCCGATCGCACGCTTCCGCCGGCGCTGGCGACAAATATGGTGATGGGGCGGCTGGGGTCGGTGGCATCGAGCAGGCGGATCTGCTGGCATAGGTCGTGGGCCATCGGGGTTTCGATGTTTCCCATGACGGAGAGCTCGCGACGGGCGAGCATCTCATCGTAAATGCTGGTGAGCGTGATGCCTCGGGCGGATTCACGCATGGTGAGGGGGCTGATGATGGGGGAATGATTGGTGTCCATGAGGACTCCTTTCTGTTGGTTGTGTTGTGGAATAGGATTGTTGCCCGCGGAGGGGCTGGCGGGCTACAGGGTTCGTCCGAGCCTGAGATCGAGCTCGGTTGTGGGGCAGACTGCCTGTTCGTGCGGCTCGCAAGCGCCAAGGGCTCCAAAGCGATAGAGCGTTGCGACGGGCGTGGTGTAGGCGAGCCGCAGCTGATGCTCGACAGGGGCACATCCGTCATTTTTGTAATGAGCCGCGTAGTACTGCGCGATGCTGGCGTTCATCTCGCTGCCATTGCGATGGCGCTCAAACTGGCGTCTGCAGGTTTCGATGATCTTTGCTACCGACTTGGGTGCCGTCGCGGGAACAAGGGCGAGATAGCCCTCAAATAGCTCGTTGATGCTCAGAAGGCACAGCAGGTCGATCAGCGTCCTTATGGCTGCTCCCTCGGCGGAAAAGTGCGCGGTCATGCGGTTATATCGGTTGCGGTCGACGATGGCCGCATGGGGTCTTGGAGTTTTCTGCCCCGTGGTCCCGGGCTGTTGCCGCGCCTGTGTATTGAGCTCGACGTTGCAGCGCTTGAGGCCGTCCAACGGAAGGAACAGTGCGGTGCGCAGGGTGTTCCGCTTACTTTCGAGTTCATGACGCTCGTCGGGTTCCCATTCGAGCTTGAGTTTCGTGTCAAGCGCCGTAAGCATATGGGCTAGGCAGCCTACGGTAAGAACGTACGAATCGTTGTCGCGTTTTGGGGCATAGGGGTCTGTCAGCTTGCGAATGTCGGGGTCGCCCATGATCTTTGTGCAGCGCTTCAGCAGTTGAGGGTGGTCGGCCAAGATCGTCGCGAGCGGTAGCGACGCGTAGTTCTTGATGGTCGCGGCGGCAAAGGCGGCGTCATATTCGTTTGCATATGCTCGCTCAATGCGGGCATCGAGGACGCTTCCCTTATTGCCGTCTTTAATGCGGTGGTTTGTCATAGCTTCTCCAATCGGTTGATGTTCGTGCTGTTTGTTGATGTGTTGGTTGTCGTGGGTGATGTGCTTGCTGTGGGTGATGTGCTGACGTTGGGGTGCTATGCGGTTTTCAATGAGCCCGTGAGGCAGTTGCTGCAGGGGCGGGATGGAACGGCCCATGCAAGGCGGAAGGCATCGTGCTCAAAATAGAGACAGCAATGCCCTGGGTGCCTCACATGTGGCAGTTACCTCATTAAGTTGTCATTGTGTTTGGGGTTGTACTTTGCCGATCTTCCTTCTCTTACACGCTGAAAACTGAAACTGAATATGCTCAATCTACTTAAAACCGCAACGGCGGTCTTTTATCAACTTATATGTCGGAACGCGTCTTTGCAAGTACTTTTTTGCCTTTGTTTCAAATGGGGTGGTTTTGCAACCGTCATACGCGCGCTGTGCGAACGTGCCCCGGCTCGGATAAGATGGTGCGATCGAGTTCTACCGCGCTCACCGCAAGTAGTTTTTACGGCTGAGTTGGCTTATGCCGAAAGGGGTCCGTATCCCAACAGATACGGGCCCCTTGCTATTTAAATGGGCATGAGGGTGTATTGAGGGGGGATGTCTTGCTGTCGGCATCCGCGTGCGGTGCCATTCGCTGTCCGTAAATATACGTTTACGGCTAATTTCATACCACTTGTCGGAATGCGGACGCTGTCCTTGCATGTCGGGCGTACATTGAACGTGGTTTTTCGCGTGAAACCACGAATCGGTTGTCAGCCCCGAACAAGGAGGCCCAGCATGACGCTTGCCAAACCCATCAATAAATACATCGACTATATCGATGCCCCCGAGGACACGTTTGAGCAGTATGTCGAGAAGGCGTTAAAGTACAACTTTCGCTGCGTATTTGCGAACCTGCAGGAGTACGAGACGGGCCGCGCCATGCTCGAGGGCTCTGACATCATCCTTGCCGGCGCTATCGACTTTCCCCAGGGCACTATGACGCTTGAGGAGAAGCTTGCGAGGTTTGAGGAATACGCTGCGTGTGGCTTTACCGAGATTGACTACGTTTTGAATCAGGGGTCGATCGAGAACCGCGATTTTGAAGCCATCCAGCGCGAGATGACTACCATTGCTGATTTTTGTCGCGCGCATGGCATCACTGACAAGGTAATCGTCGAGATGTGCAAGCTGGACGGCGACGACGCCGCCAAGCGCCGTGTATGCGAGATCGCGCTGGAGGCCAAGCCGGGATTCCTTAAGACATCGACCGGCAGAAGCTTTGGCGGTGCTAAGCTCGAGGACGTGCGGCTGATGCACGAGGTGCTCGGCGATGCCGTGGCAATCAAGGCGGCGGGCGGTATCCATAATTACGAAGAGGCTTGCGCATTCATCGAGGCCGGCGCTAGCGCGTTAGGTGCATCGGCGGGCATCGCGATCGTCGAGGGCGCACCGACGGATGAGCGTCGCTAGCAGACGTATTTGACCTGAGCGATAAAGCTTCACGACCACACGCCGTTCATGTTCGGGACAATATGACATTTTTCCCGTTGCAAACGGAGTCGCGGTGGCTGTTTTGTATGATGACTCAGACAAGGTTACTCAATGACAGGGAGGCATGTATGGCAATCAAAGCCATCGCGATGGATATCGACGGTACGCTCACCAACGATCAGAAGGTGATTAGCCCGCGTACGCGCGAGAAGCTGCTCGCGGCGCAGGAGTCGGGCATTAAGCTCATCTTGGCTTCGGGTCGTCCCGCATGGGGGCTGCACGCCTTGGCGCAGGAGCTCGACCTTCAAAACCATGACGGTCTGCTGGTGGCCTTTAACGGCGCTCACGTCGTCGATGCCCAGACCGACGAAGTGCTGTTCGATCAGGCTATGCCTGCCGACGAATTGCATCGCCTGATTGATCACCTGCGTAATTTTGACGTGATCCCTATGATTTCGCTCGGTCGCGATCTGCACGTTGAGGACTCGTACCATTGCATGATCACGCTGCCTGACGGCTCGCAGAAAAACATCGTCAAGTATGAGCGCGACGCGTGCGATCTTAAGATTCGCGAGGTGGAGAGCTTGCATGAGGTTGTGGACGCTTATCCCGTGGACAAGCTGCTGACGGCGGGCGATCCGGCCTACCTGCAGGCGCATTACGAGGAAATGTACGCGCCCTTTAAGCAGACGCTTTCGGGCATGTTTACGGCCGACTGGTACTTTGAGTACACGGCGACCGGTATCGACAAGGCCCGCGCGCTCGAGGGTGCCCTGCCCAAGCTCGGCATCGATGCCAGCGAGGTCGTCTCGTTTGGCGACGGCCAGAATGACAAGTCTATGATTGAGTGGGCCGGAACCGGTGTTGCCATGGGCAACGCCGTCGATGAGGTCAAGGCTGTGGCCCAGATGGTGACCGCCAATAACAATGAAGACGGCATTGCGGTGGCGCTGGATAAGCTACTGGGTTAGAATCGCCGATAAAGCATGGCTCGGGCGTCCGCTTGCGGGCGCCCTTTTGTTGGGGAGGGTGCCGTGTCCGCATTTCCGTTCGACGCCGTTATCTTTGACATGGACGGTGTCATTGTCGATACCGAGTATTACTACCTGGGCGAGACTGCCGCGTTTGCCAAGGAGCTTGGGCTTAATCTGACTCAAGAGGAGTTGAATGGGCAGGTCGGTACCTCGCATCAGTTCTTCCTGCATATGCTGGTCGATTGGTTTGAGCGCGCCGGTAAGGGGCATTTCACTGGGGAGGAAGCGTTGGCCCGTTGGGACGAATGGGCTCATAAGCGTCCGCGCGACTATCAGGCTTTGATTAACCCAGGCGCCGTGGAGACGATTCGAGAGCTGCCGCGCCGCGGCGTTCGCGTGGCGCTTGCCAGCTCGTCTCCCATGAATAGCATCGAGGAAGTGCTCAATGCGTGCGGGTTGTCGGATGCCTTTGAGTATGTGGTGAGCGGCGAGCAGTTTAAGGAGAGCAAGCCCGAGCCCGACATCTACTTGCATGCGCTGGACCTGCTGGGGCTGCCCGCGAATCGCTGCTGCTGCGTTGAGGATTCGGTGCCTGGCATCACTGCCGGCAAGCGAGCCGGCCTGACAGTTATTGCCAAGCGCGAGGAGCGCTTTGGCTTTAGCCAGGATGCCGCGGACAAGATTATCGACCAGCTGCCGGAGCTGCTCACGCTTTCTTAGGAGCGCGGTAGTTGCGCGTTTTTCGGGTCAGATGAGTAAATACCCGACATTTTGGTGCGGCAGCAAGCGTACTTTATGCTAATGCGGGCTTAAGGGCTTGTTGAATGCCCTTAAGCCCGCTTTTGACTTAATTGGGCTGGGAGAGGGTATATGCCACCGACTGAAGGACTAACTGACGGTAAAGCAGCGATACCGCTGTACCAACAGGTTATCGATATCATTAAAAACGAAATCAATTCCGGTGCCTACAAGGCGGGCGCGCGGATACCCAACGAATTCGAATTGGCTGAGAACTATAAAGTTGGCCGCGTTACCGTGCGACGCGCTATTGAGGAGCTCGTCCAGCAGGGCTATCTAACGAAGCGGCAGGGGAAAGGCACGTTTGTCAATGCCCCCAAGCTTAAGCGCAAGATTCGCCAGAAGGATGACGTCCAGAGTTTTTCGGACGCATGCCGCGTTAACGGAATGGAGCCGGGGGCGTGCGTCATTTCGAGAAAGATACTGCCGGCAGATTCTACCGAAGCGCAGTTCTTTGGTGTTCCCGTTGGAACTGATTTGATTTGCGTTGAGCGTGTACGTACTGCCGATGGAGTCCCCGTCATGCTCGAGAACAACATATACGTTTACGAGGACAACGCCTATCTATCAACGGCACCTCTATCTAACCAATCCATTTTTGAGTTCGTGCGCAACCGAACGGGCCGCACGCCCGCGTTTACCGACCCGTGCACGCTCGAGATCGCGTGCGCGTCGCCCGAGGTCGCTCGGCTGTTGGCAGTTCCCGTTGGCGAACCCTTGTTTTATATGGAAGCCTTCTTTTTCGATGAGCAGCGGCGGCCGTTTATCATCGGTCGTCAGCGGATCGTTGGGTCTCGCTACGTTTTTGACATCTAGGACATTGCGAATGGAAACGCCCGGTGGATCATCTCACCGGGCGTTTCCATACCGTTCACGGCGCGAACACAACCGTTCAACCGCGTTGCGGCAACCAGTTTGAAATTATCTTGATGAAGGAAAAAGCTGCTGGTAATCTATGGGACGTCATAGAACGTTTGCCTTATGCAAACGTTGAAGCGAGATGCGATGCAGTCTCGAGTTCTTTGGAGGTATCTATGTCAGATACGAAGGCGAAGAAGACAAACAGACGTTTTAAGTTCAAATTACCGCATGTCTATACGATCATGTTCTTGCTGATCGTTGTCTTTGCGGTCCTGACTTGGATCGTTCCCTCTGGTCAGTATCAGCGCAAGACGATTTCAACAGCGGCGGGCGAGCGTGAAGTCGCCGTTGCTGGAACCTATGAACAGGTCGATAAGAACTACACCGATTCCGAGACCGGCGAGACCATCAATCTGGGCCAGGATATCTTCG
The DNA here is from genome assembly GCA_902464565.1 of uncultured Collinsella sp. Classification (GTDB taxonomy): domain Bacteria; phylum Actinomycetota; class Coriobacteriia; order Coriobacteriales; family Coriobacteriaceae; genus Collinsella. Next base: position 52,493 of record CABQJV010000003.1, read on the forward strand.
CGGTTCTGCAAGCGCCCACCAAGGGTATCCAAGAGGCTGCCGACGTCGTTGCGTTCGTCTTATTGATTGGCGGATCGTTCGCGATCATCACCAAGACCAACGCTTTGAATGCCGGCATGAGCCGTGTGATTAAAAAGCTCAAGAACAAGGACATCCTCATCATTCCCATCACGATGACATTGCTGTCCATTTGCGGCACTACGTTTGGCATGTCTGAGGAAGCCCTGCCGTTCTATGCCATCTTCATTCCCATCATGATGGGTATCGGTTATGACTCGATGACGGCATTCATCATCTGCTTCCTTGGTCCTAACCTGGGATATTGTGCTTCGACCATCGACCCGTTTAATGTTTTGATCGCCCAAGGCATCATTGGCATCGAGGGCAATCCGCAACTGTGGCTGCGCGCCGTTTCTTGGGTCATCTTCACTGCCGTCGGTATCGCATGGGCCATGCGCTACGCCATGCGCGTCAAGAAAAACCCCGAGTCGTCCATTGTGTACGAGGACGATAAGCTCAAGCGTATTGAGTTTTCCGTGACCGATGCCTCCATCGAGGAAGAGTTCACTATCCGTCAGAAGCTCGTGCTTATCGATTTTGCTTGCGGTATGGGCATTATCGTCTGGGGTCTTGTTACCCAGGGCTGGTACATGAATGAGATTTCCGCCGTGTTCCTTGGCATGGGCTTGCTTGCCGGTATCCTGGGCGGCCTTGACCAGCAGACGATCGCAGAGGAGTTCGTTAAGGGTCTCGCCGACTTTGCGTACGCTGCCATCGTTATCGGTATCGCTCGCGGTATTCTGGTCATCGCCGAGGGCGGCATGATCATCGACACCATCCTCCAGGCGCTCGCTACCGCGCTTGCCGGTGCACCCGCCGCCGTCTACACCACGTTTATGTATATCGTCCTTGGCCTGCTCTCTTTGCTGGTTCCCTCGAGTTCTGGCCTGGCGGCGCTCACCATGCCCGTTATGGGCCCCCTGACCGAGCTCATGGGCCTCAATCCCGAGGCGGCCGTCACCGCGCTCCAGTTTGCCAACCAGACCATCAACACCATCAGCCCCGTGGCGGGCATGACGGTCGCCGGTCTTGCCGTGGCTAGGATTTCGTTTGGCCAATGGTGGAAGACCATTTGGAAGTTCTTCATTTTCATGGTCGTCTTTGGCCTGATCGTAACGGCAATCTCTGGCATGCTTCCGGTGTAGGTGGTTGTGATGTCTGATCGTTTGACGGTCCTGACGTCTAAGAGCGTCTTTACCGGTACGGGGGACCTGCCGTTTGAAGGTTTCGTAGCGGTCCGTGGCAATCGAATTGAGGCTGTTGGCACCAAGTGTGAGGTAGCTTCGTATTTGACCCAGGCGGACGAGGTAGTTGACCTGGGCGACCGCACCGTCATGCCTGGCCTGATCGATGTACATACCTTCTATACAGGCTGGGCGCTGCGGACGTTGGGGTCTGATCTGTCCGGCATCGCTGCTGCCAAAGAGGCCGTGTCGCTCTTGCGTGCATGGAAAGAAGATCATCCGGATTGCGCGGCGGCTTTTGGCCACAACCTACCCGAAACGTTGGCATCGGATGCCGAGAACGCAAATACAGCAGCTGTGTTTGACGATTGTTTTGGCGATATCCCCGTCGTCTGCTTTACATCGGGTGCGGAGACCTGCGTTCTCAATGCTGCCGCCAGTGCGCGATACGGCTTTACACCCCAGGCGTGCTATGCCGAGAAGATCTGGCGCATGATGAGCGATTTCCTCGCGCTGCCCGAGGTGCGTGCCGGGTATTCGGACTACATGAGCATGCTTAACGAGCGCGGCGTTACCGCCATCAAGGAGATGGCGTTTGATGACTACTACGGCTTTGCCGACGAAATGGCTCGCCGTGAGGAATCTGGTGAGCTGACGGTTCGCGTCTCTATGATGTCGCAGCCGGTGGGCGCCGGTGCAAATCTGGCATATGCCCGCGAGGCGCGAGAGCGCTTCCGGGGACCGTTCGTTCGTTTTTCTGGCTTCAACCGTATGACCGATCGCGGCGTATGGGCGGGGCTTGCCGAGATGATAGACCCCTATGAGGACTCGGCCGATGCGGGCGCTGCCGGCAAGACGGTCGTCGAGGAGCCAGAGTGGGATCTGATTGAGAACGAGCTGCGTGCAATTGATGCTGACGGCTTCCGATATTCCTTGCATTGCCAGGGCGATGGCGCCGTTCGTCGCACCGTGGCGCTCTATGCCTCGCTGCCTCGAGACGAGCATGGACGGATGCTTCGTCGCCATGCGATTACCGATCTCGAGAACTCTGACCCGACCGATCTTGTCAAGTTTGGCAAGTTGGGTGGAATTTGCGAGGTCTATCCGCAGATTCTGACGCTGGACCGGCGCGAGGATTGCCTGTCGATGATGCGTCGACAAATTGGCGAGACGCGACTTTTGCACAGCTGGAATCGCCGCGGCATGGAAGATTCCGGATGCACAGTGTGCTGTGGCACGGATTTGCCGCTGTTGATTCCGAGCTTGGGCGAGTCAATCTACAGTGCGTGCGGCGGATACTTCGACGACGGACTGCCCGTGAATGAGGTCAACACGCTGACGCTTGTCGAGCTCTTGTGCGCTTGGACTGCCGGGGGCGCGTACGACCTGATGCGCGAAGACGAGCTGGGTACGCTTGAGGTTGGCAAGCTTGCCGATATCTGCGTGCTCGATCGGGATGTGTTCGACCTCGATTATCGCGACGCACGCGATCTTGCGGTTGACATGACGATGTCGGACGGACAAATCGTGTTCGATCGAAATAAGGAGGCATAAGATGCCTGAATCCAAACCGACGCTGCGCCGCGAGCAGATTGCGGGCATGAATATCCACTACATCATGTGGTCGCTCGATTACTTCCTTGATGTGCAGCAGCGCTTGGGCTTTGAGTCCATTGAGCTGTGGTGTGCGGAGCCGCATGTGACGCTCGACCACACGGGCTACTTTGAGGCTGAGGTCCTGGCGAAAAAGGCTGCAGACCGTGGGCTTAGGTATCGTACTCTGTGCCCCGAGAATGTTGTCTATCCTTGGCAGTACTGCGCACGCAAACCGCTGCATGAACAGCGCAGCCTGGCGTACTTTAAGCACGGCATTGAGCTTGCCGAGGTACTTGGGTGCGACCGTATGTCCGTCAACTCGGGCTGGGGCGACTGGGACGAGGACCGCGAGGAAGCCTGGAAGCGCAGCCGCGAGCACTTGTCCATTCTGGCGGAGTATGCCGGCGAGCACGGTCTGGTGCTTACGATGGAAAGTCTGCGTCCCGAGGAGAGCAACCTTGTGACGACGGTTTCCGATGCGAAGCGCATGATTGACGAGGTCGCGAGCCCGTACTTACAGCCCATGGTTGATACAACCGCGATGGGCGTTGCAGGCGAGACGCTCGAGGACTGGTTTGCCGCCTTTGGTGATGGGGCAATTCACGAGATGCACTTTATCGACGGTGACCCGTATGGCCATCTGGTGTGGGGCGATGGCAAGCACGATATGGACGCCTTCGTCGCCACGCTCAACGCCCATGGTTTCGACGGCATGCTGGGCCAGGAAATCACGGACGGTCGTTACTACGATGACCCGGCGGCGGCAGATGCCAAGAACATGGCCGCATTCGAGAAATATCTGATTGACTAAAACAACTATCGGCTACGCAACCAACGTCATTGATTGCGGGTCAAATAAGAAAGGAACTGGATATGAACGCACACGATCTGATCAAAGAGGCAATTGCCGAGAAGGGCAAGTTCGACAGCGTCTACTGGATTGCTTGCGGTGGCTCCATGATCGATTTGATCCCGGCTCATGAGCTTCTGCAGCGCGAGGCAACCACCTTCACTTCGTATATCTATACCGCACGTGAATTCGACATTATGCGTCCGCGTCGTCTGGGCGAGAAGTCCCTGGTCATCGCTTGCAGCCACAGTGGCAATACCCCGGAGGTCGTCGAGGGCTGCGAGATTGCCCTTGCCGCCGGCGCTACTGTGATCGCCCAGACCGACAACGCTGGATCCAAGATCGACTCCGGCAAGTGGACCACGTGGGTCTACCCATGGGGCGAGGGTGTGCCGCAGGCCGAGGTCCCCGCTGGCATTTCGCTGTCGCTTGCGGCAGAGCTGCTCGATCAGCAGGAGGGCTACGCCGATCTTGCCGATATGTATGCCGGTATCGCCGAGATGGATAAGATTCTTCCCCCGGCACGCGAGAAGGTAAATGCCGAGCTGGGCGATCGCTTTGCCAAGCTTTGCCAGGAGCACGAGTTCTTCTATATTCTGGGCAGCGGTCCCAACTTTAGCCAGACCTACGGTTTCGCTATCTGCTCTCTTATGGAGATGCAGTGGCAGCACTGCAGCTACATCCACTCTGCCGAGTACTTCCATGGCCCCTTCGAGGCTACTCAGGATGGCGTTTTTTACTTCCTGCAGATGGGCTCCAGCGAGTGCCGTGCTATGGACGAGCGCGCCCTGGCGTTCCTTAAGACGCATACCGATACGCTGATGGTGCTCGATGCCAAGGAGTACGGTATGGAAGCCGTGCCGGCGAGCGTCCGTGCCTATCTGGACCCGGTGCTGTTCTACGCCATGAACTGCGAGCTGCGTGCTGCACGCGGCAAGGTGTTTGACCACGATCCCGATTTCCGTCGCTATATGGGCGTTGTCGAGTACTAGAAGGGACAAAGGCCATGGCATTCAACGTTAACGCGCTCGGATTTGGCGACAACGTCGTCGATCGCTACGAGCATATCCACACCATGTATCCCGGCGGCAATGCGGTGAACTTCGCCGTTTATGCCAAGAAATGCGGTGCCGCACGCTCTGCATACATGGGCATTTTTGGCAATGACGCCGCTGCCGAGCATGTCATTGCAAGCCTCGAGGATGAGGGTATCGAGCTTGACAAGTGCGAGCAGATGATTGGCGAGAACGGAGCGGCTCGCGTGACCGTCGTTGACGGTGACCGTGTCTTCCTTGGCTCCAACGAGGGCGGTATCCGTGGCGATGCGCGCTATGTCCTCGATCGCTTTGATCTTGCGTACATGAAGCAGTTCGATGTGGTTCATTCGGGCAACTATTGCTTTACCGAGCGCGAACTGCCCAAGCTGAAGGCTGCGGGCGTCACGGTCTCTTTTGACTTTTCGGACGACTCCACCGACGAGTACTACGAGCAGATTGCGCCCTACGTTGATTTTGCTTTCTTTAGTGCGGCGGATGCCGCGAGTGAGGACGAGATTCGCGAGCGTCTGGCATGGGTGAAGGGCCTGGGTCCGCGTTTTGTGTCGGCTACGGCGGGCGCCGAGGGCTGCATTGCTTACGACGGCGAGCGTTATTACCGCCAGCTGGCTAAACCGGTAACGGACATGAAGGACACCATGGGGGCGGGCGACTCGTTCCTCACCTCGTTTTTGATGTGCTATCTCGATTCCGCCAAGCGTGGAGAGGATGGCGCCGAGGCCATCGAGCGCGCGCTCGACTTTGCTGCCGGGTTTGCCTCGACCGTGTGCGGCATGGAAGGTTCTTGGGGCCACGGAGCGCCAATCGTCGAATAGCTTAAGAAAGCGTACGGCGGTCTGGCCATGAGACTCTGGACGGCCGATGCAAAACAATAAGCGAAACGCGAAAAGGGGGCTCGCCATGCGGTGGGTCCCCTTTTGAACATTGGAGAAGAGTATGGGTATTAAAGCGTGTGCGGCTGGTTTTTGCTGCGCGGACGTCTATCAAAACATCGGCGTGTTCTATCCGACTGGTAACGGCATTGACTGGGGTATCCATCTTGCACGAATGGGCGTTTCGGTATCCGCCGTGTCAGTTGTCGGCAAGGACGAGTACGGAGACAAGATGAGGGAGGCGCTGGCCGCTGAGGGGTTCGATATCTCACATCTGCGGGTGGAGGATGGCGACACCTCGGTGATGCTCATGGCATTGAAAGACGGCGTCGATCGCGTGCATCTCGAGGCAATCGATGGCGTAATGGAGACATATCGACCGAATGAAGATGACCGGGCGTTTATCCTAGAGCATGACATCATTCACACCGACCTGTTTGGCAATTGTTTGGACCTCCTGCCCGAATGGCATGATGCGGGCAAGATGGTGGTTATGGACTTCTCGGTGTTCAGCCAGGATCCCGAATATGCCTGCGAGAATCATTTTCCCTACGTTGACTACGCATTTATGTCGTTTGAAGAGGACACTCCGGAGCTACGAGACTGGGTACGCCACGTGCAGGAATCGGGACCGCGCGTTGCGGTTGCCACGCTTGGCGAGAAGGGAAGCATTGCCTATGACGGTGAGCGCTTCTATGAGTGCGGGATCGTACCGGCGGAGAAGGTCGTTAACACCGTGGGTGCCGGCGACTCGTATATTGCCGGGTTTACCAAGGGCGTGATCGATGGCCTTGATATTCCGGCGTGTATGAAGGCGGGCGCTGAGCTGTCGTCCCGAGTGATTGGTTCGTTTGAGCCGTACTAGGGTCAAATGCCTGGAAAGGAGTACGAAATGGTTATCGACATGTTGGTCCATCCTATGCTCTACGGCGAGATCTGTACGCCGGGTGATGAGCCTGATGGATTCGGTTTTTGGTCACGAGAATTTGGTATGGGGCATATGGGTCCCATGGATTGGGATGAGCTTCAAGTCGAGATGGACGTCTGCGACGTGCGGAAGAGCGTGCTCATGCCGCTCGATGTAACCACGGCATGCGGAGGGCACTTTGGCACCAATGACCAGATTGCCGTGCTGGTTGCCGCGCATCCCGATCGTCTGTGGGGATTTGCGAGCGTAGATCCGCAGGCGAGCGGTGCCGCAGACGAATTGGAGCGCGCCTTTACCGAGTTGGGGGCAAAGGGGCTTTGCCTGCATCCGGCAAAGCAGGGTTTTGCCCCCGATGATGCTGTGGCCGAGCCGCTTTACGAGCTGTGCGAGCGCTATAACAAGCCGGTGGTTTTCCATGCCGGTATGTCTTGGGAGCCTGGCGCAGAGCTCTCGCGCAGTAACCCGCTTGCATTTGAGCACACAATCGCAACGCATCCAAATGTGCGCTTTAGTTTGACCCACTTTGGCTGGCCCTGGGTGCGCGAGACCGTGGCGATGCTGCTCAAGTATCCCAACTGCTACACGGACACCTCTATCACTTACATCGATTCGCCCGAGGAGATGATGCAACGTCTTTTCACGGTCGATATGGGGCCGCTGTGGTATGAGCGCGCGCTATCGCATCAAGTGATGTTCGCCAGCAATACACCGCGCTTCCGTGCGTTCAAACTCAAGCGGGCGCTCGATACCGTGTCCATGCGCGATGATGCGCGAGAAAGGCTCTACTGGGGTAATGCCCTGCGTTTTCTTGAAGGGGATGAGTGAACATGGTGACGCTCGAGACATTGAGCTATCTATCGACTGCTCCGGACCAGTTCATCGATATTACCGAGGACGTGCACGCTGCCATCGAACGCAGCTCGGTGACCAATGGCTTGGCGGCGATTATTCTGTCGCATACGACCTGCGGGATCGTGGTAAACGAGGGGCTGCCCTGCGTGGAGACGGATCTTATGGAGACGCTAGATCGCATCGCCCCGCTCGATGCCCCCTACGCGCATGCGCACTTCCTGCCGAGCTATGGAGCCACCGGCAACAACTCCTGTGGGCATATCAAGAGCATGATTTGTGGAAACAGCTGCTTCTTTCCCGTCCAAGATGGCCACATCGTGTGCGGAGGTGCCCAGAACATCTATCTTGCGGAGTTTGACGGTCCGCAGAAGCGAAGAGTGTACGTCGAGGTGCTGGGGGAGTAACGTCCCTGCGATAACCCTATGAAGGAGCACGTTATGTCGTTTCTAACCTCGATGTTCAAGACCGAAAAGCCGGTTATCGGAATGCTGCACCTGCGTCCTCTGCCGGGCGATCCGCTGTATTACCCGGGTGGAAGCGTGTCGCAGGTCGTGGAAGCCGCCAAGCGCGATCTCGAGGCGTTGCAGCAGGGCGGTGTCGATGGCATTTTGATTGCCAATGAGCTCTCGATGCCCTATGAGCAGCACGTTTCTCCCTCAACCCTTGCATCGATGGGCTATGTTATCGGGGCTCTGTCCCATGATCTGTCGACTCCTTGGGGAGCTGAGGCTATTTACGATGGTGATGCCACAATCGAGCTGTGCGCTGCCGTCGACGCGCAGTTCACGCGCTGCAATTTTTGCGGTGCCTGGGCCGGTGATCTTGGGCTGATTAACCGAGATTTCGCTCACACCATGCGTCGCAAGGCGGCGCTGCGCCTGGACGATCTCAAGCTTTTTCACTTCATCACGAGCGAGGGGGAGGTTTATCTCAGCGACCGCGCGACTGCGGACATTGCCGATTCACTTCTCTTTAATTGCCTGCCGGATGCGATGGTCATCGGCGGTTCGGCTGCCGGTCGTGGCGCTTCGGGCGAGCTTGCCGATGAGGTCCGCGAGCGTGTTGGCGAAGTGCCTGTGGTATGTGGCACCGGTTGTCGCGAAAATACCGTGGCTGACGTATTTGCTCACTACGATGGCGCGTTTGTCGGCACGTGCTTAAAGCGCGACGGAAAGCTGGATGCCCCGGTTGATGTTGAGCGGGTGGTTCGTTTTATGGCTGCCGCTCGTACGGCGCGAGGAGAGTAGGCGCTCATGGCGTTCTATCTGGGTATTGATATTGGGACAAGCGCCTCTAAAGGCGTTTTAATCGATGATCGATGCAACATCGTTTGCCAAGCCTCTTGTGGACACGAGACGGACAACCCGTGTGATGGATGGTACCAGCATGATGCGGAGGCAGTTTGGTGGGGCGTTTTTTGCCGCTTGTCGCGCGAGCTGGTGGCGCAATCGGGGGTTAACGCGGCGCAGATCGGATGCGTGGGGCTTTCCGCATTGGGTTGCGACTGCGTGCCGGTCGATACCGAGTGCAACGCGCTGGCGCCCGCGATTTTGTATGGAGTCGATGCGCGGTCGAAGCCGCAGATTGACGAGCTTCTTTTCGAATATGGGTCAGATCGCGCACGCGAGCTTTTCGGGCACGATCCCTGTTCGTCAGATATTGCTCCCAAGATCTTGTGGTTTAAGGAGAATATGCCCGAGGTGCACGAACGTGCCGCGAAGTTCCTGACGGCGTCATCGTTTCTGTGCGCAAAGTTGACGGGGCGTTTTACGGTGGACCGTTATTTGGCGGAGGATTTTCTTCCCCTATACGACCGCTACACTTGGAAGGTTGATGCTCGGGAATGTGCTCGTTTCTGCCGGCCTGACCAGATGGCGGAGGTAATGTCGGCTACCGATATTGCCGGGGTGATTACGCAGCGTGCGGCTGAGGCGACGGGGCTCGCGGCGGGGACACCTGTCTTAGTGGGAACGGGTGACTCTGGTGCCGAGGCCATTTCGACGGGTATATTCCGTCCCGGCGATATGATGGTTCAGTTGGGGAGCACGGCGTATTTCATCTACCTAGCTGATCATATGGTCGATGATGCCCGCCTGTGGCCGGGGACGTTTATCATTCCCGGAACTTACGGGATTTGCGCGGGGACCAATACGGCGGGTGCACTCACATCGTGGCTGCGCCAAGAGCTGTATCGCGACGCCGTAGAGGCCGAGGGCCACGGTGGCCCCGATGCATATTCGGTTATGGCGCATGATGCCGCCGATGTGGCGTCGGGTGCCGATGGGCTCCTGTGCCTGCCGTACTTTGCGGGGGAGCGTACTCCGCTCAACGATCCCGAGGCGCGTGGCGTCTTCTTTGGCCTGACCGGAAGGCATACGCGAGCCCATATGGTTCGCGCCGCCTTGGAAGGCGTCGCGTATACCGTTGCATCCCATGTCGACATTATCGAGCGAGAGCATGGACTGCCAATTGGGCGCATTATGCTTGTCGGAGGCGGAACCAAGAATCCAGTTTGGATGCAGACTATCGCCGACGTATGCGGGCGCGAGGTCTCGGTTGCCAAGGTTACGGTGGGTGCATGCTTCGGTGATGCCATCATGGCAGCTCTCGCAGGTGGCGCCTACGCATCATGGGATGAACTCGCCCAAGTCCTTGGCGTTGCGCAAACAATCGAGCCCGATATGGCTGCCCACGAGTTATATGCGTCGCGTCGTCATATCTTTGACGAATTGTATGAACGCAACCGTGATCTCATGCACGAATTGGTGTAATGCTGCCGAATTGTACTGCCTTCCAATAGGGGCTGCGTTGTGCGATTCGCATGTCCCTTGGCATGTTTGCCCACAGGGGTTAGCGAAGGTCAAAAACAGAGCGCGCATTTGCTAAAACTGCCGACTCGATGCGCTTTGCGTCACAGTTTTTGAGTGAGGCAATGCGCATCGAGGTCCTTGTGAGCGATCTGATGAGCGACTGTGCGCTTGTTTCTGTGTTTGGTTCGGCTGGTGCATCGGTCTCGAGCAGTAAACGATCGAGTGGAATCTGTCGTGCGTATTCGCGACCGCGCTTGGTCGCGAGCATGCGTTCGTTGACGGAAAAATAACAGCCCGCATTACGCGCGCGGGCGAGTTCGTCCGAAGTGCCGCTAAACCAGTGGAAGATGATAGCGGGGGAATCGGGGTTTGGGATGAGTAGTCCATGCGATTCGAGGACGTCCAGTACGGCTTCTGCCGAACGAACGGCGTGAATTGATATCACGCGCCCGGTAAGAGGATGCTGCACGAGCGCATCGCAGAGCCGGTTAAGTGCCTGTATTTGTAGCGGCTCACTTCCAGCAAAGCGCGCGGAAAAGTCGAGTCCGACTTCGCCGATGTAGCGTTCTTGGGCAGCAACTTCGCAAAGCAGATTGACTTCGACAAAACCGCAGTGGCCATCGGCGAGCCACCAGGGGTGAAGCCCAACGCCGGCGATGATGCCTGGTTGGCGACAGGCGCGCTCGTTTGCGGCCGAAAAGTCGCGCGGATTGACGCCGCAGTCAAATAGACCCAAGCCCAGCGCCGTCGCCTCATCGGCAACGGCGTCCGGGTGAGCCATTAAATCAAGATGGCAGTGTGCATCAAATAACCGGGGCTCCATCTCGGTGCGCTCCGCTAGTCCAGACGTTGGCCATCGGAGCGTACGCGCTCAGTGCCGCGGCCGCTGATCTGGCGGATAACCTCGCCGGCAATCATCTGGCCCATGATGGGCGGCATAAAGCTGGCGGTTCCCAGCTCGGTGCGCTCGTGGATGTTGGAAGGGTCGCGGGGCTGTGTCTTAACCGATTCCTCGCAGCTAAACAGTACATGCAGGCTCTTGATTCCGCGCTTCTTGCATTCTTTGCGCATGATGCGGCTCATGGGGTCACGTACCGTATCGAAAATGTCGGCAAAGCGGAGGCACTCGGGATGGAGCTTGTTGGCCCCGCCCATGGAGCTAACCAAACGAATGTCGTGGTCCTGAGCATATTTGGCAATGGTGAGCTTGGCCGAGATGGTGTCGATGGCGTCGACGACGTAGTCGAGCTTGCCGTCCGTCTGCTCCAAAACGCTCGCGAAGAAATCATCGATGTTGTCGCTCAGCAGGTATTCGGTGCGCTTGATGACGGTAGCGGTAGGGTTGATGTCGTGAATCATAGCCTCCATGACGTCGACTTTGCGCTTGCCGACGGTGCTGTGAAAGGCGATGGCCTGACGGTTGATATTGCTGGGCGCGATGATGTCCTTATCCAGAATGACGAAATGACCGATGCCGCCGCGGGCGAGTGCCTCGCAGCAGTTGGAGCCCACGCCTCCGCAGCCGAGCACTAGCACCGTAGCATCGGCGAGCTTATCGAGTGCCTCGCGGCCCATGATAATCTCGAGCTTGGTGTCGCGTGTCTCGATGGCGGCTGCGGCAGCGGTTTCGGTCATAAATATCCTCCGATGGGGAAGCAGGTCGTGTTTTAGCTATCGCCATTATAGGTAATCGCCCATAGGTTGCGATGGCGTTTGCTTTGATGTGGTTTGAAGCATTGCGATTAGATAGTTAGACAAACATCTAAATATTGAGTATAGTGATCACGTCATGAGAGATGATGAGAGGAGGTCTTATGCCGGGAGAGGGTTTTAAGGCGCTTGCCGATCCAACGCGACGGCGCATTTTGGAGTTGCTGCGCGAGGGCAATTGCACGGCGGGGGAGCTTGCCGAGCATTTCGGTATCAGTAAGCCGTCGCTGAGCCATCACTTGGCGACGCTCAAAAACGCCGGGTTGGTGACCGACGAGCGCCATGGCCAAAACATCGTATACAGCTTAAACACCACCGTCATGCAGGATTTAATTGGCTGGTTTATGGGCTTTACAAACACTGAAGGTGATAAGGATGAATAACGAAAACAAGGGCATTCACCCCACGGGGGTATCGTCGCGCGTGTGGATTGCGCTGGTCGCTCTGTGCGTCGCCAATGTCGTAGCGCACCTCATGGTGATGCCGAGCTTGCCTACGCAGATTCCCACGCACTGGGGCGCGAACGGCGCCGTCGACGGTTGGGGTCCTAGCTGGATGGCCTCCGCGCTCGGCGTGCTGCCTCTGGCGCTTCTCGCAATGTTCCGCATGGTGCCGCGCATCGACCCCAAAGGTGAGGCATATCGAACCTCGGGCAAGTTCTATCAGGGTTTCGTAATCGCCTTCACCTTGTTCATGTGCGCCATAAGCTGGCTGGGAGAGCTTACGGTCTGGGGCGTGGTGCCGGCGGTCGGTTCGGTTAACGTGCTGATTTCCGGTGTTGTCGGTTTGCTGTTCATCGGCGTAGGCAACTACTTGCCGCGTGTGAAGCAGAACTATACGCTCGGTATCAAGACACCCTGGGCGCTTGCCGATCCCGAGAACTGGCGCCGTACTCAGCGTTTTGGCGGCGCCTGCTTTATGGTGCTGGGTATTGGCCTGATTGTGATGGGCGTGGCAGGCAGCGTGCTTTCGAGTGAAGTCGTCGCCGCGGTAATTGCGGTTCTGGCGTTTGGTTCGGTTGGAGCCGTCTACGTCTACTCGTATCTGTTGTGGCGCAAATCGCAGCGAGCCGCTCGTTAAGGTTGCGGAAAACTAGCGTACGCAGTTCATAGTATGTTCCGGGGGACTTTTCCCAGGTAGTATTAGGGGGTGTGGGCAACCATGCCCCTTTTTCGTTAAGTTTCAGAGCTGGTTTCCTCATTTCGTTTCCACTAAAACGAAACAAGAATAGGGAAACAGCAGGCAGAAAGGATAAAACAGGCAAATGGCAGAGTTTATCTACCAGATGTATCAGGCTCGCAAGGCCCATGGCGACAAGGTAATCCTTGACGACGTGACCCTGAGCTTCTACCCCGGTGCCAAGATCGGCGTCGTGGGTCCCAACGGCATGGGCAAGTCGACCCTGCTCAAGATCATGGCCGGCATCGAGGAGGTCTCCAACGGCGATGCCAGGCTTACCCCCGGCTACACCGTGGGTATCCTGCAGCAGGAGCCGCCGCTCGACGACGACAAGACCGTCATCGAGAACGTGCGCATGGCATTTGGCGATATGATCGCCAAGGTCGATCGCTTCAATAAGATCGGCGAGGAGATGTGCGACCCGGATTGCGACATGGACGCCCTCATGGCCGAGATGGGCAAGCTCCAGGACGAGATCGACGCCGCCGACGGCTGGGATATCGATTCCAAGCTCGGCCAGGCCATGGACGCCCTGCAGCTGCCCGATTCTGACATGCCGGTCAACGTGCTTTCCGGTGGCGAGCGTCGTCGCGTGGCCCTGTGCAAGCTGCTGCTCGAGGCTCCCGACCTGCTGCTGCTCGACGAGCCCACGAACCACCTGGACGCCGAGTCGATCCTGTGGCTCGAGCACTTCCTGCACAACTACCAGGGCGCTGTGCTTGCCGTCACGCACGATCGCTACTTCCTGGACAACGTTGCCGAGTGGATCTGCGAGGTCGACCGCGGTCACCTTTATCCCTACAAGGGCAACTACTCCACGTATCTGGAGACTAAGGCCGCGCGTATCGAGGCGCAGGGCAACCGTGACGCCAAGCTTGCCAAGCGCATGGAGGCCGAGCTCGAGTGGGTGCGCAGCTCGCCCAAGGCTCGTCAGGCCAAGAATAAGGCCCGTCTGGCTCGCTACGAGGAGATGGAGGCCGAGGCCCGCGCAAGCCAGAAGCTCGATTGGACCGACATCCGCATTCCCGTTGGACCGCGTCTGGGCAACAAGGTGCTTGAGGCTCATCATCTGCACAAGGAATTCGATGGCCGTGTGCTCATCGACGACCTTTCGTTCACCCTGCCGCGCAACGGCATCGTGGGCGTCATCGGCCCCAACGGTGTCGGTAAGACCACACTGTTCAAGACGATTGTGGGTCTGGAGCCGCTGACTTCGGGCGAGCTCGAGGTGGGCGAGACCGTCAAGATCTCCTATGTCGATCAGAACCGTTCCGGCATCGACCCCGATAAGAATCTGTGGGAGGTCGTCTCGGACGGCCTGGACCACATGATGGTCGGCGAGACCGAGGTCCCCAGCCGCGCGTACGTGGCGAGCTTTGGCTTTAAGGGCCAGGACCAGCAGAAGCGCGCTGGCGTACTCTCCGGTGGCGAGCGCAACCGTCTGAACTTGGCGCTTACGCTCAAGCAGGGCGGCAACCTGCTGCTCCTCGACGAGCCCACGAACGACCTCGACGTCGAGACGCTGTCCTCGCTCGAGGCGGCGCTGCTCGAGTTCCCGGGCTGTTCGGTGGTCATTAGCCACGACCGTATGTTCCTGGACCGCGTCGCCACGCACATCCTGGCGTGGGAGGGCACCGACGAGAACCCGGGCAACTGGTATTGGTTTGAGGGCAACTTTGAGGCCTATCAGGCCAACCGTATCGAGCGCCTGGGCGAGGACGCAGCCCAGCCGCATCGTATCCACCGCAAGTTGACGCGTGACTAGTAGCAAGTAGAAAGGCCGCCACCAAGGGCGGCCTTTCTTGTAGCAATTGCACTGCAGCTATGCCCTGGCTGCTGGTTTGATTCATAATCAAAGTCATCTCTTTGGGATTAAAGCCCGTTTTTGCTATGAGTGATTTTCTAATTCCGTTTAAAACGTAAAGACGCATTGGGTTGCAAGGACATAAGCAAATCGAATTGAAATATAACCAGTGCTGTAACGTTACAAAAAAGATTATAGAATAGGAGTACCTTATAAGTCGCTTCTCTAGAAAGAAGAACATATGCTTTCGCGTCGTCGTTTTCTGCAACTTGTCGCGTCTTCAATTGTCGCCTTAGCCGCACGTCCGAAAGAGGTTTTTGCTTCGACGGGCAATATTGATGGTGAGCAGATACAATTTACTTCTGAAATTGCGCAAGAGCTTGCCGATAAATATATAAAGGGACTCCTCGGCTATTCGTATACGCCTTCTGACCCTATTCCTTTTGTAGATGTTGATGGGTCCCCGCTTGGTTACATTGTTCCGGTTGTGACATCCAATAGAGCCGCGGGCTATTTGGTTTTAGATGCTTCAGATGATGAAATACTTACGGGATATCGTTTTGGAGACGGCTTAGTCAGCCCTATGGATCGGGGAGGAGATCTTGGTGTCGAGTCTTATTCTTTCAATAACCCAGTCGTAATGATCAATCCATTCGAATTCGGCGTGCAATCTTTGGACGGTTCAATAACAACAAATTGCGGAAGAACAATCCCGGCTGTTTCCATAGAAGGACGGCCTGTCGTTTTATCGAATAAACCTTCAAGCTGGAACGATGTTGTAATTTACGCAACTCAAATGCAGGATTACACAGTATCTGGATTTCGTTCCATTTCTCAGTTTATGTCATATGATGAAAGCGAGATTAAGAGGCTTACCGCCCACTATGCTTGTATGGTGACAGCTTTTTCGAACGTTGCGGAACTGTATGGCATTGCCAATTTATATAGCGACCCTTCGCAATATATGCAGATATGGAATTACACCAATACCCATGCTCTTTCCGATGAAGAACAGACTGTTCCCGGCGTTGTTTTGGGTGGAACGCCGATATCAACCTGTGCAACGGGGTTTACAAATTACTGCGCAAGCAGAGGAAGTACTCTTATCGCCCGCACTGTCTCCTCTCCGGCTATCGCGAGCATTCAAAATGAGATTAACTCTAATAGACCGAATGTTATACATGCGAGTTTGTACAACGGATCAGCCCATTCTGTAACAGCGGAGGCTTACGCCACACTTACTGGTAAGAAAACTGGAGAGACAAGGCAGATGATTGGCATAGCGGACGGCTGGAATTCATCTTTATCCTTCCTGAAGTATGATCAGAGCTATTATGCGTGGACTTATGGAACGACTTTTTCGAAGTAGGGCGATTCGTCTAGCTCTGTCTTTGGTGCTGATGGCTTCATTGGTGGGCTGTTCAACAAAGGAAGAGATATCGCGCGGAGGTTCCGGAGAAGTGACTGCGACAGACTCAGGTTCATTAGAAATAGCTGGCGGGCATGCCGATGTGATGTTACAAGGAAAAGGCGTGCTTAGGTCGATTGATGCTGAAGACGCTGTCTGCTCAATAGAGGATTTGAAGACAGGTGAAACTGCATCGTACCGTGTTTCAGATAATGCTGCGAATATGATTGAGTCGATACCGATTGGAGCACAAGTTTCTTTTAGGTATTTTGCTCCGCAACTTGAGGAGGAGCTTGCTTCTCTGGTGTCTATATGTGCTGATGACAGCCAAAAGGTCTGATTTCAAACGGCCCTGGATGGTCAAATGGCTATCCAGGGCCGTTTTGTCACTCGGCCGGGGCGTTGACCTTGTCGATGACCCAGGCGGCACCGAGGCCACCGGTGGTGTTGTGGCGGATGCGCACAGTGACTTCGTGGCGCTCGCCGGCCTGCGTGTAGCGCAGGGGGAAGCTTGCGCGGTTTCGCGCGGCCTCGATGGTACCGCGCTCGCGGGCAATCCAGTAGTACTCGCCGACGATGCCGAGCGTGTCGGCGCCGTAGGGGAGATAGGTCGACAGCTGGTGCAGAAGCGGGCCGGGGCAGAAGACTTCGGTTGCGAAATCGACGGGGAAGTCCTCGGGGATGGCGGGCGCTGCAGGTGCGGGGGTTGGGGCCGCTGCGGGTACCGAAGCCGGTGCCGGTGCGGGAATTCGGTCGCAAGCAGCGGCGGGCACGGATTCGATGACGGGTGCGGGCTCCAGCGTCGCTTCCGGCTTGATCGTGGAATCTGCGGGCTTCACGGTGACGGGCGCGTCTGCAGCTGCAGTTTCAACCTCAACCTGCGTCGCGTTCTCGTTCTCGACGCTCGACTTTGCCTCGATGGGCGTGGATGCCATGGTGGTGATGCCGGCGTTTGCGTTCTCGGGGTCATAGACGACCGTGAGCGAGATGGCGGGCTGCGGCGTCTCGGGCTCCGGCGCCGACTCGGTAGCGCCTTGATCGTCGGGCTCGTCGGGCTGATCGTCCTCGGTCTCGTCGCCAAAGACATCGCTGTTTTGGAACGCAGGCGTTTCGGGCTGGTCAGCGGCTTCTTCGGTTGTCGACTTGGGAGCTTCGTTGAGCTCCGCAGTGGCTTCCTGCTCGGATATGACTTCGGGATCGGTCGTGGCGGTGATTTCGGTGTCGGCTTCTGCCGTTACCTCAATAGCGACTTCGATCTCTGCCTCGGGCTCCGGAGCGACTTCGGCCACGGGCTCGGGCTCGGCGCGCTTAACGTGCTTGGGGCGCACGGCCTTGAGGTCCTTCTCGCCGCGCTTTTTCTTTTTGTAGGACTGCTTGGCACCCTTGGCAGCCTTGGGCTTGTCCTCGCCCTTGGCAAGGGCGGCATCCCAGGCCTCGTTGGCGATGAGCGTGGCATACAGGCGACCGCCCTTAAAGACGGTCAGCCTTATGCAGTCGTCGAGCTCCTCGAGCAGCTCGCGCGTGGACTCGAAGCCCAGGTCATAAGCGGCCATGTCACCAGCAGCGAGCGCCTCCTCGACCTGCGTCATAAACGTTTGCTTGCCGCACCCAATCGCATCACGCAGCAGACGATACAGATAGATGTGGTTGCCCAGCGATAGCGTGGGCTTAACTATTGTCTTGCTCATGGCAAATCTCCTCTTTACACACCAAAGCATCTTACCATCGCGCGGGGCTTGCTACCTCGGCGCCCAAGGCAAACGGGCGCGACCGTTGCCGGTTCGCGCCCGTTATACAGGTCGATTATCTATGAGGGGCAAACGTGCTTAGTTGCCCGATGCCGTGCCTTGGCTCGAGCTGTCAGATGCCGTGCCGGACGCGGTTCCACTCGAGCTATTAGTGCTGCTGTTGTCGGTAGATCCCGTGCCCGATGTATTGCCGCTCGTCTGGTCGCCCGTGCTCGGTTGAGAGCCGTCGGTCGTTTGGCTTGAGTCGGTCGTGCCGGATTGCGTGTTGCTGTTGTTCGCAGAGGAATCGACGTCCTGCGATTGATTGGGGGTGTTCGATGACGAGTCAGTGGATGCGGAGGTGCCCTGCGGGTCGTCCTGCTGGCCTTGCGATTGACCTGAGCTATCCGCGTCGTGCTCGGTCGTATGCGACGAAAGGATTGGCTCGGGGCGCTCACCCAGACCCTCACCGGCGGTGGTGATAAGGATGGCGCCGGCGCAGGCGATGACCGCGACAATGGCGATGGCGATCGAGAAGACGATGACCTTCTTTTGCGTCTGACTGCGCTCTGCCGCCGCCTTGGCGCGCAGGCTGTCGGGAGCAACGCGCGCCGTGGTCGCGCGCCCCGCAATCTGGCGCATCTCCTGCGTAGTCGCGGCGCCGCCCAGGTGCTCCTCGGCATTAAACTCAACGGGCTCATAGGCGCCGGCGGGGTAGTCGACGGCGGCGTGCGTACCTTTGAGGGCTTCGGCGCTGGCAGAGATAAAGTGGCGGTAGACCTGCGAGGACACAACGGTGATAACCGAGCTCACGGCGGCACCAATTACTGAACCAGCGATACCAATCTTGGAGGCAAGCGCGACGCTCGTGGCGGCAGCTGCGGCGCCGGCGATGATCTGGGGAATGGAAATGTCGTCAAACAGGCCCTTTTTGGGCGCGATGGCCATGGTCTGTCCGATGGAATGGTTCTCGTGCACGCCGTTGTTGAGCGATGCCGGCGTCATGACGCGCGTGCGTGGCGCGTCGGTGTACTTGGTTGTCATACGGGGTCCTCCCGGTGTAAATCTACTTCGTTTCGTGTAGCCATCAGGGTACCCACCAGATGTGAATCGTACGTGACATTTAACAGATACCATCAACTCATCAAGGGGGGCTTGCTGTCTTTGGTGCAATAGCTTGATGCTAAACTGGATTTACGATTGCGAGGTGGTTTACGTGATGTACCCGTATATGACATTCGAAGACGGTACCGAGGTCGTTCATTCTGACCTAATTGCAGATGGGGATATCGAAAAGGTTGTCGTGCATTTTGAACGACCGACGGCAGAGGGCTTCGACTCCGCTCGCTGTGAGTTGCCTTCTTACAATTGGACTATGTGGGAGGGGCATTTCACCGACGAGGAGAAGCGAGGATTTGAGACTTTTCTGAGCAATAATGCTCACCTGCTGTATCGCTACGCCGCAAACGGAGGAGCTAAAGTTGCCTAGCCTATTTCTTATTGGCGGCTACAGGGTCTTCTTTTGGTCTAACGAAGCGGGCGAGCCAATCCATGTTCATGTTTGCAAGGGAGCGCCTTCAAATAACTCGGCCAAAATCTGGCTGACTCGCAGGGGAGGTTGCATTGTCGCTAATAACAAAGCGAAGATCCCCCAGAGCACGCTTGACGACCTCTGTGAAATTATCGCCGCTCAGCATGAATTGATTTGTTCTAAATGGAAGGCTTTTTTCCTTGTGGACGAGATCTCGTTCTACTGCTAAACGCCATTCTGACTTCTCTTTTTCATTTTTAATCATGAGACTGCCCCATCAGCGCTGATTGAACTTGACAGTACAATGGAGGCGGACTTTATTGCCGCTGCTCGTTGCGGCTAAGCGGATGTGTTGGAGCTCGTATGAACGATTTTCTAAACGGTCAAGTTGAGAACGATGGCTTTTTGCGTGTGGCGGCGGCTTCGCCGCGGATTCGCGTGGCCGATGTCGAGGGCAATGCCGAGGTTGCGCTGGCAGCTGTTCGCGAGGCTGCCGAGCGCGGCGTTCGCGCGCTGGTGTTGCCCGAGCTCAACTTGTGCGGCTATACCGCGGCCGACCTGTTCCATAACCGCACGCTGCTGCATGCCTGCGAGGCCGCTCTGGTGCATATCCTCGATGAGACTCGTGAGCTGTCGATTGTCTTTACCATCGGTCTTCCCGTTGCGGTTGCCGAGAATATCTACAACTGCGCCGCCGTGTGCTGCGCGGGCGAGCTTTTGGGCTTCACGGCCAAGAAGTATCTGCCCAACTATGGCGAGTTCTACGAGCGCCGCTGGTTTGCTCCGGCGCCCGCAGATCCTGTGTGGGTTGAGTTT
Source organism: uncultured Collinsella sp. (assembly GCA_902464565.1). Taxonomy (GTDB): domain Bacteria; phylum Actinomycetota; class Coriobacteriia; order Coriobacteriales; family Coriobacteriaceae; genus Collinsella. Next base: position 72,875 of record CABQJV010000003.1, read on the forward strand.
GCCGGTCAGGGTCCGGTTCCGCTGGGTTCGGGGCTTCTCTACCGCTGCTGTGATGAGGGTGCCGAGGATATGGTGCTGGGCGTTGAGGTTTGCGAGGACCTGTGGGTGCCGGCGCCGCCTTCGACCGAGATGGCGCTTGCCGGTGCGACGGTGATCCTCAACCCGTCGGCTTCGGACGAGATTATCGGTAAGGCGGATTACCGCCGCAGCCTCATTTCCAACCAGAGCGCGCGCCTGTATTGCGCCTATGCCTACGCGGACGCGAGCGAGGGCGAGTCCACGACCGACATGGTCTTTGCGGGCGAGAACCTCGTCTACGAAAACGGCTCCAAGCTCGCCGCGACCAAACTGCTTACCTGCGATATGGCCATCGCCGACGTTGACCTTGACCGCCTGGTTGCTGAGCGCCGTCGCTCGACGACATGGACGCGCGCGGACGATGCGCCGGAGGCCGTGACCGTCGAGTTCTCGTTTGAGGGCTCGCTCGCCGAAGAGCCTGTCCTGCGCGATGCGCTCGGCATAGACCGTGTCTTCCCCCGCGCGCCCTTCGTGCCTGCCGACCATGGTGACCTGGCTGAGCGCTGCGAGACCATCCTCGACCTGCAGACCGCGGGCCTCAAGACCCGCCTTGCCCATACGGGCACCAAGGCGGCCGTTATCGGCCTTTCGGGCGGTCTCGATTCCACGCTGGCGCTGCTTGTGACCGTGCGTGCCTTCGATGCACTGGGGCTGCCGCGCACTGGTATCACAGCCGTGTCCATGCCCGGCTTCGGCACGACGCATCGCACCAAGTCGAATGCCGAGTCGCTCGCTCGCGACCTGGGTGTGAGCTTCCGCGAGGTTTCGATCCATGCGGCTGTGGAGCAGCACTTCAAGGACATTGAGCATGATCCGGCCGTGCAGGACGTGACCTACGAGAACAGCCAGGCGCGCGAGCGTACGCAGATTCTGATGGATCTGGCCAACCAGGCTGGCGGTTTTGTCATTGGCACGGGCGACCTGTCGGAGCTGGCGCTCGGCTGGGCTACCTATAACGGCGACCACATGAGCATGTACGCCGTCAACGCGAGCGTGCCCAAGACGCTTGTGCGCCATCTGGTACGCTATGCCGCCGATGTCTTTGGCGGGCGCATTGCCGAGGTCTTGCTCGATATCCTCGATACGCCGGTGTCCCCCGAGCTTCTGCCGCCCACGGGCGACGGCGAGATTGCGCAGAAGACCGAGGATTTGGTGGGCCCGTACGAGTTGCACGACTACTTCCTCTACTACCTGCTGCGTTTTGGCTTTGAGCCGGGCAAGATCTACCGCATGGCGCTCAAGAGCTTCGAGGGCGTCTACGACGCCAAGACCGTCCACACGTGGCTACGTACGTTCTACCGTCGCTTCTTTGCCCAGCAGTTTAAGCGCAGCTGCCTGCCCGATGGTCCCAAGGTGGGCTCGGTGACGCTCAGCCCGCGCGGCGATTGGCGTATGCCGAGTGACGCTAGCTCGCGTCTGTGGCTTGCGCAGATCGACGCGCTCAATCCAGTTGACTAAGGTTGGCTAAATTGAACCAATACGGGGGTTGCAAGCGTTACACTTTTGCAATCTGATGGCCCGTATCGCGCGGCGCTCTTGTCGGAGCGCCGCGTTTTTCATATCGAAAGGTGGCACCATGCAGGCATCGCAGCGTCTCGACCGCTTTGGCGCGGAGGTCTTCGCCTCGCTCAACAACAAGCTTCTCGCGCTGAAGGCTCAGGGCAAGACCATTTACAACATGAGCGTGGGCACGCCCGACTTTAAGCCGTACGACCACGTGGTCGAGGCGCTCACGCAGGCAGCCCAAGATCCCGAGATGTGGAAGTATGCCCTGCGCGACCTGCCCGAACTCAAGCAAGCCGTGTGCGATTACTATGAGCGTCGCTTTGGCGTTTCGGGCATTACGCCGTCTATGGTGCAGTCGTGCAACGGCACGCAGGAGGGCGTGGGCCATTTGGGCCTGGCCCTGCTCGATCCGGGTGACACCATTCTGGTTCCCGATCCGTGCTACCCGGTCTTTGAGGCGGGTGCCAAGATCGCCGATGCCAAGCTCGAATACTATCCGCTGGTTGCCGAGCATAATTACCTGCCCTATGTGGCGGGTATCGATCCCGAGGTGGCCGATCGTGCCAAGTATATGATCGTGTCGCTGCCCGCGAACCCGGTCGGCTCGGTGGGCACGCCCGAGGTCTACGAGGAGATTATCGCCTTTGCCCGCGAGCATGATCTGTTGATCGTTCATGACAACGCGTACTCCGACATCGTGTTTGACGGCGAGCCCGGCGGCAGCTTCTTGCAGTATCCCGGTGCGCTTGAGGTGGGCGTGGAGTTCTTCTCGCTCTCTAAGTCGTTTAACGTCACCGGTGCCCGCATCGGCTTTTTGGTCGGTCGCGAGGATGTGGTCTCGGCCTTTGCCAAGCTGCGCGGCCAGATCGACTTCGGTATGTTCTTCCCGATCCAGAAGGCTGCCATCGCCTGCCTGAACGGTCCGCGCGATGAGGTCGAGGCGCAGCGTCTGAAGTACCAGGAGCGCCGCGATGCCCTGTGCGACGGTCTTGAGGGCCTGGGCTGGGAGCGACCCAACGCGCATGGCTCTATGTTTGTGTGGGCCAAGCTTCCCGGTGGTCGCACCGATTCCATGGCGTTTTGCGAGGAGCTTATGGAGAAGGCCGGCGTTGTGGTGACGCCGGGCGCGAGCTTTGGCCCTTCGGGCGAGGGGCACGTGCGTATGGCACTGGTCCTGCCGCCCGATCAGATCGCTTTGGCTGTCGAGGCCATTCGCGAGGCGGGCTTGTATTAGAAACCTATTTCGACTCGTCAATAGCTCGAAACCGATTTCGTGCAGTTATTTTACGAATACTGCAAACAATTTCGGTAAACGGTCGATTTTTGGCTGCGAATAGGAGCATAATCAAAGTCCCGATTGGATGTATTGGGATTACGACAAGCCGCTCGGGTCGTTCCCGGGCGGCTTGTTTGTGGAGAGAGATGGGAGTTTCTAATGGTTAACGAGAAGAAGGTCGCTATTGTCGGCTGCGGTTTCGTCGGTTCGTCTTCGGCGTTCGCACTGATGCAGAGTGGTCTGTTCTCCGAGATGGTCCTCATCGACGTGGACAAGAACCGTGCCGAGGGTGAGGCCCTGGATATCGCGCACGGCATGACGTTTGCCGAGCCGATGAAGATCTACGCCGGCGATTATTCCGATGTCGCCGACGCCGCCATGATCGTCGTCACTGCTGGCGCTGCCCAGAAGCCCGGTGAGACCCGCCTGGACCTGGTCAACAAGAACGTCAGCATCTTTAAGTCCATTATCCCCGAGATTAAGAAGTCCGGCTTCGACGGCATCCTGCTAATCGTCTCCAACCCGGTCGATGTCCTGACCTACGCCGCCATCAAGATGTCCGGCCTGCCCGAGGGCCACGTCATCGGTTCCGGTACCGTGCTCGACACCGGCCGCCTGCAGCAGATGCTTGGTGCCCACGTCGAGGTTGACCCGCGCGATGTCCAGGCCTATGTCATGGGCGAGCACGGCGACTCCGAGTTTGTCGCTTGGTCCAGCGCTCAGGTTGCCGGCGTTCCGCTGAACACTTTCTGTGAGCTTCACGGCCACTTGGAGCATGAGGCTGCCGAGAAGCGCATCGCCGAGGACGTCAAGAACTCCGCCTACACCATCATCGAGAAGAAGCACGCCACCTACTATGGCGTCGCCATGGCCGTCAAGCGAATCTGCACCGCCGTCATGCGCGATGAGCAGACCGTTCTGCCCGTCTCTTCGCTCATGGTGGGCGAGTATGGCCTGTCCGATCTTGCCATCTCCATGCCGACCGTCGTTGGCCGCGACGGCGTTGTCTGCCGCGTCCCCGTGCCGCTGAACGACGACGAGCAGCATGAGCTCACCGTCTCCGCCAAGGCCCTCAAGGACATCATCGACAGCGTCGATTTCTCCTGCTAAATCAAGCTCGCTAGAGCGAAAAGCTACAATGAAGGCGTCCGGGCTCACACGGTCCGGGCGCCTTTTTGGTGCAAAGTAACCTGACCCCAATGCACCATCCCAATGCACCATAGTTGATGGGAGGGCCATGTCGGATTCACCTAATTTTTTGACCTATGCCCAGACGGCGTTTGATCCGTTTGAGGAGCGGCCGTTCTGTGCGGTGGATAGCCTGGTCTTTGCGTGGTTGTCCTATTTGCGTTTGCCGGGTGATATGGCGGAGCTGACGAACTGGCAGGGCCTAGACGTACGCGAGCTGCTGCGTGCCGAGTGCTACCGGGACATGGTTGACGACTTGTGGGACCCGGAGGGGAGCAGGGCCTTGTTGGAGGCCGTGGCAGCAAGCCCTCGCTACCGTGGCGTGCACGTTTGCGGCTATCGTGCCGTGAGCGATGTGGTGGCGACAGAGCAGTTTGCAGCCATGACGTTCCGGTTTCCGGCGGGGTTTAGTTATCTTTCCTTCCGGGGGACTGACAGCACGATTGTGGGCTGGAAAGAGGACTTTAACATGGCGTTCCGTTGTCCTGTGCCGGCTCAGGAATCCGCGGCGCGTTATGTGAACGAGGCGGCGGATGCGATTGACGGGCCGCTTTTGTGCGGAGGTCATTCTAAGGGCGGAAACCTTGCGGTGTACGGTGCGGCGATGTGCTTCGATGTCGCCCGTGAGCGAATCGAACGGGCGTATTCCCATGATGGTCCGGGCTTCGTCGAGGAGTTTCTGAACGGCAACGCCTTTGCCGATCTTTCCGGTCGAATCGACAAGACGCTACCTCGGTCGTCGATCTTTGGCATGATGTTCGAGACACAGGAGGACTATGCCATCGTTGAGAGCACCGAGTTCAGCCTGCTGCAGCACAATCCCTTTAGCTGGGTGGTTGGTGGTTGCGACTTCGTATACTGTGAGCGCCTGTCCGCCGGTGCTCGATACGTTGATGGCTCCATTCGCGAGATGCTGCTTACAGTGTCGCCTAGCGAGCGCGAGCGTTTTGTAGATGCGTTGTTCTCCGTGTTTGAGGCTACGGACGCCGAACGGTTTGCGGATATCGCAGGAAATCTGCGTGAGAGTCTGCCCGTGATGCTCCAGGCTGCGCAAGGCTTTGACAAAGATACGCGACGCTTTATCTCGCAGACCATCGTGGCGATCCTTAAATGCGCACTGTTGCCCAAACGACCCCAGATCGACGTGCCCGCTGCCGGCAAGAGTTTGGCAGAACAGCTCGAGGCCTGGCAGTCCGAGCTCCTGCGCTAACCATTGGCGCAAAGCAACCTGTCCCCGATGCATCAATCTTCGATGCGCCTGGGGCGGGCTCGACCGCTATACTGGTTCGTGCCGAAATCGATCTAGAACGGAATGCCGTATATGAAAATCAATCACGCGATTCTGCATATCCTGGACTTTGACTCTGCCGTCAACGTAATGAGCCAGCGCGAGCTCGATATCGAGAGCCGTACCGTGCGCAACTTCGTGACCACGCATCTGCGCCGCGCACGCACCTCGGCCGACAATAAACGTGCCACGTTTGCCGAGAACTCTGCGTTTGGCGGCGAGCTCAAGGGCTATTTCTTTGGCGAGCGCGAGTTCGTGGACCTGTCGCAGCAGATTGCGGAGTTTATCTCTTCCGAACTCACCAAGGCTGAGAAAGCCGAGTCCACCGACGTGCTTGTGGCGGACTTTGACGACGATGAGGATGCCCGCTGGTTTGCCGTGATGCTGCTGGGCTCCAAGCAGGCTTTTATGCACGAAGTGGGCCGCGAGGAGGGGGAGGTGCGCAACGACATCGCGCGCCACTATGCTATCCTGCCGAATCCTTCCCAAAAGGTGCCAAGCTATGCCATCGTGCGCGCGAGCACCATGGAGATCGGCTATGTGGACAAGAAGCGCAAGATCGCCGGCGAGGACCGCATGCTTATCCCCGATGGTTTGTTGCAGTGTGACACGGGCGTATCGGGCAAGGAGGTCATCGACACCGTGACGCGTGTGGTCGAGGAAGTCGCCGAGGAGCACGGTGCCAACACGGCTGTAGCGCTCGCTAAGGTTAAGGCTGCCGTTGCCGAGAAGGTCGAGGATGACGAGGAGCTGCCGCCTTGGGATATCGTCGATGAGGTCTTTGAGGACGAGCCGGTCATCAAGGAGAGCGTGCGCGCGGCGCTGACCGAGGAGAAGGTTCCCGAGCGCGTTCCCGTGGAGCGCAAACAGGTCGAGCGCGCGGCGGTGCGCAATCACAAGATCCGTACCGACACGGGTATCGAGATCAGCTTCCCGGCCGAGATGGGTTCAAACTCCGAGTACATCGAGTTTGTCAACGAGCCCAACGGCCTCATCTCCATCGAACTCAAGAATATCGGGTCAATTGAGAATCGATAAGCTGCGCTGGACGCTGCTGAAAAACAAAGGTCGAAGCCCTTCGGGACTTCGGCCTTTGTTGCTTGGGGCTGAATTACGTTGCAGGTTGAGCATACGCCAGCGAAAACGCGGTTTGTCAAAACCGCGTAACTATTAAAGTTGACGTAAGCCCTCTTCCAGGCCGGTCTTGCTGTCGGTCTTCTCATCGCGCATCTTGATGACGCGGGCGGGGACACCGGCCACGACGGCGCCGGCGGGGACGTCCTCGACGCACACGGCACCGGCAGCCACGACGGCGCCCTTGCCCACGCGCACGCCCTCCAGGACCACGGCGTTGGCGCCGATCATGACATCGTCCTCGATGATGACGGGCGTGGCGCTGGCGGGCTCAACGACGCCTGCCAGTACGGTGCCGGCGCCGATGTGGCAGTTCTTGCCCACGGTTGCGCGGCCGCCCAGGACGGCGCCCATATCAATCATAGAGCCTTCGCCAATGACGGAGCCGATGTTGATGATGGCGCCCATCATGATGACGGCACGGTCGCCAATCTCGACGCGGTCGCGGATGATCGCGCCCGGCTCGATGCGGGCGTTGATGCCCTTAAGGTCGAGCATGGGCACGGCGGAGTTGCGGCAGTCGTTCTCTACGTCGTAGTAGTCGATGGAGTCGGCGTTGGCGTCCAGGATGGCCTTGAGCTCATCCCAGTCACCAAAGACGGTCTTGCCGCGACGGCCGCCGTAGACATGTGCGTCGCCCCAGGCAACCTTCATGCCGGGTTTCTCGCGCACGTACAGCTTGACAGGCGTCTTTTTGGGCGCGGTGGCGATGTAGTTGATAATTTCCTGTGCATCCATCTCGGCTGCGTTACTCATATGCTGTTTCTCCTTTGCGTGGATACGGTTGATACCTGGTTAGGCAAACATGACCTGATCGAAGGTGTAGAAGCCGGGGTCGCGGGTGACGAGCTTCTGGGCGGCAGCCAGGGCGCCGTTGACGAAGATCTGGCGGCTCGTGGCGCGGTGTGTGAGCGTGACCTCCTCGTCCTGGCCAAAGAAGCTCACCTCGTGCACGCCGGCGACGGTGCCGCCGCGCAGCGAGTGCATACCGATTTCCTTGGGATCGCGAGCGCCGCACATGCCCTCGCGTCCGTAGACGGGGTGGTAGCCTGCCTCGGGTTCGGCCTCGACTACGGCGTCGAGCAGCAGCTTTGCGGTGCCGCTGGGGGCGTCGACCTTTTGGTTGTGGTGAGTCTCGACAATCTCGCAGTCAAAGCCGGGCAGCTCGCGTGTAGCCTGTGCTACCAGATGACGCAGGGCTGCGATACCGATGGAGTAATTGCCGGAGTGCATGACGCGGGCGTTCTGACCCAGCTCGCGCAGGCGGTCCATCTGATCGGGGGTGTAGCCCGTGGTGCCCGAGACCAACGCGGCACCCGTGCGCTCGACATAGGCGACGACGGCATCGAAGGTAACGACGTTCGAGAAGTCGATGATTACATCGGCGGCCGGTGCGTTCTCGAGCTCGCTCAAATCAAAACCGATCTGGGCGACGATATCAAAAACGGGCTGCCCGCCGGCGTCGACAATGCCTTCGGCGGTAGTGCGGATGAGCGAGCCCATGCGGCCCGTTCCCATAATGACGGTCTTAATCAAGCAGACCAGCTCCCTTCAGAGCATCGGTAAGTGCAGCACGCGTGTCGTCTGCTATGGGGCACAGCGGCATACGGTAGTTTGCCTCGATCATACCCATCTGGGCGAGCGCTTCCTTGACGGGGATGGGGTTGACCTCGCTAAAGAGGGCGTTGATGAGCGGCTGACCGGCAATCTGGATATCGCGGGCGCGCTCCACGTCACCGTCCAGATAGGCGCGGCACATGTCGTGCACGAGCTGCGGCTGAACATCGGCCCACACGCTGATGGTGCCCGAGGCGCCCAGGCTCATGAGCGGCACGGTGAGCGCGTCCTCGCCCGAGTACATGCGGAAGTCGTCGGACAGCAGGTGGGCGATCTTGGCAGCGTAGGCGACGTTGCCAGAGGCTTCCTTAATACCCATGATGTTGGGGTGCGCGGCCAGGCGCTCTACGTTGCGCTCGCTGATACCGCAGCCGCAGCGGCCGGGGATGTTGTACAGGATGCAGGGGATGTTCACGGCATCGGCGACGGTCTTAAAGTGCTGATAGATACCTTCTTCGTTGGACTTGTTGTAGTAGGGGGTAATGAGCAGCAGGCCGTCGGCTCCCAAGCCCTGGTAAGTAAGCGACTTGGTGAGCATGGTCTGCGTGGAGTTGGAGCCCGAGCCGGCAATGACGGGGACGCGTCCTGCAACATGCTTGACCACGGCGGCGACGACGGAGTTGTCCTCGTCGTCGGTCATCGTGGCGCTCTCGCCGGTGGTGCCCAGGGTGAGGATGGCGTCGGTGCCGTTTTGCAGGTGGAAATCGATAAGGCGCTCGAGTGCGTCAAAGTCGACACTGCCATCCTTTTTAAACGGCGTGACGAGGGCGACGATTGAGCCCTCGAGATTGCGGATGTCCATGTTCTTCTCCTTCGCGTCCGCGATCTGGATGCGTTTGTTCCATTGGGCGGCGACTGCCAGGCGCTCGTCTTGGGCGCGACGGCGGGCACTTTCGGCGCGCGACTTGGCCAGCAGCTCTCGGCCGCTCGGCAGCACGTCGAGCGTGGCAAAGTAATCGCCCGGGCGCTCGGCGCGGCGGATGAGGTCGGCCGAGCCATCGGGGCGCAACAGGACCTCGGCGGAGCGCAGGCGTCCATTGTAGTTGTAGCCCATGGAGTAGCCATGCGCGCCGGTATCGTGGATCACAAGCAGGTCGCCCATGTCGATATGCGGCAGCTCGCGGTCGATGGCGAACTTGTCGTTGTTCTCGCACAGATTGCCCGTGATGTCGTAGGTGTCCGTGACGGGCGCTGTGGTCTTGTCGTCGCCACCCGGCTGGCCCATCACCGTAATGTGGTGGTAAGCGCCATACATGGCAGGACGAATCAGATCGACGGCGCTTGCGTCCACGCCGATATAGTCCTTGTAGATCTGCTTCTCGTGGATGGCCTTGGTGACCAGGCATCCGTAGGGGCCCATCATAAAGCGACCCATCTCGGTGCAGATCGCCACATCGCCCATGCCGGCAGGAACCAGGATCTCGTCGTATGCCGCGTGCACCCCCTCGCCGATGGCGCGAATGTCGTTGGCCTGCTGCTCGGGCAGGTAGGGGATGCCGACGCCGCCGGACAGATTGATGAAGGCGACGTGTGCGCCGGTCTCGCGCTCCAGGCGTACAGCAAGCTCAAAGAGGATGCGCGCGAGCTTGGGGTAGTAGTCGTTGGTGACAGTGTTGCTGGCAAGGAATGCGTGGATGCCAAAGTCCTCGGCGCCCTTGGCCTTGAGCATGCGGAAGGCCTCGAAGAGCTGCTCGGTGGTCATGCCGTACTTGGAGTCGCCCGGGTTGTCCATGATGCCGTTGGAGAGCTGGAACAGGCCGCCTGGATTAAAGCGGCAGCTGACCGTTTTGGGGATGGGCCCCGCAACACGCTCAAAGAACTCTATGTGGCTGATGTCGTCAAAGTTGACGATGGCACCCAGCTTGTTGGCGAGCTCAAAGTCGGCCGCCGGCGTGTCGTTGGACGAGAACATGATGTCGTGTCCCGTGATACCCAGCGAGCGGGCGATCATGAGCTCGGTATAGCTCGAGCAATCGCAGCCGCAGCCGTATTCGTTGAGAATGGAGATGAGCGCCGGGTTGGGATTGGCCTTGACGGCAAAGTATTCCTTAAAGCCCGGGTTCCATGCAAAGGCGTCGCGTACTTCTTGCATGTTGCGGCGGATGCCCGCCTCGTCGTATAGATGAAACGGCGTGGGGAACTGCTCGACGATATGCTCGAGTGTCTCCTTGTCCACAAACGGCTGCTTGGCCGCATATGCCTCGTTGGGGGTCAATGCCATGTCCCGTAAACCTCGCTATCCAGACGGCGCCATCTGCGCATCGAATCCGCATAGCGTGGACCCAATGTCCGGATAGCGCTCCCGCATTGCTGCAGACAGTCCTGTGGGTATTTCCCGCAGGCCCACCAGGTTGTTCGTGCCCGAAAAGCCCAGTTCGGCGGGTTTCGCCTCCCCGCGGGGTCAAAGCCTGCCGGCTCGCCCGCGGCTCTTCGTGCCCGCGCCTCTATCAAGTGGTAAAGACCCTACCACGTTGCACTTTACCAAACAAGAGTATTCGTATATAACGTTTAAAAAATGCAGCAATATGCTGGAAACATGTGTGCCACAATCCTGTATCACAATATTGTGTGAATGGATATGCCCCATGAAAGGATCCTTTATGACCGAGCTCCAAGAACTTCGTCGCTATCGTCGCGACCTGCATCGCATTCCGGAGCTCGATTTCGATCTTCCTCAAACCATAGCCTATATCGAGGGCGTGCTCGCTTCGCTTGCCTGTGAAGTGACCCATCCCTGCCCCAGCTGTGTTTGTGCTTTCTTCGACGCTGGCACGGGCGCCGCGCATGCCACGGCGATTCGCGCCGATATGGACGCACTGCCCATCGCGGAGGCGACGGGTGCGGCCTTTTCCTCGAAGCATCCCGGAAAGATGCACGCTTGCGGACACGATGGACACATGGCCATGGCCCTTGCGGCGGCAACCTTTGTCGATCGCACGATTCGTGAGCAGCCAGGTGCCATCAAGCGCAACGTGCTCTTTGTGTTCCAGCCTGCCGAGGAGACGACTGGTGGCGCCAAGACAGTTTGCGAGAGCGGTGTGTTCGAGCGCTACGGGGTCGACCGCATTTTTGGCTTTCACGTGTGGCCCGATCTGACTGCGAACACATTGGCGAGCTGTTCCGGCCCGCTGCTGGCGCGCTCGAGTGAGACACACATTCATATTCACGGGACGAGCATCCATATCGCTAAGACCTATGGCGTTCCGGTCGAGGAATCGCACGATGCGGCGCTGGCGGCTGCCAAGTTCTTGGTTGCCGAGCGCGAACTGATGGACGAGCTGGGCACCGACGAACCCTGTATCGGCAAGTTTGGCCTGCTGCAGGCTGGCACCGTTTGCAACGCGGTGGCGGGGGAGGCCCATGTGGCCGGAAGCCTGCGTGTGTTTACGGACGACATGTTCGACCGGGCGCGCGAAGGCGTGCGCCGCGTGCTGGACGATGCCTGTGCCGCAACGGGCTGCACGTATGATCTCGACTTTGCCGAGGGCTATCCACCGGTCGATAACGATCCTGAGTTGTTTGCCCGAATCGCGCCCGCTCTGCCCGAATTGCAGCTCGTGGACGAGCCGCTGCTAATCGCCGAGGATTTCGCGTTCTATCAGCGCCATCTGCCGGGCGTGTTCTTCTTGCTAGGCACGGGCGTGCCAGAGGACCAAGACAACCCGAGTGATTCGGATGGCTGCCCCGCCTATGCAACAAGCGCTCTGCATACCGATAGCATGCTCTTCGACGAGGAAATCCTACTCAAAGGCCTCGATGTCTACAAACGATTACTTTCGCTTGACTAAGGCGCAAAGGACTATTTGTTCTAGAAAACACGAACAAACGTACGATATAATAGAGATGTAAGTCTATAGAAACGTTTGACGTTACTAACGTAAGGCGATACTATGATTGCATCGTATAAAGATGAGGATACCGAACGCTTTGCCATGGGTGTGCGGGTCAGGAGGTTCGTGCCCTTTGAGCGTGTTGCGTTGAGGAAGATTCGCCAACTGCAGGTTTGTGCTTCGCTTGATGATCTTCGCGTTCCACCGGGCAACCGCCTGGAAGCTTTGAAGGGCGATCGTGCCGGTCAATATAGCATCCGTGTTAACGAGCGCTATCGGGTCTGTTTTGAGTGGAGACAGGAGATGGCTTGGAATGTCGAAATCGTCGATTATCACAAGTGATGAGACTTCGGCCGATTTGCTGTCGCCGGTGACTCCTGGTGAGCTTCTCAAAGAGGAGTTTCTTGTTCCCATGGGCATTTCTCAATATCGCCTTGCGAAAGAGACTGGGATTCCGGCTCAGCGTATCGGGCAGATTGTCTTGGGAAAACGTCGCGTGACGGCCGACACCGACCTCCGTCTTTGCCGTTATTTTGGCCTGACGGATGGTTATTGGCTGCGCGCTCAGGTGGCGTTTGACCTTGAGGCCGAGAAAAGGCGGATCGAACCGGAGCTGAATAAGATCGTTCCTGTCCAGCAGGCCGCTGCGTTGTAGTGCTCAAAGATATTGAGGTTGGAGTGACGATGGAACGACGCCGACAGTCTGCCGTTTATAGTCCCGGTGGGTGTGGATGCGGCTTGTTGTTGCTTCCGGTTATTGCTGTGAGCATTGGCGTGATGTTTGCGCTTGCTGGGCTGGCTGCGGCGGCACTCGTACTGTTTATCACTGCCATCGGCGTGACGATTTGGCTCTGCCACAATCGCGAGCGACGCCGTGCCGGCGGTAAAACCAATGTCGGCTGGGTCGTCTTCCTGATTATTGCGTACTCGCTGAGTGTCAGCTACCTGGTGTTCTTTGTCCTGTTGATGATCAGTGCCTTTACCGGGGAATCCGTCACGGTGGGTTGATGCGCTGCCAGCAGACGGTTGCGCAAAGTGCGTTTGCTCAACGTTTGGATAACTGCATTGGCCGTTTACCGCAACCTTAGCTCTCAGCTAATGAATTCAAGTTTAATCCTTCCTACGATGTGCTGTGTGCCGGCACGGTAGCCGGATCGTAGGAAGGATGCATGATGAAAAAGCTCGAAAACGAAGTGCTGCTGAGCCGTCGCGCTGCACTGGGCGCATTCGCCACCGGCGCCTTGGGGACTGCCGGTCTTCTTGCCGGTTGTGGTAGCGATAAGGCGACCGTCACCGAAGACGCTGGCGATGGCGACAAGAAGGAAGAGGCGAAGAAGGAAGAGCAGTCTACGACTGACCTGGCGGTTGGTGCGACGGTGACCACGGCTGCCGGTCTTTCCGTCGTTGTCGATTCCGTCCAGCCCGGCCTCACAAATTATGACGGTTCGACCATGACGGGCATTCACGTCACGTACGTCAACAATGGCGATGAGGGCGCAGATTACAACATCTACGACTGGAAGGGCGAGGACGCCAACGGCGCTCAGCAGAATCAGGGTTACTACAGCGAGGGCTCCGATGAACTGCAGTCTGGTACCCTTGCCGCTGGTGGCTCTGTGGCGGGTAATATCTACTTTGATGGCGATATCAAGAAGGCACTGTATTTTGCCAACATGTTTGATAAGTCTGCAACTGCAAGCTGGGTGTTGGCCTAGCATGTCGCTACCGTTGCGCCGTATGGGAGGTGAGGTCGTATGCCCGATAAAAAGCTGACTGACGAGTTACTCAATGAGCTTCTCGACGCGCCAAACATCGATGGCTATATCAAAGAACACGACTTTGCCGCCCCGTCGCTTTCGAACTACCTGAAGCAGCTACTGCAGGAAAAGGGCTTGGAGCGCTCGCGCGTGGTTCGTATGGCCGATCTCAATGAGACCTTTGGCTATCAGATCTTTACCGGTGCGCGGCATCCGAGCCGCAATAAGGTGCTGCAGATTGCCTTTGCGATGGCGCTGACGCTCAAAGAGACCAACCGTGCGCTGACGGCTGCCGGGGTAAGCGTCCTTAACTGCAAGGACCGCCGCGATGCGATTATCATCTTTTGCATCGATCGCGGGTGCAGCCTCCAAAAGGTCAACGAGGAGCTGTATCGCTTTGGCGAGGAGACGGTGAGTTAGCGGTTGATATCTGAGCTGGCGGAGCTGCCGAACAACGACGCAAACGAACGGGGCGCGGATGCCATGGGGTGTCTGCGCCCTGCGCTATGATGGAGGCTATGGATACTCAGACCCCAACATATTCCGATGACGAGCTGACCGCAGCGCTTGTCGAGCACCTGGCGTCGCTCGATCGCGACGACAGCTATCGCGTGGAGCGTGTACTTAAGCGCTCGTCCGTTGAAACAACCGAGCTCGTGTACTTTGAAGGAACCGGCGGTGGTTCGCTCGGCCCCTTTGTCCGTAAACGCATCGATGCTTCGGCTCAAATCGGAGGGGCATACGAGCGTCTGTTTGCCGCTCAGCGGGCAGGCAGGCGTTTTGAGCACCTGCCCAGAATCGTCGATTGTCGTCGTGTGGGCGACGAGCTCAACGTGGTTATGGAATACATCGAAGGGGAGACGCTCGGGGCGCTGGTGGACCGTCTGGGAGCCACCCCCGATTATGCGCGTGAATTGTATCCTGCCCTATGCGATGCCGTGGGCGAGCTCCACGCCGGTTTTGCAATGGCGGGGGAGACGTCGGCGCCGGTGATCCATCGTGACCTCAAGCCGTCGAATATCATCGTGACAGGTGCCAACTATACGCCTGATGACGGCCTGACATTTTCATCGCTGGTGATTATCGACTTGGGGATCGCTCGCGTATGGCGCGACGGCGCCGATGCCGACACCGTCAAGTTTGGCACGCGACCCTATGCGCCGCCCGAGCAGTATGGGTTTGGGCAGACGAGTGTGCGCAGCGACGTCTACGCACTTGGCGCCCTGTTGTTCTTCTGCTTGACGGGAGTCGACCCTAAACCAGGGCTCGACATGCGCGAGCAATGCGAGGCGCGCGGCATTCCCACTCCACTTGCCGATGTCATCTGCATGTCGATGGCGCTTGACCCGACCAAACGTTTTGCGAGCGCGGAAGCGTTGGGACGGGCGACGCGCGCGGCATACGATCTGAGTCGCCCCGTGCGGCCTCCTGCGCCTGTCCGTACTCCGGCCTCGGAGACGGTGTTGGCGTCCCAAGGGCTCCAGAACCCCGCAAGGCTTTCTAGGCCTGCCGCCTCCGCTGCATGCGGTCTGCTCTCTCGCGTTCCGGAGTCTCTGGGGCGCATTTGGAATACGCTCGTCTGCTTCTCGCTGCTTGTGTTCTTTGCCGGAAGTCACTTTGCCGTCTTTCACCCCACGGGAGTAAACCAAAGCTACCCGACGTGGCTTCTCATAATCGAGTATTTTTTCTTTGTCGATGGCCTTATAGTGCTTATGCATTTTGCGCTGCTCGATAAGCGCCGTCTTCGTCGACGATTCGCACTGCTCGACAGCTATCGCGGCAAGAAACTCGCGAAACTCTGGCTCAAGGCATTGGGTGTGCTGCTCCTATGCACGATCGTCATAGTCGCGGTTGCCAATGCGACCGGCGTTGTCGATACCTCCGCTACCTAAAAGAAAAAGGGCCCCATTGGGGCCCTTTGCAGTTGCACTTAGATGCGGTTCATCTGGGCGGCGACTTTGTTGTACCAGTCCTGCCACGTGGGCGGGCAGTACTTTTTGGCCGCTGCCGGGGTAAGGGTGGAGCCGTAGTTGGCGCCCAGATAGGCAACGTGAGCGGAGATGCCCTCGCTCCAGCTGCCAAAGCTGCGCCAACCGCCGCCACGTGCACTCCAGCCCCAGGCGTTGTAAGAATTGGCGCAATAAGCACCCTTGGTGCTCTCGATGCAGGCGATGGCGGGGGACCAACGGGGGTCGACACCGGTATTCCAAGCGGCGACGGCAAAGTTATACCCCTGGCCTGCCATGGGGGAGCCGGCGAGATAATTGTCAATGCGGCTCGTCCACTCATTAATGAACGAATCGTAATCGGAGTTGCCGCTGTTCGAGTTGTTCGGCGTGGTGTCGATGGTGGTGTTGGTGTTGGTGGCCTGGCTGCTGGAATTGCTGCCGCTTACGCCCTCGCCCGAGAGCTTCTCGGCGGCAGCGGCCTTATCGGCCTCAAGCTTGGCAAGCTCGGCGGCATTTTCCTGCTCGGCTTTTGCCTGAGCCTCGCTGCGGAGCTGCTGGGCCTGCGCCAGCGCATCCTCGGCGTTTTTCTGCTCTGCCTCAAGCTGAGACTTGGCCTGCTGGAGCTCAGCCTTGTTCTGCTCGAGTTCGGTCTGCATGTTATTGAGCTCTTCGATCTCGTCGACGCTCGAGCTCGTGATCTGGTTGGTGTATTTGCAGGTCGTGATGAACTCACCTAGGCTCTGCGCGTTGACCAGGAAGCTCACGATGGGATTGGTGCCCTTCTGATACTTGTACAGATCGCGCATGGCGGAGCTTGCCTTGGCCTGCTGATCGGGAAGCTTAGTCTCGATTTCTTCGATGCTTGCCTCATTGGAGTCAATCTGCTTTTGCAGGTCATCGAGTTTGGTACGGGCGTCGTTGTAGGCGCTCGTGGCGGCTTCGATCTTCTGCTGGGCTGCGGAAAGCTGGTCCTGCGTTGCCTGCGAGGCGGCATACGCCGCAACGGGGGAGAGCATCGGCGTGGCCGTCAGCGCAACGGCGAGCGCGGCGCTCGTGATGATACGAGCCGGCTTCGACGCAATGAGCGCTGTGGTGCGATGATTCGAATGCTGCATCCAGTCCCTCTGCAATCAATCGTAGGTTATGGTTCGAACGGTATTCTACTACTGCTTTCGACCTCAACTTGAACCTTAAAGGTTCCAAAGGGTCAAGTTGAACTTGAGGCTTTGGCTTTGACCTGCAGTTATGATGAATTGTTGAGAAACCATAGAGTTCAACTTTAACGTTACAGAGCTCTGTTTGAGAGGAGTTTTGGGCTGTAAAAGCCATCTCAACGTGGGGTTTTATAACTACAGCGTGCCCTTCTGGCGAGCCTGCTCAATCTCTTCGAGGGCCTCGGCGGGGGTGAACGAACAGGTGCCGTCGCCGAGTTTGATTACCTGGATATCGTCGCCGGCGTAGACCTCTCCGCCCTTTAGTACCACGCCAAAAACGCCCTCGTGGGGAAAGATGCAGTCGCCGGCGAGATAGTAGATGGCACAGCGTGTGTGGCAGACCTTGCCGATTTGGCTGATTTCGACAAGCACCTCGCTGCCAAGCTTGAGCTGTGTGCCCAAGGGGAGCGAGAGCAGGTTGATGCCCCGGGTTGTGAAGTTCTCGCCAAAGTCGCCCTCGTGCACATCGAACCCGCGCGCCTGCGCCGTCTGGATAGACTCTGCAGCTAAAAAGGAAACCTGGCGGTGCCAATGCCCGGCGTGTGCGTCGGAGGCGAGGCCAAATTGCTCTATAACGGTGTCGTGCCCGTCGGCGACGGGCGACTTGCGCGTGCCCTTGTGTGCCGACGTGTTGATCGAGACGATGCGGGCGGGTCCGTTGTAGGCGTCGTTTGCCGTGCACAGGGGAACGGCCGTTTGTGCGCGTTCCGCCAGCTCACGCTTCGCGGCATTGAGGATGGGATTATCGGTCGGATGGTCTTGGGGCACGTGTGCGCCTTTCGTTTGAGGATGTCAATACGATGAATCCTACAACAATGGTAGGTTCATTGCCCATTGTCATACAACGGTGAGCGCCGTCTTCGTGCTGGACGATTACGTCGATTGCCATAGATACGGTGGAGCTTTGGGCGCCGGCGGCTTGGCACGCTAGAATAAATCAGTTGCGCAAAGACCGCCCGTTGTGTGGGCAGTTCATGATAGGAAGTTTCCATGGCATTGCAATTTACAGAGCGCGAGTTCATTCCCGTGCTGCTCGGTGGCGACATCAACGCCTATTCGGTGGCGCGCGCCTTCTACGAGGAGTACCAGGTCAAGAGTCTGGTCTTTGGCAAGTATCAGACGGGTCCCGCGTATCGCAGTCAGATTATCGACTACACGCCCAACGTGGATATCGACACCATGCCCGTGATGCTCAAAACCGTCAACGGCATTGCCCAAGCGCATGCCGATAAGACGATTGTCCTTGTGGGCTGTGGCGACAACTATGTCGCTCTCGTGGCTCAAGCCAAGGATGCTCATGAGCTGGCGGATAACATCGTCGCTCCCTACGCGCCCTACAGCATGCTCGAGCAGTGCCAGAAGAAGGAGATCTTCTACGAGCTGTGCGAGAAGCATGGCGTGCCCTATCCGCACACGTTTACCTTTACCAAGGCGATGCTCAATGCTCAGGGTGAGGCGCCTGCCGAAGTGCTCGACCAGATCGATTTTCCTTACCCGATGATTCTGAAGCCTTCTGACGGCATCATGTGGTGGCAGCATGAGTTCGAGGGCCAGAAGAAGGCCTATGAGATTGCCGACCGCGCCGAGCTGGAACAGGTCATTCGCGATTCGTATGCCAGCGGCTACACCGACGATCTGATCTTGCAGGATCGCGTGCCCGGCAACGATGAGTACATGCGCGTGCTCACCAGCTATTCCGACCGCAACGGTAAGGTCCGCATGATGTGCCTGGGCCATGTGCTGCTCGAGGAGCATCAGCCCCACGGTGTCGGCAACCATGCCTGTATCATTACCGAGCCCAACGACGAGCTCATGGGCGGCGTGCGCAAGTTGCTCGAGGACCTTCACTTTGTGGGCTATTCCAACTTTGACGTTAAGTACGACGAGCGCGACGGCTCGTTTAAGTTCTTCGATTTCAACACGCGCCAGGGCCGCAGCAACTACTACGTTACCAACAGCGGCTTTAACGTTGCCAAGTATGTGGTGGACGAGTATGTGTTCAACCGCCCGTTTGAGCCGGAGTTTGTGACAGCTCAGGACGAGGCCCTGTGGATGGTCGTCCCCATGGGCGTCGTCGACAAGTACGTCAAGGATCCCGAGCTGCGCGCTAAGGTGCATCGCCTGGACAAGGAAGGCAAGGGCGCCGACCCTTCGTTTATGAAGGGCGACTTTGTCTTTAACCGCTGGCTGCGCATGTGGCACACCAAGCTGCGCCACTTTAAGCTGTTCAAGACGTATTACAAGTAGATGAGCGCGGCGCCCGTCCGGTTTGTATCGGGCGGGCGCGGGTATGATACGCGCAATTGCGCAAGCGTCACCAAGGAGGCGGCGATGGAAAAGCTGGGAGTTATCGGCGGCATGGGCGCCGAGGCCACGTCGTATTACTACGACCAGGTGGTGCGTCATACGGCTGCTGCCTGCGATCAGGAACATATCGACATGGTGGTGCTCTCCAAGTCGACCATGCCCGACCGCACGTTGGCCATTAAGACCGGCGAGCATGCCAAGCTGCTGGCGACCATGAAAGAGTGTGCCCAGGCACTCGAGTCGCTGGGCTGTGCGCACATTGCCATTCCCTGCAACACGTCGCACTACTTCTACGACCAGATCCAGTCGTTTACGAAGGTGCCGATTATCCACATGCCGCGTGAGTCAGTTCGTTATGCCCTTGCGGGTGCGGTGATGGGGGAGTGCCAGTTCGACCCCAACCTGAGTATGCCGGCCGAGCCGGTGCATAAGATTGGCATCATGGGCACCGACGGAACCGTGGGCGCGGGCGTCTACGGCCGCGAATGTAAGGCTGCGGGTGTTGAGGTTGTCTATCCCAGCGAGAAACGTCAGAACGATGTGATGTCGCTTATCTACGATGATGTGAAGGCCGGACGTGAGCCCGATATGGATAAGTTCGACCGCGTGATGTGGGAGTTCGCCCGTAGCGGCTGCGACCGCGTCATTCTGGCCTGCACCGAGCTCTCGGTGCTGCAAAAGTACCGAGAGATGCCCGAGATCACCCTCGACGCCATGGATGTCCTGGTGCGCGAATCCATCATCCGCAGCGGCGCTCCCTACCGCCTCTAGCTTCCGACCCGCCAAAAAGGGACAGGTTAATTTTGGTAGGTTTTATCTGGTGAAACAGTAAAGGCCTCGGCTCGTTTGGTGCGAGCCGAGGCCTTTTGCGTTGGGCGGTTGCTGTCGGTGGTGAACTAGAACAGGAAGCCGATGGCGATGAGGGCGATGCTGACGATGAGCACGGCGATGTCTAGGCCCTTGATGGGGTAGCGCTTGTACGAGCTGGCGCGCGTACGAAGATAGAAGCCGCGCTGCTCTGCCGCCAAGGCTGTGGCATCGGTCTTGCCCACGCTCGAGATGAGCAGCGGCACGCACAGTGGCAGCATGAGCTTAAGCTTCTTGATGGGGTTCTTGGTGTCGTACTCGACGCCGCGTGCGGTCTGCGCCTCCATGATGGCGTTCATCTCCTGACCAAACACCGGCACAAAGCGCAGCGCCGTGGTAAAGGTGAAGGCATAGCGATACGGTACGTGCAGCACCTCGACGCAGGCGTTGGCAAGGTCGTTGAGCTTGGTCACCATGAGCATGAGGATGAGCGGTAACGCCACACCCAGCAGGCGCAGGCAGGCCTTCGATCCTGTGATGAGGCCCGTGTCGGTGATAAAGCCCCACATCACGTTGCCATCGCGCATAAAGGCCAGCTGGAGCACCAGCATGATAAGCGCGAGCGGAATCAGCAACTTGAGCAGCGAGAACAGACGGTCGACGACGCCGGCATAGGCACCCAGCGCAAGGGTGAGTGCCAAAAAGCCCAGTAGCGCCACGTAGGTGTCGGACAAGAAGATGCCGACGATGATGGCGGCGGCGAGGCCCAGTTTGACGACGGGATTCAGGCGATGCAGCAGCGTATCGCCCGGCATGTAGTCGATGACGTTAACCACGGTGGACCATCTCCTTGGCAATTCGAACGACATCGGTGACCTCGCTCACCTGCGCAAAAGCGGGCGAGACGGAAGATGCCAGACGGCGCGAGAGTTCAATAACCTGGGGAGGCTCCACGTAGGCACGCCGCATGAGATCGATGTTCGAGAATAGCTCGTGCGTGCGGCCGCGGTCGAGGATGCGACCGTCGGCCATTACCACAATGCGCTCGGCAAAGTCGGAGACGACTTCCATATCGTGGCAGACCATGATAACGGCGCAACCGCGCTCGGCCATGGTACGCACCGTTTCCATGACGGTCATGCACTCGCGGTAATCAAGGCCGCTCGTGGGCTCGTCGAGCACGACGATCTTGGGCTCAACCACTACGACGGAGGCAAGCGCCACCATCTGGCGCTGGCCGCGCGACAGCGAGAAAGGCGCCTCGTCGGCCGGCAAGCCAAAGCGGTCGATGACCAGCTGGGCGCGACGCAGAGCCTCGGCACGGTCCATGCCGCCCAGCTCCAAGCCAAAGGCGACCTCGTCGAGCACGGTATCCTTGCAGATCTGGCGGTCGGGGTTTTGGAAGAGCGTTGCGGCCTCGCGGGCGATACGGCTCGTGGGGACCGCGGCAGTATCCAGGCCCGTAACGCGCACGCTGCCCGAGGCGGGCTTAAGCAGGCCCGTGAGCAGCTTGGTGAGCGTGGTCTTGCCGGCACCGTTCTGGCCGACGATGCCCACGAGCTCGCCAGGATAGAGCGTCAGGCTAAGGTCGTGTACGGCGGCGCCGCCATTGGGATAGGCAAACTCAACATGGTCGAAGGTGAGTACGGGTTCGGCGTCCTTGGCATGAGGACGCAACGACGGTGCATGCGGGGAACCGGTGGGCGCCTGGGCTTCGATGGCCGCGTGTGCGGGGTCGACGATGCCCGAAATCAGGCGCTCAGCCTCATCGACATCCAAGCAGGGGGTACCGCTTACCAGGCCATCGGCCTCGAGGCTATTGAAGATACGCGTGACGCGAGGGCAGTCGACGCCGATGGCACGGAGCTCGTCGGTATGCGCGAAGACCTCGTGTGGCTCGCCCTGCAGTGCAATTTCGCCATGGTTGAGCACGAACACGCGGTTGCAGTACTCCGAGAGCAGAGCGACCTTTTGCTCAACGACGACGATGGTGATTCCAAGTACGCGGTTTGCCTCACGCAGCGTCTCGAAGACCAATGTGGAGCTGGCGGGGTCGAGTGCCGCGGTGGGCTCGTCGAGAACCAAGACGCGCGGACGCATGGCGAGGATGGCGGCGATGGCTACCTTTTGCTTCTGTCCGCCCGAGAGGGTTGCGATCTCGCGGTCGCGCAGGTCGCTGATGCCGACGGTCTCGAGCGTTTCGCTCACGCGCTGCTCGATCAGGTCGTGGGGAACGCCAAAGTTCTCGAGGCCAAAGAGCATCTCGTCCTCGACGACCGAGGCGACCATCTGCGTGTCGATATCCTGCAGCACGCTGCCGACGATCTGTGACACGTCGGTCAGCGAGACCTCGCAGGTGTCATGGCCGTCAACCATGACGGACCCAAAGAACGCGCCGGTGTAGTGGTGGGGCACGGCACCTGACAGGCAGGCGGCAAGCGTGGACTTGCCGGCGCCCGAGGGCCCGATGATGCCGATGAAATCTCCCTTGTTCACGCTGAGCGAGATGTGGCTGAGCGCCTGCTCGGTCTGCGTGCCATAGGAGAACGAGACATCGTCGACGTTGATGATCGTTTCCATGGATACCTTTCATAGTCATTGGACGTTCTTACATGACTAGTCGTTTAAGAACGTCCCCAAGAGCTAGCCGTTTGGGACAGTCTTTGGTGGTGAAGCACGGAGACGGCTTTACGAGGGGCCTCAGGTTGGCGTGAAAGAGGAGTGAAGCGTACTTGGGTACGCGAGCGACGAATGAACGCCAAGATGGGGTGGCTCGTAAAGCCGAGCGGGTTAGTTGAGCTTCAGGGCCTTCTGGATGGGCAGATAGAGGGCGCCGACCAGAATGGCGTTAAAGACGGCGGTCATGGCGACGACGGGCAGCATGGCGGCGGCGAGCTCGCCGACCACGCCGAGCATGGCCATCTTGATGATCATGAAGATGACGCCGGAGACAAAGGTGGTCAGGAAGGTTGCGACAATGGCGATGGCGGGCTTGACCTGACCGTTCTTGCCAGCGGCGTTGACGATGCCGGCCATGAGCATGGCGGCGATGCCCTCGGCGGCAAAATCGACAAACGGCGAGGTGGTGGTGATCTGGATTACAGCCGCCGAGATCAGGCCGATAACGAGCGCCTGGCCAATGTTGGGACGAACGACCAGGATAGTGAGGCAGAAGGCCGAGATAATGAACTCGGGGCTGATCATGCCGCCCGAGATGCCGGAGATGGCCTTGCCGACGGTGAAGTTGAGGATGAAGCCGGCGGCAAGCAGGATGGCGAGCAAGACGAGGGCGCGGACGTCGAGTTTGCCGCGGTCGGCGGTCTGGACGGTGCGGGGCTGGGCGGCGGTGGTGTTCTGAGACATGGTGAAAATCCTTTCGGAAGGGAAGTGCAAGAGAAGAAAGCGGAGGCGCGTGATGCGAATGCGATTGGGCTCGAGATAGAAAAAGGCCCCCGGTCGAAACCGGAGGCCTTCCAATCACCTAGAGCGCAAAAACAGGCGTGAGGGACTCACTGTCGACCGATCGTATTCGCATCACGCCACCACCAGTTGTTGAGAGACTTCATCGTGTTCTTCATGTTGGTGGCTCCTTTCGTGATGCCTTGGCGCGGTTGCACCTCGTTGCTGTTGCGCTGCACTATAGCACAGCGAAGTGTGTGCAGGGAATCTTTTTTGAAAAGATTTCGGCGACGTTTCCCGCCGGTCGAATGGGCGGCTGGGCGGGCGGGCGACCTTGGCCTTCCCGCCCGCGCCTTAAGGTGAGGGGTTCTTAGGCCTTTTTGCGACGATAGAGCACGAAGCCGCAGACACCGATGACGACGACGGCGCCAACGGCCATGGCGGCCATGTTGTTGCCCTCGGACTTCTCCTCGGTGGCCTCTTCCTTCTCGACCTCGGGCTCGGCAACGTCCTTATCGGAGAGGGCCTCGTCGGCGTAGGTGATGGACTCGACCAGGCAGTCGTTGTCGGCATCGTAGTCGCTCGGGACGAACTCCTCGGAGAAGTCGCCCTCCTTGAGGTAGTCACGCATCTCCTCGAGCATGGCCTTGCACTTGACGTAGGTGTTCTTGGTCGCTGCCTTGCCGGCCTTGTTGGCCAGGGTGGTGCGGGCCTCGGTGTCCTCGGCGGCCTGCATGGCCTCGTCGACGGTCAGGTTCTGCTCGATGAGCTCCTTCTGCAGGGCGTCGAGGTAGGCGCGGACGCCGGTAGCGCAGTGATCGCGGTTCTCATAGGCGAGCGTGTTGATGTCCATGAGGACGTAGTTGATGGAGTTCTTGGGCTCCTCGTTGTTTACAACGTCTTCCTCTTCGCAGTGATCGAAGGAGACATCCTGATCGCTGAAGTAGGGGCTGACCTCGGTGAGCAGTGCGGAGTAGAGGGGGATAGCGACGGAGAACTCGGCGTTGGAGAGCATCTCCCACTGGATGGTCGCGATTTCGGGGTCCATGCCGTGGCGGATCTGGAAGGTGTGGATCTCGGTGTTGCGGTTGGAGCCGATAGCATAGGCGCCGTCGGTGTTGGCGTTGAGACCGGCGACATTCTCGCCGCGAGCAGCGAAGCTGCGGATCATCTCAAAGGTGTTCCAGTCGGACTTGCCGGGCTGGAAGAACAGCGGCTGCATCTCGTGGACCAGGGCGCCGGTCGTGGCGCGAGCGTCTTCACGCTCGTCCTTGACGATCTCGTAGTCAGTGCCTTCAGCCAGCGGGGCCATGAAGTAATCGCGACCCTGGATATAGCGCGACCACTGGTGCATACCGGCCTCGCCGATCTCCTCGCCGTAGGTCTTGGCGACGTCGAACTTGCCGTCAGTGTACTCGGCAAAGCCCTTCTCCTTAGGCATGGACTCGATGCCCTCGGAATGGAGACAGTTCTCGGTGTCGTCGAGGTCGACGTCATAGGTGAGGTTGCCGATGTTGGGGTTGAGCGAGGCGATGTCATCGGCGAGCCTCATGGCAATCCACTGATGGCCGGAAAGCGCGGCGAACAGCCAGGTCTCGGTGCTGTCGGCGATGATGATCTGGTCGTTGGAGCAGACGCCCTGCTCGTCGATCAGGCTGCCGATGAGCTCGACGCCCTCGCGGGCCGTGGCGCTCTCGCCCAGGATGACGCTGGCATAGCTGTACTCGCCAATGCCAGTCTCCTCGGTGATGGGGTCGGCTTCTTCGGCCTTCTCGTTATAGGAGGTGCTCAACGTGGCAGAGCAGGAGACGCCCTTCTCGTTGATGCCGGCCTCGGAATATGCGTCGTAGCGATCTTCCCACTGCGAGGGGTTGTCGCGAACGAAGGTGTAGCGGTAGGTTGCGCCCTTGGACTTGTATTCAAAACCGGACTCGACCGATGTGTACTCGTTGCCGTCCTTGTGTGCGGGCTCAATGCCAAAGTGCTTGACATAGCGCGGACCGAAGTCCTCGGAACGGCCATAGTACGTGTTGCCGTCTGCCGTGAGCTTGCTACCCATGTAGATCTGGGTGCAGGCGAGCGCCGAAGTCGGCATGGCCATGATGGCCGCTGCTCCAAACGCAAGGCCGCAGCCGAGCTTTTTGAGCGTGTTGACAGGATGAGTAAACCTCATGATCCCTCCCAACTGTTGAGACCCCACAAAACTGTGCGGAATCTCAGCTAATAAATACATCTATTAGCCTATCGGAAGTCTAAGAAGTATTCATCTATTTCGATGAAATACTCGATGAGCGTCCTAAAATATGCGATGAGCGGATAAGAATACTCATTATGTAGCTTTACTTAAATAAAGGCACCCTGCAATTACTGTACCTGAATAAAGCGCCTTGCACGGGGCGCAAAGAAAAATCCCCCGCTGTTTGGCAAATGCATAAACAACGGGGGAGACGATGATTGGATGAATATCATACCAGTGTGGAATTACTTCTTCCGGCGGTGGATTACGTTAATCGCATAGCCGACGAGCATGGCCAAGACGATGACGATAAAGCCAATCAGGGGGTTGTCGTTCATGGGGTCCTCCTATTTTCCGAGCGGGGAGAATTCGTCGACGATGAGGTCGAGGCATTGCGGAAGCGCGCGGGCTCCAAAGACGCCCGAGTTGCTGGAGATGATCTCGCCATCGAACTGCATGCCCAGCGACGGCGTGCAGGTGATCTTGGCTTCCTTGGTCTGGATGATCTTGAACTGCGGGCGGCCGAGCACCTTGCCGGCGGGATCGAGCGCGGCGGTGATCACGGTCGGGAGCAGCTGGACGGTTTTTACGGGCTCGATGACCGCGATGTCGACCATGCCGTCGTTCATGCGGCAATCGGGGAACAGGTTGATGTCGTTTTGAATGACCGAGGTGTTGCCGGCCATGCAGCAGATGCCATCGAGCTCCTCGACAATGCCGTCATGCTCAATCGTAAAGTGCGCCACCGTGGGGTTGGGTGTGGCGAGCGCCGACAGGAAATAGGCGATCTCACCGATGTCGTTTTTGGCGGGGGCGGCCTTCATCATGATCTCGGCGTCGAAGCCCGAGCCGGCGATGATGATAAAGCCGTGGCGCTTTTCGTTGCCGTTCTCGTCGAGCCAAAAGAGCTCGCCCATGTCCACTTTGACCGTGCGACCGGCGCGGCAGGCCTTGGCAAGCGCCGCGGCCTCGGGGGCATTGCCAATGTTGTTGAAGAACAAGCAGGCCGTGCCGGAGGGGAAGACGAGCGTGGGGACGCCGCATCCGCGCATCTGGTCGAGCACGTTGGAGACGGTGCCGTCGCCGCCCGAAACGACCACGCGATCAAACTCGCGCACGTCTGCCACGGCGTCCTCGGGTTCCATGCCATCGCCGATAAAACGCATCACGATCTCGTCGCCGCCCTGCGCGAGGGCGTGCGCGAACGCGTAGATTTCATCTGAGCTGGGGCCCGATGCCGGGTTGTGGATGATAAGGCAGCGCATACTTACGTTCCCGTTCTGTGACTAACCGAGTATAGTTGTAAGGCAATGCCGATATCCTACCCGTGTTTTTCGGGCCTAACCTTATTCGATGGGTTGATATGTACATTTCCACACATCAGGCTCTGCTCGACTTTTGCCAGCGCGCCCGCGAGTTCGACGCGATTGCCGTCGATACCGAGTTTTTGCGCGAGCGCACGTTCCACCCGCGCCTGTGCTTGGTTCAGATCGCCACCCCTGCCGAGAGCGTCGCGGTCGATCCTCTGGTGATCGACAACCTGTCGCCGCTCGCCGAGCTTATGGGCGATGAGAGCGTGATCAAGGTGTTTCACGCCTGCTCGCAGGATATGGAGGTTATGCTCCATACCGTGGGCGTGCTGCCGCGTCCCATTTTTGACACGCAGGTGGCCGCCGCCTTTTTGGGTGAGCGCCAGCAGATTTCCTACGGCGCACTCGTGCAGACGTTTTGTGGCGTTTCATTGCCTAAGACCGAGTCGCTGACCGACTGGTCGCGCCGCCCGCTGACCGATAAACAGATCGAGTACGCGATCGATGACGTCAAGTACCTGATTGTCGCCTATACCGAGATGATGAGCCGCCTGCGTGAGCTGGGCCGCGTGGACTGGGTGCTCGACGAGTTGCGTCCGCTGGCCGACGAGTCGCACTACCGCGCCGACCGCCATGAGGCATTCCGCAAGGTCAAGCGCATCAACTCGTGTAGCCGCCATCAGCTGGGCATCGCGCGCGAGCTTGCCGCTTGGCGCGAGGACCGCGCCGAGCGGCGCAACATCCCGCGCAAGTGGGTCATGTCCGACGATACGCTGCTGGCCCTGGTTAAACGTAATCCCGTTCGTGTTGAGGAGTTCCGCAGCATTCGCGGTACCGACCAGCTGGGGGAGCGCGACGTGGACGGCGCGCTTATGGCCATCAAGCGCGGTGCGAGCTGCCCGCACGATCGCCTGCCGCTCATGGTGCGCGGGCATCGCCAAATTTCGCCGGAGCTGGAAAGCGTGACGGACCTGATGTATGCGCTCATTCGCCTGGTCGCCGAGCGCTCGGGCGTGGCGACCTCGGTCATTGCCTCGCGCGATGACCTGGCCGACTATATTGAGCATCCCGAGCAGAGCCCCCTGCGCGAAGGCTGGCGCTTTGAGCTCGTGGGCTCGCGCCTGGACGATCTGCTCTCGGGCAACATGGGACTCACCGTGAAGGACGGAAAGATTGAGTTGTTATAGGGAAGCCTAGTCGGCTGAGTGGGTAGAATGCCTCCAACGTGTAACTCGATTCGGAGGAATTCGCATGCCTTATTACTATGGATATGGCTTTGGCATTGACCCGCTGTACCTGCTGGTTGTTCTTGTCTGCACGGTGCTTGGCCTTGCCGCGCAGAGCTATATCAACTCGACGTACAAGACGTGGTCTAAGGTTCGCTCGGACGGCGATACGGGTGCCACGGTCGCTCGCCGCATGCTCGACGCCAACGGTTGTAGCGCCGTGGGCATCAAGGGCGTTGCCGGCGAGCTCACCGATCATTACAACCCGCAGGACAACAACCTGTATCTGTCGGATGCCAACCGTTCGGGCGGGTCGGTCGCAAGTGTTGCCGTCGCCTGCCACGAGGCGGGCCATGCCGCCCAGCGCCAAAGCGGTTACGCCATGATGAAGGTACGTACCGCTTTGGTCCCCGTCGTCAACTTTACCCAGAACACCTGGACGATCGTGCTGCTCATGGGCCTGTTCATGAACATCGCGGGGCTCACGACCCTCGCGCTGGTCTTCTTCTCGTTTAGCGTGCTGTTCCAGCTGGTTACGCTGCCGGTCGAGATCGATGCCAGTCGCCGCGCCGTGGCGTATATCGAACAGTCGGGCATGAGTTCCAAGCAGGTCAACGGCGCCAAGAAGGTGCTGACGGCAGCCGCGCTTACCTATGTGGCCGCAGCGCTCACTTCGATCATTCAACTGCTCTACCTTATGGCTCGCTACAACAGAAATTCCAACCGATAACAAATAGGACAGGCAGGCGCCGCGGGGATTCGTGTCCTCGCGGCGCTGTACTATGTGTTGGACTTAAATTTGCACGGGGCCGGAGCCCTTGTGCACGATGACGAAAGGAGGCTGCGTGGCAGGCTGGAACCTAACCGGCAATGCCGTTTCCGCCGAGTTCGACGGTTCGGACGATCAGGAGCGCAAAGAGCTTAGCGTGAGCCAAGCGGTGGAGATTGCCGCCGGCGCGCTCGATGCCATTCCGCAGCTGAGCGTTTTGGGCGAGGTCACGGGTTTTCGTGGTCCCAATGCCCGAAGCGGCCACTGCTACTTCCAAATCAAGGACGACTCGGCGGCCGTCGACTGCATCATCTGGAAGGGCGCCTACCTTAAGCGCACCTTCGATCTGCGCGACGGCATGCAGGTGAGCTTTAAGGGCAGCTTCAACCTCTACAAGCCCACGGGTCGTATGAGCTTTGTCGCTCGCTCATTCTCGCTGGCGGGGGAGGGTCTGCTGCGTCAACAAGTGGCGCAACTGGCCGAAAAGCTGCGTCGCGAGGGCCTGATGGACGAGGCGCGCAAACGTCACATTCCGGTGTTTTGCTCGCGTGTGGCGGTCGTCACCTCGCTTTCGGGCGCCGTAATCGACGACGTCAAGCGTACGCTGCGCCGTCGCAACCCGCTCGTCGAGCTTGTCTGCGTGGGCGCAAAGGTCCAGGGCGAGGGTGCACCGGCAGAGCTTATTGAAGGCTTGCGCCGCGCCGCTGCCATTACGCCGGCGCCCGATTGCATTTTGCTCGTGCGTGGCGGCGGTTCCTTCGAGGACCTCATGACCTTTAACGACGAGGAGCTTGCCCGCGCGGTGGCAGCCTGTCCCGTGCCTGTGGTGACGGGCATTGGGCATGAGCCCGATACCTCGATCTGCGACATGGTGAGCGACCGTCGCGCCTCCACGCCAACGGCAGCGGCCGAATCGGTGGCGCCGGCTATGACGGAGCTGGCCGATGTGCTCGAGACACGTCATCAGCGTCTGGGCGCCGCGATGGCTTCGATGATCGGGTCGGATCAGGTCGATCTGGAAATGCTCGACCAGCGCGGCCGTCGTGCCTGGGACACCTATACGGCTCGTCTGGGCGACGCGCTCGATGCGGCCGCGTGCCGCCCGTGCCTCAACGACCCGACGTTTATGGTCGAGCGTCGCGAGTCTGAGCTTGCCCTGACGGCCGATCGACTGTCGGGCGCCATAACGCGTTCGGTTGGGGCCTTCCGCTCCAACTTCGAGCGTCTGCCCGAGCGCTTGATCGCAAGCACCTCAGGGTTCGATGGCAAGCGCCATGCGCTCACGCTTGCGAGTTCCCGTCTGGAGCATCAGGGGCGCACGATGCTCAGCAAACCCGCGTCCGATCTGGGCCGAGCTGCCGCGTCGCTCGATGCCCTGTCGCCGCTTAAGGTACTTGCCCGCGGTTACTCCATCGCGTACAGCGATGATGGCGTGGCTACGAGCGCCAAGACCTTTAAGCCCGGCGACGCCATTCGCGTGCGCATGGCGGACGGTAACGTGTCGGCAACCGTCAACGCGGTCGAGTAGACCGCGTTTCACAGCGAAAGACCCTTAGGAAAGGAAACAGATATGGCAGAGAAGACCCCGATCGAGCAGCTTACGTACAAGCAGGCCTCGCAAGAGCTGGAGCTCATCATCCGCAGCCTGGAGTCGGGCGACATGGAGCTAGAGGAGTCGCTCGAGAGCTACACCCGCGGTGTCGAGCTCCTCAAGAGCCTGCGCACCCGCCTGTCCGATGCCGAGCAGAAGGTCTCGGTGCTCCTGAAGGACGTCGACGGCAACGACGTGCTCGCCGACGGCGAGGCCGCCAACACCGACGACAACCTCTCGTTCTAACCATCCCGACCAAATATAATTACCTTGGTCTGTGAGAAAGGAACCTACCATGTGTGATTGCATCTTCTGCAAAATTGCCAACCACGAGATCCCCTCGACCGTTGTCTATGAGGACGACCAGGTCATCGCCTTCGACGACCTCAACCCCCAGGCGCCGGTCCACACCCTCGTGATCCCCAAGAAGCACTACAGCGACATCGCCGACAACGTGCCTGCCGAGACCATGGGCGCCATGGCCCACGCCATCCAGGAGGTCGCTAAGGCCAAGGGCCTGGAGGACGGTTTCCGCGTCATCTCCAACAAGGGCGTCAACGCCGGTCAGACCGTCATGCACTTCCACATGCACGTTCTCGGCGGCAAGAACCTGGGCGAGAACCTCATCTGAGGGCGCCTCTTCCGTGCAATGAAACGGAAGCTCAGGCACCGATAACTTATATATCAACGCAATAAACCCGAGCGCGAGGGCGTTTGGGTTTATTATTGAAGCGTATGTAACCTGGCGGCGCCACACCGCCTGTTAGTAGGGAGACACATGAACGTTCTGGTCGTCAACGCAGGATCTTCGACCCTTAAGTATCAGGTCATCGATACCAAGTCCCACAAGGTGTCCGCAAAGGGCTCCTGCGAGCGCGTCTGCTTTACCGGCGGTACCTTCACCCATGCTGCCAACGGTTCCAAGAAGGTGACCGAGAACATCGAGTTCCCCGACCATAAGGTCGCCATTGAGGTCGTTCTGAAGGACCTCGAGGCCAACGGCGTCAAGATCGAGGGCATCGGCCATCGCATCGTTCAGGGCGGTTGGTACTTTGGCGACTCCTCCCTCGTCGACGAGGACGTTCTCGCCAAGATTCGCGAGGTCGCCCCGCTCGCGCCGCTGCACAACAACCCCGAGGCCAACGTTATCGAGTACTGCCTCGAGCAGTATCCCGATCTGCCCAACGTCACGGTCTACGACACCGCTTTCCACTTCAACATGCCCGAGGTCGCCAAGACCTACGCCCTTCCCAAGGATGTTTGCGACAAGCTGCACATCCGTAAGTATGGCGCCCACGGCACCAGCTATCGCTACATCTCCAAGAAGGTCGCCGAGATGACCAACGGCGAGGCCCGCAAGGTCGTCGTGTGCCACATTGGCTCCGGCGCTTCCCTGTGCGCCATCGAGGACGGCAAGTGCATGGACACCACCATGGGCTTGACGCCGCTCGACGGTGTCATGATGGGCACCCGCTGCGGCTCCATCGACCCTGCTACCGTGTGCTACCTGCAGCGCGAAGGTGGCTACACCTTCGACGAGGTCGACGAGATGATGAACAAGAAGTCCGGCCTTTTGGCTGTGACCGGCGGCAAGACCAACGACTGCCGCAACGTCGAGGAGCTCGCCGCTGCTGGTGACCCCGAGGCCCAGCTCGCCTTCGATATGTTCGTTTACAAGATTGCCGCCAAGGCTGCCGAGATGGCCACTTCCATGTGCGGCATGGACACCCTGGTCTTTACCGCCGGCATCGGCGAGCACGCTCCGGCTGTCCGCGCCGGCGTGGCCGATCGTCTGGCCTTTATGGGCGTCAAGATGGATCACGCTCGTAACGCCCTGCGCGGCGACGGCGCTTGGTGCCTGTCCGCCAAGGATTCCAAGGTCAAGATCTTCGTCATCCCCACGGATGAGGAGTTCATGATCGCCTCCGACGTCGAGCGCATCGTCAGCGGCAAGTAATTGATGCAAGGGGAGGGGACTGGATGGCCTTGCGCCGTTCAGCCCCCTTTTATGCTCTTTGGGCGAAGAGTTTAATAGATATTTATTGAATTCTGATAACTTCTTATTAAGGGTACGGCCGCCCTATAGGTTTGCCGACCGTACTGTAATCACGAAGGAGTCTCATGAACGTACTTGTTGTCAACGCCGGCAGCTCGAGTCTTAAATATCAGCTTTTGGATACCGATACCCGCGAGGTTTTCGCCAAGGGCAACTGCGAGCGTATCGGCTCGGACATGGGTATCTTTGGTCATTCCGAGAACGGTGGCGCCAAGCAGACCGAGGAGGTTCCCTTCCCTGGTCATCGCTCTGCTATCGCTCGCGTGCTCGAGGAGCTCGAGAAGACCGACTTTACGATCGATGGCATTGGGCATCGTATCGTTCAAGGCGGCTGGCACTTCGATGATTCCGCAGTCGTTGACGACGAGGTCATGGCTAAGATCCTTGAGGTGGCCCCGCTCGCCCCGCTGCACAATTACGGCGAGGCCGCGGCAATCGAATATTGCCGCGAGAAGTATCCGGAGCTGCCCAACGTGGCCGTCTTCGACACCTCGTTCCACATGACCATGCCCGAGGTTGCCTACACCTACGCGCTGCCCAAGGACGTGTGCGACAAGTACCACGTGCGCAAGTACGGCGCGCACGGTACGAGCCACCGTTACGAGTGGATGATGGCCAAGGAGATCCTAGGCTCGCGCTGCCACCGTCTGCTTTCGTGCCATCTGGGCAACGGTGCTTCGCTTGCCGCCATCGAGGACGGTGTGTGCCGCGATACCACGATGGGCCTCACGCCGCTCGACGGCCTGATGATGGGCACCCGTTGTGGTTCCATTGACCCCGCTACCGTGTGCTACCTCCAGCGCGAGGGTGGCTACAGCTACCAGGAAGTCGATGACATGATGAACAAGCAGTCTGGTCTGCTTGCCATCTCGGGTATCTCCAACGATGCCCGAGACATCCGTACACGCGCCTCCGAGGGCGACGAGCACTGCCTGCTCGCCTTCGATATGTTCGCCTACAAGGCTATGCAACAGGCCGGTTCCATGATTGCTTCTATGGCGGGCGTGGATACCATCACCTTTACCGCCGGCATCGGCGAGAACGACTGGTCGATCCGTAAGGCCTTCTGCGACTGCTTTGAGTGGCTGGGCGTGCGCATCGACAACAACAAGAACCGCGAGGCCGTGGGCAACGGCCCGCAGGTCATCAGCGCCGCCGGCTCTTCCGTCACGGTCATGGTCATCCCCACAGACGAGGAATACATGATCGCTCACGACGTCGAGCGTCTGACCAAGAACAACTAACGCGCGCATTTGCAAGTAGACGAAAGGCCTCCAGAGCAACAGCTCCGGAGGCCTTTTTACTAGCAGGTGGACAGCGGAAACTCCATCCCATTTCGAACGCGAATTCTGGGACACATTTTCCGTTTGGGGCTGGTTGCGGAAAGTGCAACCCGCAATAAAGCATAATTCCGTCCCACGGTTTCCCAAACAGCCCCCAAGTGGAAGCTACATCCCACAATCCGCCTTCAAACCGGGACACACTTTCCGGTGGGCCAGACATCGAACCGCAGTCTACATTTCGGTCCCAAAGTGATCGCCACCAGCAACGTCTGCGCTCTCAACAACGGAATCCAATCATTCAGATCTTCAGCCCCAGCTCGTAGCCAAGCCGCCGTCCACCCCAGATACCCTGATTACTACGTAGTGGTAGAAGGCCGTACGGGCTAACCCCTGAAAACATTCCGCAGACCAGAAACGCCCCCGTTCGTAGCTCCGGAGGAGCAGAACGGGGGCGTTTCATTGGTCGAGGACGTTTTCAGGGGTTAGCCCGTACGGCCTTCGGGCGAGTGCGTCCGCTACTCAGCCATCTGAGCCTGGACGGCGGTGATGGCCACGACACCCACGATGTCGTCGGCAGAGCAGCCGCGCGACAGGTCGTTGACCGGCTTGGCGATGCCCTGCAGGATGGGGCCGTAGGCGTCAGCGCCAGCGAAGCGCTGGACCAGCTTGTAGCCGATGTTGCCGGCCTCGAGGTCGGGGAACACGAGCACGTTGGCCTTACCGGCGACGGAGGAGCCGGGAGCCTTGAGCTGGGCGACGGTGGGGACGATAGCGGCATCGAGCTGCAGGTCGCCGTCGATGGCGAGCTCGGGAGCCTTCTCCTTGCAGAACTTCACGGCCTCCTGGACCTTCTTGGCGACCTCGCCGCCGGCGGAGCCCATGGTGGAGTAGGAGAGCATGGCCACGTGCGGCTCAACATTGCCCATGAAGGTGGACCAAGAGTGAGCGGAGGCGATGGCGATCTCGGAGAGCTCGTCAGAGGACGGGTTAATGTTGAGGCCGCAGTCGGCGAAGATCAGCGTGCCGTCGGTGCCGAACTGCGGGGTGTCGGTGCACATCACGAAGAAGGCCGAGACCAGCTTGGTGCCCGGGGCGGTCTTGAGGATCTGCAGCGCGGGGCGCAGGGTGTCGGCGGTGGAGTGGCAGGCACCGGAGACCAGGCCGTCGGCGTCGCCCATCTTGACCATCATGGTGCCAAAGTAGGTGGCGTCCATCACCTGGGCGCGAGCCTGCTCGATGGTAACGCCCTTCTTGGCGCGGAGCTCGGCAAACTTCTGCGCGTACTCCTCGTGCTTCTCGGCGTTGCGCGGGTCGATGACGGTAGCGCCGGGAACGTCGATCTCGTCGGGGTTGCCCAGGATGACGAGCTTTGCCAGGCCCTCCTCGATGATTTTGTTTGCCGCGACGATGGTACGCGGATCCTCGCCCTCGGGCAGGACGATCGTCTTAAGGTCGGCCTTGGCGGCAGACTTCATACGGTTAAGGAAATCGCTCATGTTACTCCTTACAAGCGTTTCGCTAAGCTCCAGGCGCCCGGCTGTTCACGAATAAACCCGCTGCTAGCGGGTTTACCTTTCAATAATGTACGCCGCGGTGCTTGAGCTTTCCTTGTGTGGCAAGCTCATTATAGGACGCATTAGCGCTATAATCGCTCTGATAAATATGTCTCGAAGAATGTTCGAGAAAAGCCCAGCTAACGAGCCCGTGGCTTTTGACAAGGAGTATCGATGCAGATTACCTCAGGCCTGCCTGAAGGCTTTAATGCCGGTGCGTACGACATGATCGTTGTCGGCGCCGGTTATGCCGGTGCCGTTTGCGCCCGCCGTCTTGCCGAAACTATCGGCTATCGTGTTGCCGTTTTGGAACGCCGTAGCCACATTGCGGGCAATGCCTTCGACTGCACTGACGAGGCGGGAATCCTGGTCCACGAGTATGGTCCGCACATCTACCATACCTTTAACGAGCGCGTCCACAATTTCCTGTCGCGCTTTACCAAGTGGACGGACTACCAGCACAAGGTGCTCGCCAACATCAACGGTACCCTTATGCCCGTGCCCTTTAACCATGCGAGCCTCAAGCTCGCCTTTGGCGATGAGCGCGGCGAGGAACTGTACCAAAAGCTCGTGGAGACCTTTGGCAAGGACGTCAAGGTGCCCATTATGGAGCTGCGCAAGAAGAACGACCCGGATCTTGCCGAGGTCGCCGATTATGTCTATGAGAACGTCTTTTTGCATTACACCATGAAGCAGTGGGGCCAGACGCCCGACCAGATCGACCCCTCGATCACCGGCCGCGTCCCCGTCTTTGTGGGCGATGACGATCGCTACTTCCCGCAGGCTCCTTTCCAGGGCATGCCGCAGGACGGCTATACCGCGCTGTTCGCGCATATGCTCGATCACGATCTGATCGACGTATTCTGTGACGTAGACGCCCGTGACCTCTTTGAGATCGACGAGACTACCGTCAAGATCGACGGTAAGGTCTATGGCGGCGAGATTGTCTACACCGGTCCACTCGACGAGCTGTTCAACCTCGATCTGGGTGCGCTGCCGTACCGCACGCTCGACATGAAGTTCGAGACGCTCGATATGGATCAGTTCCAGCCCGTGGGCACCGTCAACTACACCACGAGCGAGGACTATACGCGCATTACCGAGTTCAAGAACATGACTGGTCAGGTTCTGCCCGGCAAGACCACCATCATGAAGGAGTACTCCAAGGCCTACACGCCCGGCTCGGGCGAGACGCCGTACTACGCTATCTTGGAGCCCGAGAACCGTGAGCTCTATGAGCGCTATCTTGAGCGCGTCCAGAACCTGACGAACTTCCACCCGGTGGGTCGTCTGGCCGAGTATCGTTACTACGATATGGACGCCGTGACCAATTCTGCCCTCGATCTTTCGGATGAGATTATCGCCTGCCATGCATAAAGTCATAACATTCGGTATTCCCTCGTATAACGCCGCCAAGGACATGGACCATTGCATCACCTCCATCTTGGAAGGGAGCAATTACGCCACCGATATCGAGATTATCGTGGTGGACGACGGCTCCAAGGACGAGACGGCCGCCAAGGCCGACGAGTGGGAGGCCCGTTATCCTGGAATCATCCGCGCGGTGCACCAGGAGAATGGCGGCCACGGTATTGCCGTCCTCTCGGGCTTGCGCGAGGCGCAGGGCACCTACTACAAGGTTGTCGACTCGGATGACTGGCTCGACGGTGCGGCGCTTTCGACCATGCTTTCGATTCTGCGTGGCTTTGAGGAGCGCGACCAGCGCGTCGACCTGTTTATCTCGAACTACGTGTACGAGAAGGTTTATGAGGGCACGCATACCGCTATTGGCTACAAGTTTGCCCTGCCGCGCAAAAAGATTTTCTCTTGGGACCAGATCGGACACTTCCGTCCCGATCAAAATCTGCTCATGCACAGCCTGTGCTATCGCACCGATGTACTGCGCGAGTCCAATCTGCCTATGCCGGCACACACGTTCTACGTGGATAATATCTACGCTTACGTGCCGCTGCCGCGCTGCAAGACCATGTACTACGCCGACATCGACCTCTATCGCTACTTTATCGGTCGCGAGGGCCAGAGCGTCAATGAGGCCACGATGGTCAAGCGCTTGGGTCAGCAGTTCCGCGTAACGCGCATCATGATGGAATCGTTCCACCTGTACCAGGACGTTGAGTCCTCGCGTCTGCGTTCGTACATGATGGGCTACTTCACCATGATGATGGCGATTTGCTCGGTGCTCACCAAGCTTTCCGAGGAAGATTGTGCCGATGAGCGCCTGAAGACGCTGTGGAAGGACCTGAAGGAGTACGACGAGCGCATGTATCGTCGCGCTCGCTACGGCGTGGTCGGATTCTTTACCAACCTGCGTGGACGGGCCGGAGACAAAACCACACTCGGCCTATACCATCTTGCCTCTAAGATCTTCAAATTCAACTAACTGTTGAGTAATCGCTGCTGATAGGTTGACTGGGCCCCTTGGCCTTTAGTTTGCTACTGCGAACAGTCCTGCTCGCACGGAAAGCACATTAAGTGCTTTCCGGCTCGTGCGGAACTTGTATCAAACTAAAGGCCAAGGGGCCTCTGCTATAAGAATCGATTGTCAGACTGTCTGAATTTGAAGATCTTAGACGCGCGGTACACAGGGGCCTGGGCTGAAAGGAATTAAGTTGGTAGTCGGTCGGGGACGGGCGGGCGTTACGTTTGTCGCGAGTTCCGCACGAGCCGAAGAGCACTTAATGTGCTCTTCGTGCGAGCCAGGACTGTAGAGCAGCAAACATAACCAAGACCCACCGGGCAACCGGTCGAGTAAGGTTACTTCGCGGCACCCGGGATTCCGTGGGAGGTTTTGGCGGTTTTGGCTCCGTTTACGATGGCGGTTTGCAAAGCCCTTACGGCGAGCATGCCCAACAGGTCCAAGGGAACGGTGGTGCTTGCCTGGGCTCCCAGCTTGCCGCTGGCGAGGGTGTAGATGGTGTCGCCGTCGTTCGTGGTGTGCGTGGGGCGGATGGCGTGCGCATAGGCGTCTGCTGCCATTTGGGAGACCTTGGTGGCCTGCGCCTTGGTGAGCTCAACGTTGGTGACGATGCAGCTGATGGTGGTGTTGGTGCGGTCGAGCGGCATCTGCATGGAGCCGGCGGCGGCAAAAGCGGCGAGCTCCATGTCGACGATCTGGTCGCTGTCTGCTGCAGCGCGCATGCCAGCGACCCATTCACCGGTGAAGGGGTCGACGACATTGCCGCAGGCGTTGACCGAGACCACGGCGCCCACCTTAACGGGGCCGAGTGCCACGGCGGCAGCGCCAAGGCCGGCCTTCATGCAGGTGGCGGGTCCCATGAGCTTGCCCACGGTGGCACCGGTGCCGGCGCCTACGTTGCCCTGCTCGAGCGTGGTGGGGGTGTTGTCTAGCGCCTCGCGCACGGCGGAGATGCCAGCCTCAATGTCGGGGCGTACGGTGGGGTCGCCAAAGGCGAGGTCGAAGATGCAGCTAGAGCAAACGATGGGCACCTGCGTGGGACCGACGGGAAGGCCGATGCCGCGGCTCTCGAGCTCGCGGGCGACGCCGCTTGCGGCCTCCAGACCAAAGGCCGATCCACCCGAAAGGCAGACGGCGTGGACCTTGTCCACGGTGTTCTCGGGACGCAGCAGGTCGGTCTCGCGCGATGCCGGGGCACCGCCGCGAACGTCAACACCGCCGGTGGCGCCCTCGGGTGCCACGATTACGGTGCAGCCGGTGCCGGCCTCCTCGTCCGTATAGTTGCCAAAGCAAAAGCCATCGACATCGCAAACGTCAATGGCCTCAAGCAGTGTGTCCATGTTTTACTCCTATCGGTTTTCCGCCGGGCCTTATGCCCGGTCGGGATCCGTACGGTACGCCAAAATTGTAGGCGCCGGGGGATACCCAGCGCCAGATGCAATTACGATAGTTTTTGAATCGCACGCGCGACGCGAGCGATGGGCAGACCCACCACGTTGTAAAAGTCGCCCGAAATATCGTGCACGAGCATACGCCCGCCGACGCCTTGGATGCCGTAGGCGCCTGCCTTGTCCATGGGCTCGCCCGAGGCGACATAGCGCTCAATCTGCTCGTCGGTGAGCTCATAGAACGTCACGTCGGTCACATCGACAAACGACAGGCTCTCGGCGGCGTGCGGGGCTGTGACGTCTCCGGCTCTAACGATGCAGACGCCGGTTGCGACCTGGTGCGTGCGCCCCGAGAGCTCGTGGAGCATGGTGCGGGCTTCGTCCTCGTTTGCCGGCTTGCCCAAAAGCTTGCCATCGAAGGTGACGATGGTGTCGGCCGCGATGGTCAGCTCATTGGGCTCGGCGTGCTCGGCGGCAACGGCGGCAGCCTTGGCGCGAGCTAAGCGCTCAACAAGCGTAAGCGGGGTCTCGTCATCAAAAGGAGTCTCGTCGATGTCAGCGGGAATGACGCGGATGTCGTAGCCCGCTTCGCGCATCAACTCGATGCGGCGCGGTGATTGCGAAGCCAAAATCATAGCTGAATGCCCTCGGCAACCTTCTCGACAGCCTTGTCGCCGGCGAGCGTACGCAGCAGCTCAAGCGCAAAGGGGAGCGACTGGGCCATGCCGCTGGCGGTGATGATGTTGCCGTCGTGCGTGACCTTGTCGCCGGTATAGGCGCCCTCGGGGAAACTCTTCTCAAAGCCGGGGAAGCACGTGGCGTGGCGTCCCTCGAGCAGGTCAAGCTCACCCAGGATAAACGGGGCGGCGCAGATGGCGGCGACGTGCTTGGTCGCGGCGAAATCGCAGACTACGTCGCAGACGCGCTGGTCGGCGCGCAGGTTGGTGGCACCGGGCAGGCCGCCGGGCAGCACGACGCAGTCGTACTCGTCAAAGTTAATCTCGTCAAAGAGTGCGTCGCAGGTTACGGGAATCTGCAGCGAGCTTACGACCTCACGCGTGGGCATGATCGAGACGAGCGTGGCACGCACGCCGCCGCGACGCATGACGTCGACCATGGTCAGACATTCAATAGTTTCAAAGCCATCGGCGGCGAGAACGGCAACGCTGGGCATGAGGGTTCCTTTCATAGGCGGCATACAATTAGCCGTCTTATACCCCGAAGACCTCCGCTTGCCACGCTCGATTTCCCAATGATTTTTTGAGCAATGATTAAGTGGCTAGTTGCGCTTGAGGTGGACGACCGTTTCGCAGTGGAAGGTTTGCGGGAACAGGTCGACCGGCGTGATCTTGACGGGGGAGAAGGTGCCCTCCTCGACAAAGCGCTTGAGGTCGCGGGCCAGAGTCGCCGGGTCGCAGCTCACGTAGGCGACATCGCGAGCGCTCGTGCTAGCGATGAGGTCGATTGCCTCGGGGGCGAGGCCCGCACGCGGCGGGTCGACCACCAAGACGTCGGCGTCCTGATCGGGGAACTCGCGCACCGCGTCGCCGCCGATAACGTCGACGTTATCGAGCTTGCTGATCTCCAGGTTACGGCGCAGGTCGCGCACGGCCGGACCGTAAGCCTCGACGGCGGCGACAAAATCGCAGCGGCGGGCGAGCGGCAGGGTAAAGGTGCCGGCACCACAGTACAGGTCCACGGCCAGCTCGTCTTCCTGAGGATCGAGCGCGTCCATGACGAGCTCGATCAAAATCTCGGCGCCCTTGGTATTGACCTGGAAAAACGACGGGGCAGATAAGCGCATCTGGCCTTCGGCGATATTCTCGGTCCACGAGCCCTCGCCGGCGAGCATCTCGACTTTGGAGACACGGCGGGCTTTCTTTTCGCCCTTGCTCATCACACGCACCACGCTCGTGGGATGAGCGGCGTCCGCCAGCACGCGGGAGACCTGCGAGCGCGGGAAGGAACCCGTGGGCGTCCAGAGTGCGACCTCGAGCGCCTTGGTGCGACGCGAGGCACGAATGCCCACGCGCTCAAGGCCCAGATCGTGGCTGCCGCTCAGATAGTTGAGCGCGCCGACGACCGATTTGAGTGCCTTAGGGAAGCGTTTGTCGAACAACGGACACGAATCGACGGTCACGATTTTGCTGGGATCGACGCCGTGCATGCCAAGGCGTACGCGACCGTTGACGACGGTCGGTTCGAGCTCGATTTTATTGCGGTAGCCCCAGTCGTCCTTGGTATGGCGGATGGGCTGCACCAGCTCATCGACCTGCTCAGGAGCGAACTTGCCGATGCGCTCGAGCGTGGAACGCAGGTTTTGCTCCTTGGCGGCGAGCTGTGTCGTGCGTGAGAGATTGCCCCACGAGCAGCCGCCGCAGATGCCCACGAAGGGGCAGGGAGACTGAATGCGATCGGGGCTTGGCTCCAGAATCTCGGTGGTGCGGGCGCGCATGAACGACTTGCCGTCCTGTACGACCTCGGCCTCGACGGTGTCGCCTGCCACGGCGCCCTGCACAAAGACGGCCTTGCCGTTGTCGGCGTGCGCCAGTCCATCGGCGCCGTAGGTCATCGATTCTATAGTGAGCTTCATATCCCTGCCTGTCATTCGCGTTGTTGTCCGCACCATGGTAGCAGGGAAAAGCGCCCCGCATCCGAGGCTTTCCTCAAATGCGGGGCGCTTCTACAAACGTCTATTTCGTCTTGCCGGTAATGAGCGTCTTAAGGCCTAGGCCGATCAGGCCCAGTCCCATGCGCACGCGACCGGGGCGATGGCGCTCGATGGCCTTGGTCTTGCCGGCGGGCTTATCGCGACGGGCGCTCGTCTCGGGTGCGGGCTTGGTGACCTGCGGCTCGGGCTGAGGCGCAGGTGCAGGCTCGGGCTCAATGACGGTTGCCTGGACCTTCTGAACCTCGGGCGCTTTCTCCACGGCGGGCTCTGCGGCAGCCACGGGTTCATTCACTGGGGGAGCGGCAACTGCTTCCGGCTCGACAGTGGGCTCGACAACTGCCTCGCGCTCAACCTCGGCCTGAATAGCCTCTTCGGCCACACGTTCCTTCTCACGCGCGCGCTGCTGCGCGGCGGCCTCGGCGTTGCGATAGGCACGCTCCAGCAGGGCTTCCTGCGAGTTGAAGGGTTTCTCACCCTCTGCACGCTCCATGGGGACCCAGGTACCGTCGCTCGTGAGGTTGCGGGCCTTCACATTGTCGCGTAGCTGCATGCTCATGTACTTATGGACCAGGGCACGGCAGGTGGGGTCGAGCACGGGGAAGGCGATCTCCACGCGGTGCTCGGTGTTGCGCGTCATCATGTCGGCCGAGCTCAGATAGATCATGTCCGAGTCCACGCCAAAGGCGTAAACGCGCGCATGCTCCAAAAAGCGTCC
The DNA here is from genome assembly GCA_902464565.1 of uncultured Collinsella sp. GTDB lineage: Bacteria > Actinomycetota > Coriobacteriia > Coriobacteriales > Coriobacteriaceae > Collinsella. The sequence goes on from CABQJV010000003.1 coordinate 115,460, forward strand.
GACGATAGAACGGACATGCACATTCTCGGTCTTGCCCGGAACGCCCGGCTTGAGGCACGAGATGCCGCGGATGATCATGTCCACGCGAACTCCTGCGCACGATGCCTCAGCGATCTTGTCGATGACCTCGCGGTCGGTGAGCGAGTTGAGCTTAAAGAACACACGGGCGGGCTCGCCAACGAGGGCGCGCTGGATCTCGCGATCCAGGCCGCGCATGATGAGCGGCTTCAGGCCGACCGGCGCCACGCCCAGGAAGCGGTAGTCGCCGCGCAGGTTGCCCAGCGACAGGTTGCGGAAGAACAGGTTGGCGTCCTCGCCGATGCCGGGATGGGCGGTCATGAGCATAAAGTCGCTGTAGAGCTTGGCCGTCTTCTCGTTAAAGTTGCCGGTGCCCAACAGTGTCAGGCGTGTAAGCGCCATGCCCTCGCGATAGGTGAGCTGGCAGATCTTGGAGTGGCACTTAAAGCCCTCGGAGCCGTAGATAACGGTGCAGCCGGCCTCTTCCAAGCGCTCGGCCCACTCGATGTTGTTCTGCTCATCGAAGCGGGCGCGGAGCTCCATGAGCACCGTGACGTCTTTGCCGTTTTCGGCGGCATCGATCAGCGACTCGCACAGGCGGCTCTGCTTGGCCACGCGGTAGAGCGTGATACGCAGCGAGATGCACTCGGGGTCGTAGGCGGCCTCGTGCACCAGATCCAGGAACGGGTTCATGGCCTCGTAAGGGTAAAAGAGCAGCTTGTCGTGCTGAAGTACCTGCTCGCGGATAGAGCGGGTCATATCGATGGTGGGGTTGGGCTGCGGCTTAAACGGCGTAAAGAGCAGCTCGTTGCGCAGATGCTCGGGAATCTTGCCCTCAATGCCAAAGACATAGTCCAGGTTGAGCGGGATATCGCAGGTAAAGACCGAGCGACGCGAGAGCTCGAGCGCCTTGCGGATAGTCTTGAGCGTTGGCTTTTCGAGCGAGCCCGATACGGCGAGCACCACCGGCTGCAGGCGCAAGCGTTTCTTGAGGATGCGCTTCATGTGCTGGCGGTAATCCTCTTCCTCCTCGACGCCCTCGCCGTCCGGGTCGATATCGGCATTGCGGGTGACGCGGATCAGCGCGCGATCCAGCGGCTTATAGGAGCCAAAGCAGCTGTCCAGGCAGGCGAGGATGACGTCCTCGAGCAGAATGTAGGAGTAGGTGCCGGTGGGCGAGGGGATCTCGACCACGCGGTTCATCGAGGCGGGAATCTCGATCAGGCCCAGCAGGCTCTCCTCGTCGGTGACGCCGTCCAGGCCGCACGCCAGGTAGAGCGCGCCGTTGCGCAGGTTGGGGAAGGGGTGGCGCGGGTCGATCACCAGCGGTGAGATGACCGGCGATACGTAGGCCTGGAAGTAGCGGGTTACAAAGGTGCGCTCCTCGGGCGTAAGCGAATCGATGCGGGCGCGGTGAACGCCCAAGGTATCGAGCTTGCCTTCGATGTTCTTAAAGATGGACTCCCAACGGGTAAGGAGCCCGGGCAGCTCTGCCATGACAGCATCGACCTGTTCGGAGGCGGTCATATTGCTCTTGTTGTCGACAGGTTGCTTTTTGAGCTCGGCCAAGTCGGACAGGCCACCCACGCGCACCATGAGGAACTCATCGAGGTTGGACTCGAAGATCGAGACGAACTTAAGGCGCTCGAACAGCGGCACGGACTCATCAAAAGCCTCGTCGAGCACGCGGTTGTCAAAGCGTAGCCAGCTGAGCTCTCGGTTCTGCGTGTACGAGAAGTCGCGCGGCGGTTTGCGCAGCTTTGCGGCGGCTTGCTTTTTTTCGATTTTGCTCGGCATATGCATCTGTCCGTTCAGTCCCCGCAGGGGACGGTAGCCTACCCCTTTTCACTATTGTCTCAATTTAGTCGACTTGTGGCACGGACGTATTGTGCGAACGGTATCTTAACCTACTTCTTACGCCGTCAAGGCATGCAACTAACTGCCCGACTCGTTTTGAAAACAATCTATATCCATACTCAATTGGTGAGGATGTATGAATAAGAATGATTGCGAGCTGAATATAATCGAATTCAAATTGAATCATGGACAGACGATATATATATGCAGAAAACCGTTTTAGCTATGCAATTCCTAAACATGAAATTATTTGTGCAATCTTGCTCAATTCCTTAGAAAAAAGAACGATTACCTTTGAAAACCTGCTTTAGAGAACTGAAGTGCATCATGGGGGAATCGTATGCGATATACCGTTCATCGCACTTTGCTGACCGTTCGGGGGCGAGGTGGAATTGCGGGTGGTTTTTGGATATAACTAGAGCTGTCAGCAAGCAGCGTCCCATACGGAGGGGCGCTGATACATTCGGCCAGTAAGGCCCGAAAGAAAGGTAGGAGGCCATGACGAAAGGTCTGCACGTGCCTTCCGAGA
>CABQJV010000004.1 GCA_902464565.1 uncultured Collinsella sp.
GGGCCCTACTGGGCCCGGGCGGCGACCCCGCCTTTATTAAAAAGATCATCGATACCGCACGCGAGGCCGTGGTGCCGCGTGCACAGACGGGCATCTTGGGCCTGGCACTGGGCACCTTCTTTGACTACTACGTTACCTATGTCGTGAGTGCCGAGGTCGGCCTGATTCAGCGCTGGTTTGAGCGTGGGCTCACCGAATCGCCCGAGACCATGGCGCGTATTATGACGGTTATCGCTTTTGTGCGTCCCGGCGACTTATATGGCCAACCCATCGATATCAACGTGCCGGAATACGGCATGAAGCTATTGAACTTGCAGCTCGAGGACGCGGCTGACACCGCCGCAACCGTCGAGTCCAACAACTAAGAGGAGAGACAGATGAGCAAACTCGTCGAGGGCATCAAGGACCGCATGATCGCCGCCGCACGCGAGGCCGCGCCCACCGTGGTGGACGCCGCGCAGAAGGCCGCGACCGCGGCTGCCGAGAAAGTTGTCGAGGCTGTCGCCGATGCCAAGAACGCGGCGGGGGAGGCGTCCGTCACTAGCGAGCCCGCCACCGCCGCTGAGCCCGTAGCCGCCGCCCACGCCCCCGAAGGCGCGATCTTCAACCCCGGCAACGCCCACGGCAACCTGCACCTGGGCATCGACGTGGGCTCCACCACCGTTAAGCTCGCCGTGCTCAACGACGACAACCAGATTGTCTACGCCAAGTACCAGCGCCACCACACCGACGTCCGCGCTTGCGCCCGCGACTTGTTCGAGGGCGCCGCGACTGTGCTGCCGACTGCCCAGATGACCTGTGCCATCACCGGCTCGGGCGGCCTGCTGCTGTCCCAGTGGCTCGATTTGGAGTTTGTCCAGGAGGTCATCGCCAGCAAGCGTGCCGTCGAGACCCTCATCCCGGCCACCGATGTCGCCATCGAGCTGGGCGGCGAGGACGCCAAGATCATCTACTTCGATAATGGCATTGAGCAGCGCATGAACGGCACCTGCGCCGGCGGCACGGGCGCGTTCATCGACCAGATGGCAACCCTGCTGCACACCGATGCCAGCGGCCTTAACGAACTCGCGGCCAACGCCACCACCATCTATCCCATCGCCAGCCGCTGCGGCGTCTTTGCCAAGACCGACGTCCAACCGCTGCTCAACGAAGGCGCCCGCCCCGAGGACGTGGCCGCCTCCATCTTCCAGGCCGTCGTGACCCAGACCATCTCGGGCCTGGCGTGCGGCCGTCCCATCCGCGGCAACGTCGCTTTCCTGGGCGGCCCGCTGCAGTATCTCTCCGAGCTGCGCCACCGCTTCTACCTCACGCTCAACCTGGACGAGGAGCACCGTATCGTGCCCCAAAACGCTCACCTGTTCGTGGCGAGCGGTGCCGCCATGGCGCATGAGTCCAACAAGCTCAGCACGTTCCCGCGGCTCATCGAGGCCATCGATGCCCTGGGTGACACGCAGGGTGCCGAGGTCGAGCGTCTGGATCCGCTCTTTGCCACCGACGAGGACTTTGCCGAGTTCAAGACCCGCCACGACCAGGAAGTCGTCCCCAAGGGCAAGCTCGAAGGCTACACCGGCCGCGTGTTCATCGGCATCGACGCCGGCTCCACCACCATGAAAGCCGCGCTCGTGGGCGAGGACGGTCAGCTGCTGCACACCTGGTACGGCAACAACAACGGCGACATCCTGGGCACGGCCAAGGTCATCATGGCCGATTTCTACAACCACATCCCCGCCGGCTGCACCATCGGCCACGTGACCACCACGGGCTACGGCGAGGCGCTGCTCATCGAGGCCCTCAAGGCCGACTCCGGCGAGATCGAGACCGTTGCGCACCTGCGCGGCGCCAAGGCATTCCTGCCCGGCGTCGAGTTTATCCTGGACATCGGCGGCCAGGACATGAAGTGCCTGCGCGTCAAGGACGGCGTTATCGAGCACATCATGCTCAACGAGGCTTGCTCGTCGGGCTGCGGTAGCTTTATCGAGAGCTTCGCCGTGTCTATGAACATGGACGTGCGCGCGTTCGCCGATGCCGCCATCCATGCCAAGGCCCCGGTCGACCTGGGCAGTCGCTGCACGGTCTTTATGAACTCGCGCGTCAAGCAGGCGCAAAAGGAAGGCGCCACGGTGGGCGACATCGCGGCCGGCCTGTCCTATTCCGTCATCAAGAATGCCCTGTTCAAGGTCATTAAGCTGCGCGATCCCAAGGAGATCGGCAGCCAGGTGATCGTCCAGGGCGGCACCTTTATGTCCGACGCCACGCTGCGCGCGTTTGAGCAGCTCACCGGCGTGCATGCCGTACGTCCCGACATCGCCGGCTGCATGGGCGCCTACGGTGCGGCCCTGCTCGCCCGCGATCGCGCCGGTGCCGACGGCACCTCGACCATCCTTTCGGCCGAGGACATCGCGCACCTCACCGTGACGCAAAAGCACGTCCGCTGCGGCCGTTGCTCCAACAACTGCCAGCTTACCGTCAACGACTTTGGCGGCGGCAGGCGCTTCATTACCGGCAACCGCTGCGAGAAGGGCGCCGGCCACAAAAAGCAAAAGACCGAGGCCCCCAACCTCTTCAAAAAGAAAAACGAGCTGCTCTTTAACCGCGAGGTGCTGAGCCCCGACGAGGCCCCGCGCGGCACCGTCGGCATCCCCCGCGCGCTCAACATGTACGAGAACTACCCCTTCTGGCATGCGTTCTTTACGCGCCTGGGCTTTAGCGTGCAGCTGTCCGACCAGTCGAGCAAAAAGACCTACCAGGCGGGCATCGAGTCCATGCCGTCCGAGAGCGTGTGCTACCCGGCCAAGATGAGCCACGGCCATGTGATGAATCTCATCGACCGTGACGTCGATTTCATTTGGATGCCGTGCGTGCGCTGGGAGCGCAAGGAGGATCCGACGGCCGGCAACTGCTATAACTGCCCCATCGTCATGAGCTACCCCACGGCGCTGGCGCTCAACATCGACGAGATCCGCGAGCAGAACATTGAGTTCCTATATCCGTTTGTGCCGTATCACGACAAGACCGAGCTCAAGCGCCGTCTGTACCAGGTGCTCGCTGTTGACCGCGTGGCCGATGCCCAAGCCGGTCGCGGTCGCGTGCGCGGTCCCAAGATCACGCGCTCCGAGGTCGATGCCGCCGTCAACGCTGCTTTTGAGGCCGATGCGCGTTTCCACGAGGATATCCAGACCATCGGCGAGGAGGCTCTCAAGTGGGTCGAGGACCATGGCGGTCACGGCATTGTGCTCGCCGGTCGTCCCTACCATAACGACCCCGAGATCAACCACGCCCTGCCCGAGCTTATCTCGAGCTTTGGCTTTGCGGTCTTTACCGAGGATTCGCTCGCGCATCTGGTAAAGCCCGAGCGCCCCATCCGCGTCGTCGACCAGTGGATGTACCACAGTCGCCTGTACGCCGTCGCCCGTTTTGTGACGATGCGCAACGATCTGGACCTGATTCAGCTCAACTCCTTCGGCTGCGGCTTGGACGCCCTGACCACCGACCAGGTGCAGGAGATCCTGGAGGCCAGTGGCAAGATCTACACCGTGCTCAAGATCGACGAGGTGTCCAACCTGGGCGCCGCGCGCATCCGCATCCGCTCGCTCATGGCGGCGCTCAAGGACCAGGAGGCCGAGCGCTTGGCCGAGGCCACGGCCGCGGGCGAGGCCTACGAGCAGGGCGATGCCGCGCCGGTGACGCCCTCCAAGGATGCCCCCGCGTTCGCGAGCCGCAAGTACACGTTTGAGGCGCAGCGCGAGAGTGCTTCGACCGCATGGCCCAAGGTGCCCTTTACCGAGCAGATGCGCGACGAGGGCTACACCATCCTGTGCCCGCAGATGGCGCCAATCCACTTTGACCTGGTCAAAGAGGTGTTCCGCGGTGCCGGCTACAACCTAGAGCTGCTGCCCTCGACCGATCACGACGCCGTTGAGGCCGGTCTGCGCTACGTGAACAACGACATCTGCTATCCGTCGATCCTGGTGACGGGCCAGATCATGGAGGCCATCGAGAGCGGTCGGTACGACCTCTCCAAGACGGCCGTGGTCATCAGCCAGACCGGCGGCGGCTGCCGTGCCACCAACTACATCGCGCTCATCCGCAAGGCCCTGCGCGAGAGCGGCCACCCCGAGATTCCGGTGATCTCGCTTTCGGCCGTGGCGCTCGGCGAGGACAACCCCGGCTTTAAGATTACGCCGGCGCTGCTCAAGCAAGCAGTCTACGCAGTGCTCTTCGGTGACGTAATGATGCAGATGCTCTACCGCTGCCGTCCGTACGAGGCCACGCCCGGTGCCGCCAACGCGCTCTACGAGGAGTACATGGCACGAGCCCGCAAGCTGGCGCCCAAGTTCAACAGGCATAACTACACCAAGCTGTGCCGTGAGGCCATCCGCGCGTTCGACACTATGCCGCTCGTGGGCGAGGGCACCAAGCCGCGCGTGGGCGTGGTCGGTGAGATCTTGGTCAAGTTCCATCCCACAGCCAACAACCACGTGGTCGACGTTATCGAGCGCGAGGGCTGCGAGGCCGTGGTGCCGGGCCTGCTCGACTTCTTCCTGTACTCCATGAGCAACGCCGAGCTTCAAAAAGACGAGCTGGGAAGCTCTGCCACGGCGCGCGCTAGCATGCAGGCGCTCATCAAGCTCGTGGACTGGATGCGTACGCCGGTGGAGGAGATGCTCGAAAAGTCCCGCCGCTTTGAGGCTCCCGAGCGCATCGGCACCATGGCGGACAAGGCTCGCACGGTGCTCTCGGTGTGCAACAACATGGGCGAGGGCTGGTTACTCACGGCCGAGATGCTCGATCTGATCGACCACGGCGCGCCCAACATCATCTGCACCCAGCCCTTCGCGTGCCTGCCCAACCACGTGGTGGGCAAGGCCGTGATCAAGGAGCTGCGCCGTCAGCACCCCGAGAGCAACATTGTCGCGGTGGACTACGATCCCGGTGCATCCGAGGTCAACCAGCTCAACCGCATTAAGCTCATGATCAGCGTGGCCAAGGAAAACATGCGTGCCGGCAAGGGCTTTAAGCTCGAGAAGGTGGCGCCGCTCGCGATGGACGAAGTCACCGGCCAGATGCGTGCCCATGACGGCTGCGTGAGCTGCGGCTCGGTCGACGAGAGTGCCGTGGCGTCGGTCGCTGAGCGTCTGGGACGCGGCATAAAGAAGTAGTTGGCCTGCTTCGAGCCGGATATAAGACAAATGGGTGGTAGCCGGTACGGCTACCACCCATTTTTGCTGGACATATGTTGCGCAAACGCCCCAGCTATTACCCCTTATGAACATAGATTTCGGAAGTATGCGGCAAAATCTGAATAGGCCGAGCACACCGGATATGTCCAATCTCTGTACCTGCGGTTTTATTGGCGAAAAACCGGGGTGTGCTCAAGGGTTCCGAAATTTGCCGCATACTTCCGAAAACGACGTCTCAGTGACACCAATAATTGCCCTCGGAACCCTGAGATAATGAACAGATGTAGCCGTTCGCCGCAAATTACCGTCCGTTTATAGAACCTATGCCCGGCGTGCAGTCCTCTTACGGTTGAATAAATACACATCTATGGAATTACGTAAGAGAGGACTGTTCCTATGAGCTACAAGACTGTTTGTGTTGCCGGCGGCGGCGTGTTGGGAAGCCAGATTGCCTTTCAGGCAGCCTACTGCGGCTTCGATGTAACGATTTGGCTGCGCAGCGAGGGCAGCATCGGCCGCACCCAGCCCAAGATCGATCATGTGCGCGAGGAGTACATCGCGGCTATCGAAGGCATGGCGGACGGCACGGGTGAGTGGTGTGCCGGTATCGCCGATAGCGGCCAGCCCTTCGACAAGGAAGCGGCACTCGCCGCCGTTGAGCGTGCTTACTCCACGCTCAAGCTGGAGCTCGATCTTGCCAAGGCAGTGGCCGACGCCGACCTGGTCATCGAATCTATGGCCGAGGACACCCAGGCAAAGATCGACTTCTACAAGAAGCTCGCCCCGGTTCTGCCGCAAAAGACCGTCATCGTCACCAACTCTTCCACGCTGCTGCCGAGCACCTTTGCCAAGTACACCGGCCGCCCCGAGAAGTACCTATCGCTACACTTTGCCAACTCCATCTGGAAGAACAACATGACCGAGGTCATGGCCCAGGACCAGACCGACAAGCGCTACTTCGACGAGCTCGTCGACTTTGCCAACGACATTCGCATGCTGGCGCTTCCCGTCAACAAGGAAAAGAACTGCTACCTGCTCAACTCCATGTTGGTGCCATGGCTACTCTCGGGCCTTGACCTGTATGTCTCGGGCGTGAGTGACCCCAAGAGCATCGATCTCGCGTGGACGCGCGGCACTGGCGCTCCCAAGGGCCCATTCCGCGTATTCGACACCGTGGGTATCCAGACGGCCTACAACATCGTTATGCAGTATCAGAAGGTCCCGGGCCTGGTGAGCCCGCTGCTCAAAAAGATGATGATGCCCTACAACTTTAAGGCCATGGCCTCCGTCCTCAAGAAAATGCTCGACGAAGGTAAGCTGGGCGAAAGCTCGGGCGAGGGCTTCTTCAAGTACTAAAAAATGATCCCTCGGGAACGGAGGAAAACGGATCATTTTCGGCTGTCAATAGTGAGAAGACGAGCTTAGAAATAGAAAGGGACGGCAATGGACCGGAAAATCGTGCTGAAGCAGGATATCCTCGGCGCGCTTTCTGCCGTTGGTATGCGCGTGGGGCAGACGGTTATGGTCCATTGCTCGCTCAGCGCGCTGGGGTATGTGTGCGGCGGCGCGCAGCCGGTGATCGAGGCCCTGCTTCAGACGGTGGGCGAGACCGGCACCGTCATGATGCCGACGCCGTCGTGGAAAAACCGACGATACGCCCAAAGTCGCCGCCTTTTCCGCACGCCACACGGTGGCGATACGCTGGCGACGTCCCCCCTGATATCGGAGGTTCCGGGTATGTTTCGCGCTCCGTTAAACAACTATTGGTTGGGCTAACATGGGTCGCCGTGCTATTTCGATAGCCCTTGCAGTGGTCTGCCTGGCTGTGCTACTGGGCGCTACAGGGCTGTTTGCTATAAGCCGAGAAACGTCCTATATGCAGGAATGCGCTTCCGAAGGGTTTGCCATTGATGGTTTCTATCGGGATGACAAAACGAGTCGGGAAACCCTGGCTTTTCTTGAGGAGGACAACTGTCGATGGCAGCTGGTCGACCAAGACGGAATCTGCACAGACGGGCAGTTTAAGCGTATGGACGACCCCAACATTCTGGTATTAAAGAATGAAAACGGCGAAATATTTGGTACGGTCCACGTGGCGTATATTTCGCGCCGACGCAATCAAGGGCAGATTTACCTAATTAGAAATACTAAGGTGACCCGATTTTATCTTGTGAGCACCGATCCGGCGTTTACGGTGGAGTCTGGCGAGGTCGATTCGGACAGTTGATTCACGGCAATAAAAAAGCGAGCGGGGCGCGGGTGTGAACTGAACCCCGCTATTTGCTCGTGTCCGTATCGCGTCTGCGCCTCGTCATAACTTGCGTCCGTGCGAGCGCTCATCCCGCGCCGGCATCATTTCACATCAAACTCTACGCGATCGAGTTCGGGTACGTTGAGGTCGATGAGCTTGCGGGCGACGTGGCGGTCGTGCGTCCCGAGCGCCTCGCTTGTCGTCACGTGGGCGACAACCTCGCGCTCGACGATGCCCTCTTCCTCGCCCTCGGCAGCTGAGGTCTCGACGGCGACGGTGTAATCCTTAAAGCCCGGCAGCACCGCGGCAAGTTCGCGCGTAGTTTCGGTGACACCGTAGCCGTCCTGCACGCCGGCCTGCGCCGAGCCAATAGACCCCGCCGTCATAACGATGCAGGGGATGGCAAAGACTACCGTACCCACAATGATGCGGCGGCGCACCTTGCGCGATAGCTCGTCGACCTCGGCATTTTCCTCGGCGGTTACAATGCCGTCGCCGTTGAGGTCGCGCTTGAGCGGCACGCGCAAGATAAGTAATACGGCTTCGGCCGCGAGTGCGATAAAGACCACGTTGATGCCAAACTCGTAAAGCGCTGAGAGAAACAGCGACCCGCTTGCGATGGCGATGCCATAGCCCGCCGCGCACAGAGGTGGCATGAGCGCGGTCGCCACGGCCACGCCGGCGATGAGCGTGGCGGGTTCCTGGTCGCGCGAGTTGCCCAGGCCGCCCGCAAAGCCGCCCGCGAGCGCGACGGCAAGGTCCCACACAGTCGGTGTCGAATTGTCGATGATGGCGGCCGTGGTGGTGCCAAGGGGCGAGAGCTTAAAGTACAACGTGGACGTGACCAGGCAAAAGGCCATTTGCAGCGCAAGGCCGGCGACGGCTTCGACGGTAATCTCGCGGTCGAGCGTGGCAATGCCGTATGCCACGGCAAGAACCGAGCCCATGAGTGGGCAGATGAGCATGGCGCCTACAATGGCGATATCCGAGTCGATATCGAGGCCTATGCTCGCGATCAACATGGCAATGATCAGGATGCATAAGTGCGAGCCAGTCAGGCGCGCCCCGTTTACAAAGCGCTTGCGAATCACGTGATAGGGCGCGCGTCCATCGCGAATGTTGAATGCCTGCTTTAGAAAGCGACTTGCGTTCTCCATGGCCTCGCTGTGGGCGGGGCGGATGCCATGGCGCCGATGATGGCGCTCGCGCAATCGCTTGAGCTGTTGTTTGTCGAGTTCCATGTCCACCTCGTATTGCCGCAGGAACGCGGGTGCGTTCGCAGCATGTACTCTACACCGTGACGGGCGGGGCGGTCATCTTGACATGGAACTTAGGCGAGCAGGCAAAGGAAGACGCGCCACATGCGAGTACTGCCGAGGGTTTTGGCAGATACAAAAAAGCGCGGGGCCGGTTTGATTCCGACCCCGCGCTCTGCGCTGGTACGTTGTTGTTGAGTTTAGCCCAGCAGGCTCAGGCCAACAGAGACAAACGCTAGGATAACGCCGACGATAGACTCGCCACCGAGCAGACCGCTGGCGACAACCAGGCCCTGCTCCTGGAAGGCGGCGTCCTTGGCGGCCTTTTCCTCGTCCGAAAGACCGGCCTCGGCGTCGCGGTGAGCGGCCCACTTGTCGTAGGCGAGCTTAACGCAGGAGCCCAGGAAAGCCGTGAGCGACATATAGAACGGCAGGTACACGCCCAGACCGATCATCATGGCCGGAATGCCGAGCCAGTACATGACGATGCCGGCGATAAAGCCGCCCGCGAACCACGGCACGCTCGGGATGCCCGAGACCATGGTGGCGACCACACTTGCCTGCGCGGCCACAAAGCTCTTGTCGGGGCCAAAGGCGTCCGGACCATAGGCAGTGACGAGCGCGACCATGACGGCGGCGGCGACCAGGGCGCCCACGATGCCGCCGATGGCCTGGCCGATCCACTGCGCACGCGGGTTGGTGCCCAGCACGGCGCCGGCCTTAAAGTCGTTCATGACGTCGCCCGCAAGGCCGCACGCCACGGCCACGATGCCGGCGATGAAGAACAGCTTGACCTGCGCGAGCTGCGCGAAGGCAGCCACGATGAGCATGACGATGAGGCCAAAGATCTCCATGGGGTCGATACCCGTCTGGCCGCAGCTCTGCGCGCTCATGATGGTGGTGACAAAGGTGAACAGCGTGACGATGACGGCCGGAACGGGGCCAAGATCGAGTACGATGGCAACGATCACGGCGATGGCGGCAGCGCCCAGGCCAATGATACCGGCGTCGAGCTTAAGGGAGCCCGAGATGAGCGACTGCTCGTCGGTGTCGGTGGAGCTGTCGGCGGCGAGGCCGCGGACGATACCGGCGACCTGCGGCAGGATGTCCTTGAGGACGACGGCGACGCCAAAGCCCATCATGAGGCCCATACCCAGGGACTTAACAATGCCCTGTGCGGTCATAACGTCAAACAGACCGGCAGCGGTGCCGCCGACAATGATGCCAAAGTTGCCCAGCAGCGCGCCGGCAAACCAGAACGCGACGGGGGCGAAGCCCACCAAAAAGCCGATGGACAGCAACATGGGCGAGTTGTAGATGGCAAAGGTCACGCCGGGGATATTGAGCGTGCACAGCATGCTGGGAACCACGCCCAGGGCGTCGCGCAGCACGCTGTATATGCCGGCGATGGCCATGGAGCCAAAGAGCTGCTTGCCGGTCTTGCCGCCGGCCTCGGTAGCACGCAGGGTTTGAGCTGCGGCGTTGCCGGTGGGGAACTCAAGCGCGGCGTCCACGATAAAGTGACGGTGGATGAGTGCTGTCGCCAGAAGGCCCAAGATGGTGCCGGCGAGTGCCACGATAAACATGTCGAGCCAGCTGATCTGGTCGGCATAGCCCAGCATCCAGGCGCCCGGGATGGTAAACGCCAGACCGCCGGCGACCATGGCGCCTGCGGACATGATGGTGTGGGTGACGTTTGCCTCGTTGAGGCTGGCGTTGCCCATGAGCTTAAGGAAGAACAGCGAAATGACGGCAGCGAAAATGATCGGCCAGGGGAGCGCACCCATCTTGAGGGCGGTATAGGCCGAGCTTGCCGTGATGATCGCGCAGCCAAGGACGCCGATGACGACGCCGCGCAGCGTGAGTTGCCCGCGCATCGAAGCGCGGTTCGAGGGATTGCTCATATAAAACTCCTTTGCGTATATCCGCTTCCCCCGGGAGCGCCGTTACGGATACGGCGCGGGAAGTCGGGTTACCAAGGGCCGCCGCGTGAGCTCGCAAACGACCGCGCACCAGTATAGCCGCAAGCTAGTCATTTTGGGATGACTGGTTTAGGTAGGCGATATACTGCTGGGCAGACGAAAGGAGCGCCGACGATGCTTAATGGGTGCGCATATATTTTGACGGTCGATGTGGGCAACACGTTCATTCGCTTTGGCCTGTTTGCAGAGGATTCGGCCGCGGCGCAGGAATGTCCGCTTGCGACGTGCGAGATCACCACGCCGTCGAGCATCACAGCAGACGAGGTGCGCATGCGTCTCGTGCAGGTCATGGCCGCACTGGCGGCCGATGCGGGCATGCCGGGTGCGCTTGTGCCCGCGGCTGCCGTGCTGAGCTGCGTGGTCCCGGCGCTCGAGCGCCCGTGGAAGGTAGCGCTTTCCCGTACCTGCACGGGGCGCGTGCTCACCGTAGGGCCGGGGCTTAAGACCGGCATGCCCGTGCACTACGATGACCCGGCCGAGATCGGCCCCGACCGCATCGCCGATGCCGTGGCGGCCCGCGCCGTCTACGGCTCGCCGTGCATTGTGATTGACCTAGGCACCACGACCAATATCGAGGTCATCGATGCGCACGGCACCTTTGTCGGCGGCGTTATCGCGCCGGGCCTGGCCCTCGGCGCCCGCTCGCTTTCGGCGGCAGCAGCGCGCCTACCCCAGGTTGAGCCCTCGGCGCCAACGCACGTCATCGGCCGCAACACGCGTGAGGCCATGCGCTCGGGCGTGGTTTTGGGCGAGGTGGCACGCATCGACGGCATGCTCGACATGGTGCTTGCCGAGATGCGCGCGACCAAGGCCGCGGGGGAGAGCGATGTGCCCATCGTCATTACCGGCGACGATGCCGAGGCGCTTGCGGCGCTGGTCGGCCATAGCCTGACGGTCGATGATGCGCTGACGCTGCGGGGTCTCGCCGAGCTCTACCACATCAATCAAAAGCCCCGTCGCGCGTAGCGATGGGGGTGATGGGACAAAAACGTCTCCGCCTTCCACCTGCTACAATGGGTCAAAATATTGCGATTACGGAGGTGTCTGCCATGTCGGACGATCTTCATCAAACTGCGTCGGGCAAGCGCCGCGACGTCATTAGCTGGGATGAGTTCTTTATGAGCGTGGCCATCGCCGCGCAGCGCCGCAGTAAGGACCCCAACACGCAGGTGGGCGCGTGCATCGCCAACACCAACCACCGCATCCTTTCAGTGGGCTACAACGGTACGCCCTCGGCACTCAACGACGACTTTTTCCCGTGGGGCACGAGCGACGACCCGTTGCAGGATAAGCACAACTACGTGGTGCATGCCGAGGCCAACGCCGTGCTCAACTACCGCGGCTCGCTCAAAGACCTTGAGGGTTCCACGGTCTACGTCACGCTGTTTCCGTGCCACGACTGCGCCAAGATCCTGGCGCAGGTGGGCGTGGGCGAGGTCGTCTACCTGGACAATAAGTATGCCGACACCGATGACGGCCGTATCAGCCGCCGCATTCTCGACTCCTGCGGCATCAGCTACCGCCAGGTCATCGTCGATGTCCAGATTGGTACCGGGGGACAGACTCGGCAGTAATATGCGTTGTCGCTATCTGACGACGAACACAGCCAAAAGAGCCCTGTCCCAAATTGACTACTCGTGAAAGTCGCGTCTGCGCGCATGGACGGCTCGTGAGCGGGTACATGGCTGTAGTAACATAGCTTCTGTCCGCGGGCGTGCCCGCGTTATTGTGAGAAAGGAGCCCCTGTGGCTGTTAACGAAGAGCTGCTTAAGAAGGTTCTTGAAGAGATTCGCCCCAACCTGCAGGCCGACGGCGGCGATATGGAGTATGTGGGCGTCGACGACGAGGGCGTTGTCAAGCTGGAGCTGCAGGGCGCCTGCGCCGGCTGCCCCATGAGCTCGCTAACCCTTTCCATGGGTATCGAGCGCATTCTGAAGGAGCATGTGCCCGGCGTTACCCGCGTTGAGCAGGTCAATGCTTCCGGCGAGGCCGAGGACCTGTACGACGAGTACGCGCCGTTCTAAGATGCGAAAGCTGCGGACGGTACGCTCCGCATAGACGTTACGCCCAGATATGCGGCTGCGAGCGCAAGGCCCGCGGCCGCATTTGTATGTAGGGAGCAGGGGGATCGATATGCTCAACGACCTCTACCACATGCTTGACCCCGTCGCGATCTCGGCGGGTCCCATCACCATCTACTGGTACGGCCTGGCCTACGTGGTCGGCGCTCTGCTCACGGCGGTCGTTATGTACCGCACGCAGCGTCGTTGGGGCTTCGACATTACGATTGATGACCTGACGAGCGTCGTGGTCGGCGCGGTCTTTGGTCTCATCATCGGCGCGCGCCTGTTTTATGTCGTCTTTTACGGCGATGGCTACTATTGGACCCATCCGCTCGAAATCTTTGCCACCAACGAGGGAGGCATGAGCTTCCACGGCGGCCTGGTGGGCGGCATCTTGGGCGGCATCATCGTGTGCCGCATGTACAAGCTTGACGCCTGGACCGTCGCCGACCTTGCTGTGATCGGCGCCCCGCTGGCCCTGTGCCTGGGCCGTTGTGCCAATTTCGTCAACGGCGAGCTGTGGGGCAAACCGACTGATCTGCCTTGGGGTGTGGTCTTTGGCGGCACCGCGGGCGATATGCCGCGCCATCCCTCCCAGCTCTACGAGGCGTTTCTTGAGGGCGTCGTGCTCTTCTGTATTTTGCAGGTGCTCAGCCGCAAAAAGCCGCTGCTGCCCCAGGGTACGTTTATGGGCGTGTTCGTGATGGGGTACGGCATCGTCCGCTTTCTCGTTGAGTTTGTGCGCGTGCCCGATGCGCAGCTGGGCTATCTGCTGGGCGGCGTCATCACCATGGGTCAGCTGCTGAGTTTGCCGCTCGTGATCGCCGGTCTGGCGCTCATCATCTTCGCCCGACACCGCAATCGCCCCCAGCGCATCTACCTCGACGCCTAACCACCAAGACCACCGCAAAGGGGACAGGCGCCTTTGTGGTGGTCTTGCCGAGTTTGATAGGTTTCTAGAAAGGCTTTCGGACTGTGAAGGATTCCGACCTCTCCACAACGGCTGCGCGCGACGCTGCCCTCATCGTCTGGTTTAAGCGCTACCCCGCCAAGCAGACGCTCATCGCATTTTTGCTCGCGCTGTTGGCGACCACGGCGTTTTCCATCGATCCCGCCCCGGTGTCGAGCAACGCAGTCTTGGCGATTGACCCCAAAGCCTCGGGCATGCTGTACGTGTGCTACGAGGTGCTCCTCTCGTTTGCCGGCCATACCGACGCGGTCATGCTGCTTGCGCTTGCCTGCCTGCTCACGCTGCCGTTTCGCTACGTATTCTTTGGCCGCGGCGATGCTTGGCGTCCTTCGGTGATCCTTCCGTCGCTGTTCTTTGCCGTCTGCATGGTGTTTGGCCGTAGCTACGACCTCACCGATTCGGCCGAGATCGTGCTTGGCGACAAGGCACGCATCATTTGCGCCTGGATAGGCGGTGCGGGCTGGATGCTCTTGGCGGTCGTTGCCTTCTACCTTGCCTTTGAGTGTCTAGATTGGCTGAGCTCTCGGCGTATTCCGTTTTCCGAAGCGCACTTTGGCCGCGTATGGCGTATGGCTCACGCCGTGCTCTCGGTCCATCCCTTTGCCGGGCCCTTCCTGGTGCTTATGGTCGCCTGGGCGCCCACGCTCATCGCTTCGCTGCCCGGCCTTTTTATGGGAGATACGGGTGCGCAGATTCGCCAGTGGTTCAACTACCCCAACGGCACGAGTGACTACCTGCGTCTGCTCAATCCCAATGTGTTGCTCAACGGACATCACCCCGTGGTACACACGGCTATCATCGGTTCGTGCGTCCAGCTGGGGCTTTCACTGTTCAACAGCGCCAACGTAGGTCTTGCCATCTACACCTGCGCTCAGTTCGTCATTACGGCCGCCTGCATGGCCTATTCCATCTCGTCGCTGCGCAAGCTGGGCGTGAGCCTGCCGGTCCGCGGCGTGATCTTGCTGTTCTTTGTGTTTATGCCCATGTTCTCCAACTACGCGGCCCTGCTTACCAAAGATGTGCTGTTTGCCGACGCGTTTTTGGTGCTGTTGGTGCAGACCGTGAAGCTCGTGGCATGCGGCCTGCCCCGTCGCGATGCCAATGCCGAGCGTGCGGGCGAACAGAGGCCCGTGCTCTTTGCGCGCCACGACTGGCTGCTGCTCGCTCTGGGCGCCATGGGTTCCACGTTTCTGCGCAACGGCGGCCTGGTGTTTCCCCTGGCGGCATGCGTAATCGCGACGGCGTTTTGCGCATGGGACGCACATGTGGCTCGCCGTGCGGCCAAGCTGGCTGGTGCTGCGCCTTCGGGCGCCATCCCGCGTTTCCGCTGGGTGGGAGTTCTTGCGGTGCTTGCACTCTGCCTTGCCTCTAATATGTACTTCACCAAGGTCTTTATGCCGGCGCACGACATCACGCCTGGTTCCAAGCGCGAAATCCTCTCGATTCCGTTCCAGCAGACGGCTCGTTTCGTCCAAAAACACGACGGTCTCAACTCGGGCGTCAACCCCACGGTTAAGGAGGACGGCACCATCGTGGAGGCTCCTTGCGACGGCTTGGTGACCGACGAAGAGCGTGCCGTGATCGACCGTGTGCTCAAGTACGAGAATCTGGGCCGCCGCTACAACCCGGATAAGTCGGACGCCGTCAAAAATTGCTTTAACGAGTACGCCTTGCAGGAGGACATCAAGGCCTATTTTGAGGTGTGGGCCCAGATGTTCAAAAAGGATCCCGAGTGCTATATCTCGGCGCTCATCAATAACTACTACGGCTACTTTTATCCGAGTGCCCGCGATGCATGGGTCTACAGCACGGCGCGCAGTGCCGAGATTATGGCGAAGCCCGATAACCTCAAGTACTTCGACTTCCATCCGGTCGATAGCAAGGTTGTGCGCTGGTGCGACCACCTGATCAACCTGTATCGCGTGGCGGTGCAGCGCATTCCGTTTATCTCGCTCGCCATGAGCTCGGCCACCTATGTGTGGATCATGATCGCCGTGGTGGCCTATCTGCTACGTCGTCATTCGTGGCGCGGGCTGGCCATTTGGGTGCCGCTTTTGGGCGTGCTCGCCGTGTGCCTGATCGGTCCCTGCAACGGCTCGACCTACATGCGCTACCTGTACCCGGTCATCGCCTGCATGCCCTTTGCCATCGGCGCCACCATCACCCGCAGCGACCTCCTCTGGTCCTAAGTTTGGTGCAAAGGGGGCAGGTTACTTTGCACCAAGGGGTTGCATCATCACGTCGCCTTCATTTTGGGGTTTATCTCGCAGGCCAGTAGGTATATCATAACGACGTTTGTTTATATTGCCCGAGCATCTGCGCTGGGCTTTAGGTCGAAACCGATAGGAGACACGTATGTCCGGACACTCTAAGTGGGCCACAACCAAGCATCGTAAGGGCGCGCAGGACGCCAAGCGTTCCGCCCTCTTCTCCAAGCTGAGCCGCAACATCACCGTTGCTGCCCGTCTCGGCGGTGACCCGCTGCCCGAGAACAACGCTAGCCTCGCCGCTGCCGTTGCCAAGGCCAAGGCTCAGTCCATGCCTAAGGACAAGATCAAGTCCGCTATCGACAAGGCCTTCGGTTCGGGTGCCGACGCCGCCGTCTACGAGAACATCGTGTACGAGGGCTACGGTCCCGCCGGTGTCGCCGTCTACGTTGACTGCCTGACCGACAACCGCAACCGCACCGCCGCTGATGTCCGTTCCGCCTTCTCCCACGCTGGTGGCAACCTGGGCACCTCGGGCTCCGTCGCCTTCCAGTTTGAGCGCAAGGGCCAGATCGTCGTCGCCAAGGAGATCCTGGACGAGAACGCCAAGAAGGAGACCATGATCGCCAACGGTCCTGCCGGTGACGAGGATGAGTTCATGATGGCCATCGCCGAGGCCGGTGGCGAGGACTACGAGGACGCCGGCGAGGAGTGGATTGTCTGGACCGCTGCTAACGACGTCATGGCTGTCTCCAAGGCGCTCGAGGAGCAGGGCGTCCAGGTCAAGGGCTCCGAGACCACCATGGTCCCGACCACCCCGACCGAGGTCTCCGGTACCGACGCCAAGAAGGTCCAGCGCCTCATCGACCGTCTTGAGGAGCTCGACGACGTCCAGGATGTTTACAGCACCATGGACATGACCGACGAGGTCATCGCTGCCCTCGAGGAGGAGTAGCGCCCACACGGGTTAAGCCGTGCATATCTGGGCATAATGAAGCGAGCATGCAAGCCTCGTGGAATAGATGAGCCGGATCCGCGTGCGTATGGCACCGGACCCGGCTCTTTTATAACGATGCGAATCGTTTTGCATTCTGTGGACCGAAACCTGAAGGGAGCGCGCGTGCGCGTACTCAAACGAGCCCTAGCGATCGTGTATCTTGCCGCCGCCATCGTGGCGCTGGGTACGCTTATCTGCCAGTTCTGGGGACCGTATACGTATCGCTTTATGCTGCTGCTGCGTGACGCCATGCCTCGCGTCGTCGTTACGGCGTGTGCCGCTATCGTGGCACTTGGCGTGCTCATCGGTTTTTTCCGCCTGATGTTCGCGCGTCGCGAGCCGTCCTGCGTGCATCCGGCAGGGGAGCGCAATATCGAGGTCACGCTTGCAGCGCTTTCCTCGTGCGCCCGTGCCGCGGCGGAGTGCGATGATCGCGTGATGGTTGAGCATATCGAGGCGCGCGTTCAAGGCTCCGACGAGTCGCGCGTTCGTTTTAAGGTCGAGGCCATCGCACTCGACGACCGGGACGTGGCCTCTCAAGCTATCGCGATGCAGCAACGCATCGAGGAGGCCTGCGACACCATGCTCGGCACGCCGGGCACGACCGCGCGCGTCCGTTTTTTGCCGTCCAAGACTACCGTCCAGACCGTGGAGG
This sequence comes from uncultured Collinsella sp., assembly GCA_902464565.1. Classification (GTDB taxonomy): domain Bacteria; phylum Actinomycetota; class Coriobacteriia; order Coriobacteriales; family Coriobacteriaceae; genus Collinsella. Next base: position 17,562 of record CABQJV010000004.1, read on the forward strand.
TTTCCGGTGAGTGATACCAACCAAGACAAGACCGCCCGTACGCCGCGCTTGACGATCGACCAGAACGCTACGCCGGCAGGCGAGTCCGCCGACACCAAGCCCGAGGCCGGCGAGCAGCACGACAGCGCCGCCAACGACTTTGACGAGGCCATGGGTCTCATCAAAGGTACGGGCGCTGCTATCTGGAGCTACGCCGTGCGCCACCCCAACACTACGCTCGGCGCCTTGGCAGGCTTTATTCTCGCCGTGCTGGTACTTACGTTGGGCCTGTGGGACACGCTCGTCATCGCATTCTTTGTGCTGATCGGCGCCGTGATCGGCCAGATTCGCGACGGCGAGAACGGTATCGTCAACTTCTTCGGCCGTCTGTTTAGCGGCCGCTAATACGTATTCGACTGTCGCATCCGCGGCAGGCATAAGGAGGAACCATGGCTTTTAACACGAAGGTCGATGTAGCCGATACCGAGCTCGAGGCGAATGAGGCCGTCGCCGCCGAGGCGGAGGACGTAACGCTCGAGGACGAGGCACTCGTCGAGGCCGAGTCCGATGCGGGCGAGGATAACGAGGAGATGGACGAGGAGACGGACGAGTCCGAGGACTCGCTGACCTATTCCAACGGCGTGATCGAGAAAATCGTCGCCATGGCCACCCGCGAGGTGCCGCACGTTCTGGGCATGAAGGGTAACCTTATGCACTTTGTGCAGGAGCAGTTTGGTGCCGAGAACCTGACCAAGGGCGTGACGGTCGAGGTCACCGACGACAACCGCGTGGTCGTCAACATCTCGGTCATCATCGAGTACGGCGCCTATGCGCCTGCGATTTTTGACGATGTTAAGGCGCGCGTCACCGAGCGTCTGGCCGCGATGACCGGCCTTGAGGTGGCAGGCGTCAACCTGCGCATCGAGGATGTCATCACCCCGGAGGAGTACGAGCACCGCACCAGCCAGCACGAGTAGCCTACCAAAAAGGGATGTTTATTTTGACAGGTTTTACCTGCGAAAACGCAAAACGGCCGGTCGCACGGATGTATGTGCGGCCGGCCGTTATTTGTATGCCCCCGACGCAGGCATACCGCTCGTCTAACTAAGGGTTGCAATCTTCGCGTTCCGCGTTACCCTAATGGGCGCATTGTTTCCAAATTGTTAACGAGGGGTTGCCGTAATGGCCGACGAACACGAGACCGAAAGCAAGGCATGGGCGATTGAAGCCGCTGCGGCAGAGGCGGCGTCGCGTGCCGCCGAGGAGATGCATCGTCCTCCGGTGGTGCCGATGGAGCGCGTTGTCGGTCGCGAGGATATCGAACGTGGCGAGCGCGCCGGCCGCAAGCGCAGCCAGGAGCCAGGCTTTCCGCGCTTTTTTGCCGAGCTCAATCTGGGCCTGGTCCTCACGGCCTTTGCCATCGTGGCCTTTAAAACCCCCAATCACTTTGCCTTCGGCGGCACCTCGGGCGTGTCGGTCATTCTGTCCACGCTGTTCCCGACTCTGCCCGTCGGCGTCTTTATGTGGATTATCAACGCGGTCTTGGTCATCCTGGGTTTTATCTTTTTGGAGCGCAAGGCAATCCTTTGGAGCGTCTTTGCCTCGTTTGCGCTTTCGGCCTACGTCTCGCTGTTTGAGCTCTTCATTCCGTCGGATGTTTCGATGACGGGCGATATGTGGCTCGACCTGTGTTTTGCCGTCATCTTGCCGGCGCTGGGCAGTGCCATTGTCTTTGACATTGGCGCCTCCACGGGTGGTACCGACATTCTTGCCATGATTCTCAAGCGCCGCACGACGCTCGAGATCGGCCGTGCCCTGTTGCTGGTCGATATCGGCATCGTGACCATCGCGGCTTTCCTGTATGGCCCGCGCGTCGGCCTGTACTGCGTGCTCGGTCTGTTTGCCAAGACGCTTGTGGTCGACAAGGCTATCGAGAGCATTCACCTTCGTAAGGTCTGCACGATCATTTGCTCCGAGCCCCTTAAGGTCGAGGAGTTTATCGTCAAGCATCTCAACCGCACGGCAACGATCAGCCGTGGCTACGGCGCCTTCTCGGGCAAGTGCGTCACGGTGATTATGAGCGTGCTGAGCCGTCGCGAGGCAGTGCAACTGCGCCGCTATACCCGCGAGATTGACCCTGGCGCCTTCATCACCATCGTCGATAGCTCCGAAATCGTCGGCAAGGGCTTCCGCGGCACGAACTAGCCCGGGCGTACCCTTCGAATCATTGAATAAAGCCACCTGCGTTGCAAATCGGTCATCTTGGGGTATTTGTCCTTACATTGGGCGATAATGATGCCAAAGACATCGTTTGCGATCCAGGTGATTCGCTCTAGATACGAAGGGATGATTTCGATGTTCTGTTCGCAGTGTGGCGCCCCCATGGGCGATAACGACAAGTTCTGCGGCGTTTGCGGTGCCCCTAATACCGAGGTCAAGGCCGCCGGCCCCGCTCCGCAAGCTCAACCTCAGCCGCAGGGCCAGCCGTTTGCCCAGCCGCAGCCGCAGCCGTTCGTTGCGCCCCAGCCGGCTATGAACGCGCCCAAGGGTTGCATGGCTCAGGCCTTCAACGACATGCTTAAGGTTCCCGGCGCCTTGGTTCGCGTATGCCAAATCGCCTTTTTGCCGGCGCTGATCTGTGTTGTCTCGGTGCTGGTGCTGTTTATCCCCGTTATCGGAGGTATCGCAGCGGCCATTGGCTTTTTGCTCGCGTACGTGGCAAGCGTGTGCGGCGCGGGCTTTGCCATCGAGTGGGGTCGTGACCTGTCGCTCAAGGATGATAACGGCATGGAGCGTCCGCTGCTGCGCTCGACCTCGTTTGGATTGGGCATTTTCTCGTCTGTCATTACCGGTGTGCTCGAGTTCGTGGCCATTATTCCGGTGATTGGCGTGGTGTTCTCGGCTATCGAGAGCGTCGTGATCGGTGCCGTCGGTTCATATTATTTCAATGGTTCGAGCGGTCTCGAGGCCGCACTCTTCGGCTCGATGGGGCTGCTTGTCTTTGCCATGATCGTGTCGGTGGTACTGGGCATCTTCTTTAAGATGTTTGGTGATGCCGCCGTGATGCACTTTGCCGTCGCGGGGCGCGTGGAAAGCGCGTTTTCGCTCGAGAAGGTCTGGAAGTCTTATAAGGCCAACCTGGGCAAGCTATTCTGCGCCTCGATTCTTCCCGAGTTTTTGACGGGCATCGTGTCGCACATCATCACGTGGATCTTCACCGCCATCTTCGGCGCCATTGCTACGTTTGGTATGTATAGCTATTACTATCGCCCCACGGGTCTTGAGGCAATCATCGAGGGCGGCGGCATTACGCTCATCCTGTTCTTGATGATCGTTGCCTTTGTCACGGTGTTCCTGACTGTGTTTGGCAAGATGCTCAAGTATCGCGCCGTTGGCTATTGGGCCGCGCGCTATGCCAGCGAGTGGGCCGATGAGGATGCCGACGATGTCCTGACGTTTGTGCTCCCGGGTGAGAAGAAGCCTACTCCTGCGGGATTCAACCCCACGGCCGCCACTGGTGCAGCCCCTGCACCGGCACCCGCACCTGCCCCTGCTCCGGCACCCGCGCCCGCGCCAGCACCTGCCCCTGCACCCGCGCCCGCACCTGCCCCGGCACCTGCCCCGGCGCCTGCGCCTGCACCGGCGCCCGAGGCGACGCCTGCGGAGCCCGATTGGGATGCCCTTGCCACGCCGGCGGATGAGCCGGGCGATAATCCTGCTGCCGAAAACAATCAAACCGAATAGTCGGTCGAGGCGCCCTGGGCAACTGAGCCCGGGGCGCCTTTTTCTACTGCGAAAGCAAGAAAATGCCTGGGAAAACGGTTGCAGCAATATTTCTCGGAAATTGATCAATGTTGCGCAACAACGTCGCGGCTATTGTTGAGAACATAGTCGTGTAAGGTTTGAAGGCGTGCAACGCCATAGGAAAAGGAGAGGCTTATGTTCTGTCCCACTTGTGGTTCTCCCATTTCGGATGATGCCAAATTCTGCCCCGTCTGCGGTTCTGCCGTCGGTGCCGCTCCCGCTGCTCCTGCTCCGCAGCCTGCACCTCAGCCCCAGCCTGCTCCGCAGCCCACGCAGATTCAGCCCACTCCGGTTCAGGCAGTTCAACCTCAGCCTCAGCAGCAGTACGCCGGGCAGCAGCAGTATGCTCAGCAGCAGTATGCTCAGCAGCCTGCACCTGCCCCGATGGGCTATACTCCGATTAAAACCGACCGTGGCGTGATCGGCTGGCTCCTGCTTTCCATCGTGACCTGCGGCATCTATTCATATTACTTCCTCTATTGCCTCGCCCGCGACATCAATGTCATGTGCCAGGACGACGGCGATTCCACGCCGGGTCTGGCAGCATTTATCCTGCTGTCGTTCGTGACCTGCGGCTTCTACGCACTCTACTGGTACTACAAGATCGGTAACCGCCTGCAGGCTAATGCTCCTCGCTATGGCCTGATGTTCCAGGAGAACGGTACCACCGTTCTTATGTGGCAGATCGTCGGCGCGCTGCTGTGCGGCCTTGGCCTCATCTTTGCCATGAACATCATCATCAAGAATACCAATGCCATGGCAACGGCTTACAACGTCCGTCTTGGCGCTCGTGCCTAACGATAAGAGCGGCGTGAACAGTTCCCAGGGACATAAGGGCGCGGCGGAACTCATTCGCCGCGCCCTTTCTTGCATCGGCGCGCTCTTTGTCGCCTGGCTCGCACTTTACCTGCTCGATATCGGCTGCGTGTTTCGCCTGATGACGGGCATTCCCTGTCCGGGATGTGGCATGACGAGGGCCTGGCTGGCAGCACTGCGCCTCGATTTTGCGGCGGCCTTTGCCTACCATCCGCTGTTTTGGGTGGTGCCGATTGCGTTTGCGCTCGCGTTCGTGCGAGAGGAGGTGGCATCGAGCAAGCTAAAGCGCGGCATCGACATTGCGGTTATTGTTCTGTGCGTGCTGGTCGTTGCCGTATGGATCGTGCGCCTTATCAACCCGGCAGACGCGGGCCTGCTCTTTGGTGGTCACGCTCCCGCCGGAGTTCCCACCGATATCATCCACCTCGAAACCCCACGCTGGCTCACCATCCTCCGCTCTTACTTGTCGTGACGGAGGACGCGCTAGAAAAGCGGTCGACACATAAGCGGGGGCGAACGTTGAGATAACGTTCGCCCCCGCTTTGCTCTAGCCAGGTTGTTATGGGTGGGCGTGACGGCTACTCGCCATGCTTCTCCTCGTGGCGAGCGGCGGCACGGGCATCGTGAATGCCCTTGATGGCGGCATGGCGGGCGGTACGGGCATCGTGCATGGCGTCGCGGGCCTCGGCGGCCGTTGCCTTGGCAGAGCGCAACTTGGCTGCCAGGTCGGGATTGGTCTCGGCAACCGCGGCGATCGTGGGGCCGTCGAGCTCTTCTTGCGTGGGCTCGGCCAAAAAGTCGATGGCATACTGAGCGGCTACCATGGAGCCCTTGGCGAGCACGCTCTCGTCGATCTTATAGAAGCAGGAGTGCTGGGCATAGGTGGCGCCAATCTGGGGGTTGCGCGTGCCAACAAAGGCGAGCACGCCCGGTACGCGGCGCAGATACTCCGAGAAGTCCTCGCCCGAAAGCGTGCCGCGGTAATGGCCCTCGCCCGCGGGGCCCAAGCACTTGAGCACAGCTTGGCGGCAGCGCTCGCTCGAGGCGGCATCGTTTTCGACCTTGTAGTTGGCGATGGTGTAGTCGGTGAGTTCGGCCTCGGCGCCCAGAGCAGCCGCGGTGTGCTCCACGATGCGGCGCATAAGTTCGGGCATCTCCTCATGCGTCCTGTCGCCATAGGTGCGTACCGTGCCGGCGAGGTACGCCGTGCCGGCGATAACGTTGCGCGCGGTGCCGCCATGCAGCTCGCCGACGGTGATGACGGCGGGTTCGTAGGGGCTAATCTCGCGCGAGACGATGGTCTGCAGGGCGTTGACGATTTCGGCGGCAACCATAACGGCGTCGTGGCCGCGCTGGGGCATGGCGCCATGGCACGAGGTGCCGCGGACGTCGATGCGGAACCAGTCGGTGTTTGCCATGCGTGGGCCGGGCTCGCAGCTTACGGTGCCGGCGTCGACCTCGCTCCAGATGTGCGCGGCGTAGGCGCCGTCGACGCCGTCGAGTACGCCCGCGCCGATCATGAGCTTGGCGCCCTGGCCGTTTTCCTCGCTGGGCTGGAATACGATGCGAATCTCGCCGTGGATGTCATCGGTCATGTGGCGCAGGATTTGCAGCGTGCCGAGCATCATGGCGATATGGCAGTCGTGACCGCAGGCGTGCATGCAGCCCTCGTTGACGCTGGCGAACTCCTCGCCGGTTTGCTCGGTGACAGGCAGGGCGTCGATGTCGGCGCGCAGCAGGATACGGCGGCGCGGCGTGCCGTCCTCGCGGTAGGCATCGGGCGCGGTACCGCGAAGCGTTGCCACCAAGCCGGTCTTGAGCGGACGCTCGTAGGGGATATTCATGGCGTCGAGCTGGTTGGCGATGTCGGAGGTCGTGCGCTCTTCGGCAAGGCTCAGCTCCGGGTGCTTATGGAAGTGCCGGCGCTGCTTGATGATATAGGGTTCAAACTCGGTGGCAATATCTCGGATGGCCGCGGTGACGTCGTCTGCCGCGCGAACCTCGGTTGCCGCCATAATCTGCTGTGCCTTGGTCTTCGTCATGGTCGATTTGCTCCTTGCTGGGTTGATTGCAAAATCGTACAGGCTTTCTCCAGTATGCCACCTGCCGCTAGGGCTGGTAAAGTTGCCGTTTGCCGCTTGGGGTTTTGTAACAAGAGCGGGGGAGTACACTCGGGGGTGTTGAATTTCCTGCCAGAGATGGGGACGCCCATGCAACATATCGATCGGATTATCTGCTCCAAGAACGTTTTTACCGCGCAAGACGGCATCGATGCCGCCCGCGAGCTGGCGATTGCCATTGCAGGTGATCGCATCGTCGCGGTCGGCGCGCCCGATGACGTGATTGCCGCCGCACCTGCCGCCACGCCGGTGGTCGACTACGGCGAGCAATTCATCTGCCCCGGTTTCCATGACGCCCACCTGCACTTCTTCCATACCTCGGTCGGTTCCTCGCCGTACATGCTCATGGATATGGGCACGTCAGAGGCGGCACTGGTGCAACATGCGCTCGAGTTTTCCCAGGGCCTGCCCAATGACGCCTGGGTCGTGACCCAGGGCTGGCGCGATTACCGCTGGGATCCGCCCGAGCACCCTACCAAGGCTTCCCTCGACGCCGCCTTCCCCGATCGCCCCTGTGTTATGTATTCGGGCGATGGGCATACCCTGTGGCTCAACAGCCGCGCGCTCGAGGCACTCGGCGTGACGCGTGACAGCGAGCCGCCGGCGGGTGGCAGCTACGACAAGGATGCAAACGGCGAACTCACGGGCATTGCTCACGAGGCGGCTGCCATGCAGCTGCTACCGCGCTGCCTTGAGTGGCTGGGGGAGGATCGCATCGCAAGCGCTTACGCCGATCAAATGAGGCGTATGGCCGAGCAGGGCATCACCTCGATCTGCGATATGTCGCTCATGCCCATGCCGGGTTGCGATTTTATCCGCGACGACGTCTACGACAAACTGCAGGCAGCCGGCAAGCTGGGCATCCGAGCCCATCTGTTCCCCACGCTGCTGGATGACCAGTCGCGCTTGGAAGAACTCCAGACCCGCTACGCAAACAACGCGCTGCTCTCGGCGCCAGGCTTTAAACAGTTTTTCGACGGTGTGTCGAGCGAACACACGGCATATCTCACCGAGCCCTATACCAATCCGCGCTTCCCGGGCGACCAGGGCCGTCTGACGGTTCCCGCCGAGCGCATGCGCAAGCTAGTTCTGGCGTCCGCGGAGCGCGGCCACACCGTGCGCATCCACGTCATCGGCGACGGTGCGATTCATGCCGCGCTCGATATCTTTGAGGAGGCCTCCGACCTGTACGGGCTGCCCCAGCACGGCCATAACACGCTCGAGCACCTGGAGAACCTTCTGCCCGAGGACATCGATCGTCTACGCAAGCTTAACGTCGTTGCCTCGAGCCAGCCCTGTCACATTACACTCGACCCGGGTGGACCGGAGCGCGATCTGGGCCTGGAGCGCAGCCGCATCATGTGGCCGTTTGCGACCTATAAGCAGCGCGGCATTCGCCAAGCCTTCGGTACCGACAGCCCTATCACAGCTGTTACAAGCATGAACGTGCTCTACACGGCTATCACGCGCCAGGATCCCAAAAGCCACTGGCCCGAGGGCGGCTGGCTGCCGAGCGAGCGCATCGATGCGGCCACAGCTCTGCGCAACTATACCCTGGGCAGCGCGTACGCAGCGGGCGACGAGCAAAACCTCGGCAGCTTGGAGCCCGGCAAGTATGCCGACCTGGTAGTCCTGGACCAAAACCCGCTCACCGTTGACCCCCAAGAACTGCAAGCCACCAAGGTTCAGGCCACCTACCTGGCAGGTAACTTGATTTACGAGCGCTAACCCCATCCGCATCGCCATTTTGCTGCACTGACTTTTCTGAATGCCGGGCCCGAATTAGTTAGCCTGCCTCCCGTGTGGCTCCGGAGGGGCGGGGCATAAGGTTTATCGCGAGTTCCGCACGAGCCGAAGGCCACTTAATGTGGCCTTCGTGCGAGCAGGACTGCCCGAGCAGGAAACCTTACGCCCCGCCCCTCCGGAGCCACACGGGAGGCATCGCTAAGTTGTCCCCCGGCATTCAGAAAATCTAAGTGCCAAAAAATAAGATTTTTTGACTCCGTGTTGTATAACCCGCCATTCGTGGGTACCATTCAACGCGTACGCAAACAAAAAGGGTTAATTCGCGTGGTATAACCGCGCGGCCCAAAAAGGAGGAGACAAGCATGTCGTCTTTGAAGCCGCTTGCAGATCGTGTTCTGGTCAAGCCCGACGAGGCCGAGCAGAAGACCGCTTCTGGTCTGTACATCGCCAGCAACGCTCAGGAGAAGCCGCAGCGCGGCACCATCGTTGCCGTGGGCGCCGGCAAGGTCAACGACAAGGGTGAGCGCATCCCCATGGACGTCAAGGTTGGCGACGTTGTCATCTACGGTAAGTTCGGTGGCAACGAGGTCAAGGTCGACGGCGAGAAGTATCTGCTGATGCGCGCCGACGACATCTACGCTGTCGTCGAGGCCTAGTCTCGTCAGAATCTCTGATTCGTCTTTGAACGCGCCCGCCGCATAGGACTCGGAAGCGGCGACGCGAGTCACATTTCTTTTGGAGGATTACCTACCATGGCAAAGAACATTACGTTCAACACCGATGCCCGCGCTAAGCTTGCCAAGGGCGTCAACACTCTGGCCGACGCCGTTACCGTCACCATGGGCCCCAAGGGTCGCTACGTTGCGCTGCAGCGCACGTTCGGTGCTCCGACCATCACCAACGACGGCGTTTCCGTCGCCAAGGAGATCGAGCTCGAGGATAACATCGAGAACATGGGTGCTCAGCTGGTGAAGGAGGTCGCTACCAAGACCAACGACACCGTGGGTGACGGCACCACCACCGCAACCCTGCTCGCTCAGGCCATCGTCAACGACGGTCTGCGCAACGTCGCCGCTGGCGCTAACCCGCTGGCCATCCGTCGCGGCATCGACAAGGCCGTCAACGCCGCCGTCGCCGAGATGAAGAAGCAGGCCAAGCCTGTCGAGACCAAGGAGCAGATCGCTTCCGTCGGTACCATCTCTGCCGGTGACCCCGAGGTCGGCGAGAAGATCGCCGAGGCTATGGAGGTCGTGGGCAAGGACGGCGTCATCACCGTCGAGGATTCCCAGACGTTCGATATCACCATCGACACCGTCGAGGGCATGCAGTTCGACAAGGGCTATGTCTCCGCTTACTTCGTCACGGACAACGACCGCATGGAGGCCGTGATGAAGGATCCGTACATCCTCATCACCGACCAGAAGATCTCCAGCGTTCAGGACATTATGCCCGTTCTCGAGGCTGTCCAGCGCGCTGGCCGCGGCCTGCTCATCATCGCTGAGGACATCGACGGCGAGGCTTTGCCGACCCTGGTCCTCAACAAGATCCGTGGCGCCCTCAACGTCTGCGCCGTCAAGGCTCCGGGCTACGGCGATCGCCGCAAGCGCATCCTCGAGGACATCGCCGTCCTCACCGGTGGCCAGGCTGCTCTGGACGAGCTGGGCGTGAAGGTTGCTGACATCACCGCCGATATGCTCGGTACCGCTAAGTCCGTCACCATCTCTAAGGACAACACCGTCGTCGTCGGCGGCGCTGGCTCCAAGGAGGCCATCGACGCTCGTATCGCTCAGATCAAGGGTGAGATGGAGAACACCACCTCTGACTTCGACCGTGAGAAGCTCCAGGAGCGCCTGGCCAAGCTCTCCGGTGGCGTTGCCGTCATCAAGGTCGGCGCTGCTACCGAGTCTGAGCTCAAGGAGATCAAGCACCGCGTCGAGGACGCCCTGCAGGCTACCCGCGCTGCTGTCGAGGAGGGCATCGTCGCCGGTGGCGGCGTCGCCTTCATGGATGCTGCTCCTGCGCTCGACGCCGTTGAGCTCGACGACCCCGAGGAGAAGATCGGTGTCGACATCGTCAAGAAGGCTCTGACCGCTCCGGTCGCTACCATCGCCAAGAACGCTGGCTTTGAGGGCGCTGTCGTGGTCGACAAGGTTGCCGAGCTGCCCGCCGGCCAGGGTCTCAACTCTGCCAACGGCGAGTGGGGCGACATGATTGAGATGGGCGTCCTCGACCCCGTCAAGGTCAGCCGCGTCACCCTGCAGAACGCTGCTTCCGTCGCCAGCCTGATCCTCATCACCGAGGCTACCGTCTCCGATGTGCCCAAGAACACTCAGCTTGAGGACGCTATCGCTGCTGCTACCGCTGGTCAGCAGGGCGGCGGTATGTACTAAGGCCGACAAGGTCTAGAACTCCCACCGGGGATCCGGGGGCGTGACGGGGTTTCTCTCCGGAACGTCCTCGGACATGCAAAGAGGCTCCGCATCGCGCTTCGCGCTGCGGAGCCTCTTTGCGTCCTGCGGAATGTTCCGGAGAGAAACCCCGTCACGCCCCCGGATCCCCTGCGTTTACGGCCTTGAGGTCGGCGTGGGCGGAGAATGTGGTTGATGGGGATACGTGTCCCTTTCGCTGTTTCGCGGCTTTGCCGCGAAAAGCGCGTTACTTTGGGATGGGTGGGGAACGTGGTTGTTGCGGCAGCTGATCCCCACCATAAATTACCCTCGGCATACTTGCGCGAAAACCTGCTCGTGCTACACTTGCAATTGCTGTTTCAGGGCGGGGTGGAATTCCCCACTGGCGGTAAATCGGGCGGTGTCAAAGGGACGCCGTGGCGCAGGTGAGATGCCTGCGACCGAGCCGATGAGTCCGCGACCCGTGTGTGCGTTGGTTCGCATGCCGGCTGAACTGGTGAGATCCCAGTACCAACGGTTAGAGTCCGGATGAAAGAGGCAGGTGATCTTATGTCTGAACAGTCGCAGCATATCCATTTTGAGAACACGAATAGGTGGAGCACCAATCAGCTCGTTACCATGGCGTTGATGTGCGCTTTGGGCGCCCTGTTTATGTACGTGCAGCTGCCTATCCTTCCTTCGGCGCCGTTTTTGACGTATGACCCGTCGCTGGTACCGGCGATGGTGTGCGGGTTTGCGTATGGTCCTGGCGCCGGCACTGCTGTTGCCGCTATGGCTATCGTTATCCATGCGCTCACCACGGGTGACTGGGTCGGCGCGCTTATGAACCTGGTTGCCACGCTGGGCTACATTCTGCCTGCGGCTATCGTCTATCAGAAGATACATACCTATAAGGGTGCCGTGATTGGCCTGGTGCTCGGTGTTATTGCCGCTACGGCGTTGTCTATGGTCGCAAACCTTACCATTGGCGTATGGTTCTGGTATGGCTCGGTCGATGTGATCGCCCCGCTCATGATTCCTGCCGTGCTGCCGTTCAACCTTATCAAGACCGTGCTTAACTCGGTGTTGACACTGGCGGTGTATAAAGCGGTCTCCAACCTCATCACGCCTAAAAAGGACCAGGTCAAAGGCCGCGCATGATTGAGTGTCGGGGCGTTTCCTTTAGCTATGACGGTGCCGTGTCGGCACTCGACAGTGTCGATCTGAACATCGAGGACGGGGAGTTTTTCTGCATCCTCGGTGGCAATGGGTCGGGCAAGTCGACGTTTGCCAAGCATCTGAATGCGCTGCTGCAGCCCGATGCGGGCACGGTACGTATCAACGGTATGGATGCGTCCGATCCCGAGCTGGTCTACGACATTCGTTCGACCGCAGGCATGGTGTTCCAGAATCCCGACGACCAGCTGGTGGCAACGCTTGTCGAAGATGACGTTGCGTTCGGTCCCGAAAACCTTGGCGTGCCATCGGCGCAAATTGCGCAGCGCGTACGCGAGGCGCTGAAGGGCGTGGGCCTGGTGGGCTTTGAGCGCCACGAGACCCATGCGCTTTCGGGCGGCCAAAAGCAGCGCGTGGCGCTTGCCGGCGTGCTCGCCATGGAACCGCGCGTGCTCATATTGGACGAGGCTTCCTCGATGCTCGATCCGCGTGGACGCAAGGGCCTCATGAAGGCTTGCCGCGCGTTGCACGCTCGCGGTATGACCATCGTGATGATTACGCACTTTATGGAAGAAGCCGCCGAGGCCGATCGTGTCGCGGTGTTTCGGGCGGGGCACGTTGCCATGCTCGGTACGCCCGAGGAAATTTTGACGCGGGCGGATGAGCTTGCGCAGCTCAACCTGGATATGCCGGAGTCGTGTCGTTTGGGCGTGGCGCTTCGTGCGAAGGGCGTGCCCGTTTATGCGCAGGTGCGTGAGGCAGATATGGTTGCCGAGGTTGCGCAGGTCTATACCGAGCGAAGTGAGGCGGGCACCGCGGGGCAGCCTTCCGCGCCCCAGTTGGAAATCGCTGACGGCACTGTTTCGGCAGACAACGAGGAAAACGCGTCGGAGCCCGTCATTGAGCTATCCCATGTTTCGTACAGTTATTCGCTCAGTCCGCGCGAGCGCCACCGCTGGCGCAAGCGCTCGACCACTGCGGACACATCGAGCAAACAGGCTCTCTGGGGAAACGACCCCAGCAGCCCGTGGGCGCTGCGCGATGTATCGCTGACGGTGCGTCGCGGCGAGTTCCTGGGGCTAGCAGGCCATACCGGCTCGGGTAAATCGACGCTGGTCCAGCATCTCAACGGGCTGATCCGTCCGCAGGAGGGAAGCATTTGCGCGCTGGGGCTCGACCTATCAAACAAGAAAGACGCCGCTGCGGTTAAGGCCAAGGTCGGCGTGGTGTTTCAGTATCCTGAGCGTCAGCTGTTTGCCGAAACCGTGGCGCAGGACGTGGCGTTTGGTCCGCACAACCTTGGCTTGCCGCAAAATGAAGTCGACCGTCGTGTCGAGTCATCGCTCTCGCGCGTAGGCCTCGATCTTTCCACGGTCGGCGACAAGAGTCCCTTTGAGCTTTCGGGCGGTCAGCAACGGCGTGTGGCATTCGCCGGCGTGCTCGCCATGGAGCCCGAAGTCCTGGTGCTCGATGAACCCATGGCGGGGCTCGATCCGGCTGCGCGCAGGGATTTCCTAGGGCTCATCGATCGACTTCACCGCGATGGCCTGACCGTTGTCATGGTTTCGCACAGCATGGATGACCTCGCCAATTGCTGCGACCGTATTGTCGTGATGAACGAGGGCGCGGTGTTTGCCGAGGGCACGCCCGCTCAGGTGTTTGCGCATGCGGATGAGCTTAAATCAATCGGCTTGGGTGTTCCCGCTGCCCAGCGCATGGCGCTGGCGCTTGCGAAGGCAGGCGTTCCGCTGCGCTTTGACGGCCTTTATACGGTTGAGTCGCTGGCAGACGAGTTGGTGGACCTGCTAATCGGTCGCTCGGGCGGTCCTTCTAACGTCGCGGACATTGCTAAATCCAAGACGGTCGCGCGAGAGGAGGGCTGCTAATGGAGGCGTTTTCGTTTGGCAGCTACTATCCCGGCGATAGTGCGATCCACCGCCTGGACCCGCGAACTAAGTTGCTCTTGGGCTTTGTGTTTCTGATCACGACGCTCACAGTCAGCAGCTTCCGCGGACTGGTCCCGGTCGCAATCTTCGTTGTCCTGATCTATACCGTGTCCCGGGTGCCGTTGCGCCGGGTCCTATCATCGATGGCGCCGCTGCTGGCAATCGTCGTCGTGGTCGCGGTGCTCAACTTGTTTACCGATCAGAGTGGGCGCATCCTGTGGCAGCTCGGCTTTCTGCAGATAAGCGAGGGCTCACTGCGTTCTGCCGCCTTTATGGCGTGCCGCCTGACGTTGATGATGGCCGGCATGAGCACCATTACACTCACCACGCCGACGCTCGACCTCACCGCGGGCTTTGAGCGCCTGCTCGCGCCGTTTGCGCGTGTGGGACTTCCTGCGCACGAGCTCGGCATGATCATGGGTATCGCGCTACGCTTTATGCCGCAGTTTGCCACTGAGATGAAACAGACGGCCGATGCACAGGCAAGCCGCGGCGCGCGCGTGACGGGCGGTCCGCTCGGCGGCGTGCGTATGCTCGGCAGTGTGGCGATTCCGCTGTTCACGGGCGTGTTCCGCCATGCCGAGACGCTGTCTGCCGCCATGGATGCACGCTGCTATCACGGCGAGCAGGGCCGCACGCGCCTGCATGCGCTTGCATTTGGCCGCGGCGATGCGTTGGCGGCGGTGGTGACGGCGTTGCTGCTCATCTGCGTCATCGTCATCAACCTTCAACTTGTTTAAGCGCGATTCGGGCGCAAGAAAGGGGTCCCTATGACCGACAACGACCGCACGGCTCAGCTTGAGCGCGCCTGTTCGTATCTCAGGCGCATTCCGGCGTGGTATCTGGCCACGACCGATGTGGCCGACGGGCATCAGCCCCGCGTGAGACCGTTTTCGTTTGCCATGGTCGATGACGGTAAACTGTGGTTTTGCACGTCGCGCGACAAGGATGTGTGGGCCGAGCTCAGCGCGAATCCCAAGTTTGAGCTCTCGGGCTGGAAGCCGGGGGAATGTTGGATCGTGTTGACCGGCGAGGCCGCACTTGAGGACGACGCAGTTGCGAGCGACAAGGTGCGTCAAGCGGGTTTTAAGCACATGGTGGGCATCGGCGAGGAACACGAGAGTGCCAACGACGGCCGCCTTGCTTTCTTTTCGGTCCGCAACATTGCCGCGCGCTTCTGTGATATCGACGGCAGCGAGGAGCGCCTGGAGCTCTAGCTCACACAAACCAGGCTCTCAAACTGGCTAGTACAGGAGGACACATGGACGGATTGAATACGGTGTTGGAGTATCTGACGTCGGTGCCGGCGTGGTACTTGGCGACGAGCGTGGACGGGCAGCCGCATGTGCGTCCGTTTTCGTTTGCGCAGATCCAGGGCGGCAAGCTGTGGTTTGTGACGGCGCGCACCAAGGATGTGTGGCAGGAGCTGCTGCAAAACCAACGCTTTGAGGCCACGAGTTGGTGGCCGGGCCATGGCTGGCTTATCTTGCGCGGGCGTGCCGGCTTGGATGACCGGGCTTTAGACGAAATGCGCGAAGCCGGGTGGAAGCATCTAGAGCACCTGGGCGAGCACTATGAGGGGCCTAACGACCCCACGCTCGTCTTCTTTAGCGTCGAGGATCCCGAGGCTTTTATCTGCAATCACGACGAATGGGTGCCGGTCGAGCTCTAGCCAGCTGGCTCATCCTAACAACTTGGTTTTCGCATGGGCGGGCCCCGTATTGCCCGGCGCCGTTAGGAGCGCCGGTCAATACGGGGCCCGCTCCATTTGTCAATTCCTTCAAGCGAATGTGTCGGGATTGTTTCAATGCATGAATATGCAAGCCATTTACGTGTTCATGCATCTTTTGGTGCTAAAGTTTCAACCCACTTCATAACGACCGCTGCGAAATGCGCATCGGTGCATAAATCGCAGACAAGGAGTCTGATATGTCTTTGAAGGTTGGAATCGTCGGCGCGGCTGGATATGCCGGAGCTGAGCTCATTCGCCTCGTGCTCGGCCATCCCGAGTTTGAACTTGTTGCCATTACGTCCAACGCCGATGCCGGCCAGCCGCTGTCCGCGGTGTATCCGAGCTTTGCTGGCGTGAGCGATCTGGTTTTCACCACGCATGACGCCCCCGAGCTCAAGAGCTGCGATGCGGTTTTTCTTGCCGTGCCGCACACGGCTGCCATGGCACAGGTGCCCGCGCTGCTTGCATCGGGCGTCTCCTGCTTTGATCTTTCGGCCGATTACCGTCTGAGCGACGCGTCTGTCTTTGAGACATGGTATGCCGCCGAGCACACGAGCCCCGAGTTGCTCAAGACCCGTGCCTTTGGCCTGCCCGAGCTGTTCTGCCAGGACTTGGAGATCGCCGCATCCGATCATGCCGACGGCAAACCCGTGCTGATCGCCTGCGCCGGTTGCTATCCCACCGCAACGAGCCTTGCTGCCGCTCCCGCCGTGCGCGCCGGCTGGGTTGCCGAGAACGGCCCCGTAATCGTCGATGCCATTAGCGGCGTGACGGGTGCCGGTAAGTCCTGCAACGCCCGCACCCACTTTTGCAGCGCGGACGAGAACCTGGAAGCCTATGGCGTGGGTAAACATCGCCACACGCCCGAGATTGAGCAAATCCTTGGCTTAACCGATCGCGTCGTTTTTACCCCGCACCTGGCACCGCTCAAGCGTGGTCTGCTCTCTACGGTGACGATGCCGCTTGCGCCGCAGGCAATCGATACCTTGACCCTTGAGGACGTTGTCGACTATTACAAGCAGTTCTACGCTGGCCGCACCTTCGTGCGCGTGCTCGATGCCGGTCAGCAGCCCAAGACGGCTTCGGTCGTCGGCACCAACGCCGCCCAGATTGGCCTCGCGCTCAACAAGCGCGCGGGCGTGCTGGTGGCGACGGGCACCATTGACAATCTGTGCAAGGGCGCTGCGGGCCAAGCAGTCCAGTGCGCCAATATCGTCTCTGGCTTTGACGAGCGACGAGGCTTGCCCACAGTGGCGTGCCCGGTGTAGCACATTCGATTGTTAACGATTTGGTAGTCGGGCATCGAGTGGGGCGCCACTCTTAAGCTGGTCTCATGATTACGACTGGCATGGCGCACCAACCGATGTCCGTTTTTTGTTTGACATAAGGAGTCATAAAGACGATGAATATCGAGCTGTTTGATATCAAGATTCGCGCCGTCGAGGGTGGCGTTACGGCAGCGGCCGGCTTTAAGGCCGCAGGCATCCATGCGGGATTCCGGAAGAATCCCGAGCGCCTGGATTACGCGCTCGTCGTGCCCGATAAACCCTGTCCCGGGGCCGGCGTGTTTACGACTAACCGCTTTTGTGCGGCGCCCGTGCAGGTGAGCCGTGCCAACCTGGGCGGCGCCGACAAGGGCTACGGCGTCATTGCCGGCATTTCGGTCAACTCTGGCAATGCCAACGCCGCCACGGGTGAGACCGGTCTTGCCTGCGCGCGCGAGACCTGCAACATCGCCTCGCAGGTCATCGGCTGCGAGCCCCAGCAGATTCTGGTCGCCTCCACGGGCGTAATTGGTCAGATTCTGCCGATCGACACGTTTGAGACCGCCATTCCTGCTGCCTACGAGGCGCTCTCCGCCCACGGTGGCGCCGATGCCGCTCGCGCCATCATGACGACTGACACGCACTCCAAGGAGTACGCCGTGTCCTATGTCAGCGAGGCTGCGGGTCATGCGGGCAATGTCTATACGGTAGGCGGAATGTGCAAGGGCTCGGGCATGATCATGCCCAATATGGCCACCATGATCGCGGTTATTACTACCGATGCCCCCGTCGAGCCTGCGGCACTTCATGCCCTGCTGCTCTCGACCGTCAAGCAGACCTTTAACAAGGTAACGGTCGATTCCGACACCTCGACCAACGACACCTGCATCATGCTTGCCTCCGGCGCCGCTGCCGCAGATGCCGAGCCTATCGTCGAGGGCTCCGATGCCTTCGACGAGTTGGCATTTGCCGTGCACGAGGTGTGCGAGAGCCTGGCGCGCAATATCGCCGCCGATGGTGAGGGCGCATCCAAGCTTGTTACGGTCAACGTTACCGGCGCCGTGAACGACGAGGAGGCCGATATCGCCGCCCGTGCCGTTGCCAACTCGCCGCTCGTTAAGACCTGCATCGCCGGCCACGACTGCAACTGGGGCCGCGTTGCCATGGCGCTTGGCAAGTGCGGCGTGAAGTTTAATCAGGAAGACGTTTCCATCGACATGATGGGCATGCCTGTCTGTCGCGACGGTCTGACTGTTCCCTTTGACGAGGACGAGGCTCTGCGACGTTTCGAGGCGCCCGAGATCGTGATCTCGGCCGACCTGGGCGCTGGCGACGCGGCAACGACTGTGTGGACCTGCGACCTCACGCATGAGTACATCTCCATCAACGGCGACTACCGTTCCTAGATTCCAGGCACGCTGTGCATCTTGCCGCGATTGCGGACAGCGGAGCACGGCGCGATAACGATACGAAAGACGAGGCAGATTATGAAATTCGCACGCGATTGTCGTTCGAGCGAATCCAACGAAGCAACCGCGCAGCTGCTGTTCGAAGCGCTGCCGTGGATTAAGAACCTGACCGGCAAGACGGTTGTTATCAAATATGGCGGAGCCGCCATGGTTGATGAGCAGCTGCGCCGCGACGTGATGAGCGACATCGTTTTGCTCAAGATCATCGGTATGCGCCCCGTCATCGTGCACGGCGGCGGCAAGGCTATCAACGAGGCGCTGAGCCATTACGATATTCCCGTCGAGTTTAAGAACGGCCAGCGCGTGACCACGCCGGCGACTATGGATATCGTGCGCGAGGTGCTGGGCGGCAAGGTTAACCAGGAGCTGGTTGCTGCCATCAACCACCACGGCAACCTGGCCGTGGGCGTGTCGGGCAGCGATGCCGGCACGCTCATCGCCGAGCCGCTCGACCCCGAGCTCGGTCGCGTGGGCAAAGTGACGCACGTCAACACCGACTATATCGAGCGCTTACTCGATAGCGAGTACATCCCCGTCATCGCTACCGTCGCGGCGGGGGAGGACGGCGGTTTCTTCAACATCAACGCCGACACCGCCGCCGGTGCCGTTGCCGCGGCGCTCCACGCGCATAAGGCGATCTTTTTGACCGATGTCGATGGCCTGTACAAGGACTTTAGCGACAAGGACTCGCTTATCTCCAACCTAACGCTCGACGAGGTTAACGAAATGCTCTACGGCGGCGAGGTCGATAAGGGCATGATTCCCAAGCTGCGTGCGGCCGTCGATGCGCTTACCGGCGGCGTATTTCGTGCCCACATCATTAACGGTACCACGCCGCATTCGCTGCTCCTGGAGCTGCTGACCGATGCCGGCGTCGGCACCGTGATCCATTCCACCGAGACGGCTTACGAGTTCGATACGCATCCGCATCCGCTTTCGACGTTTGCTGCGCGTCTGACCGAGAACCTTGACGAGGTCGAGAAGCTCCAGACGGTCTAGCTGACTCGCAGCCGCCCCATTCCTGCACCCATAGCCCCGCGCCGTCTGGCGCCCAACGAAAGGCATCTCATGTCACTTGCAGCTCAGCAATCGCTTGAATCCCATTACGTTATGCATACCTTTGGTCGCTCTCCGGTCGAGTTTGTCGAGGGTCACGGAATGAAGCTCACCGGCGACGATGGCCGTGAGTACCTCGACTTTCTTGCCGGCATCGGCGTGTGCAGCCTAGGTCATGGCGACCCGGCTGTGCTCTCGGCGCTCGAGGCACAGACCAAAAAGCTCATGCATGTCTCCAATTACTTCTACATCGAGCAGCGCGGACAGGTCGCGGCGCTGCTGTCCAAGCTTGCTAACGACGACGTAGATGGTGCGCGCGTGCTTGCCGATGCCATTGTCGCCGGCGATGAGACCACGGCAGCTGCTCTTGGTGCCCCGGCTGCGGATGAGCAGGTTTGGGAGACCTTCTTTGCCAACTCTGGCGCCGAGGCCAACGAAGGCTCGATGAAGCTCGCGCGCCTGTACGCCAAGCGTGCCGGTAATGGCGGCAACACCATCGTGTGCATGCGCGGCGGCTTCCACGGCCGTACGCTCGAGACCATTGCCGCCACCATGCAGGATTGGCTGCAGGACAGCTTCCGCCCGCTGCCGGGTGGCTTTGTGGCCTGCACGCCCAACGATGTGGATGAGCTGCGTGTGATCTTTAAGCAGCTGGGGAGCGAAATTTGTGCCGTGATGCTCGAGCCGATCCAGGGTGAGAGCGGTGTGCATCCCATGACCGAGGAGTTTATGGCTACGGCGCGCGACTTGGCGCACGAGATGGGTGCCGTGCTTATCGCCGACGAGGTCCAGTGCGGCATCTTCCGCTCCGGCAAGCCATTTGCATTCCAAACCTATGGCGTGGAGCCTGACATTATGAGCCTTGCCAAGGGCATTGCCGATGGCGTGCCCATGGGTGCCGTAGTGGCAAAGAAGGAGATTGCCGACGTGTTTAAGCCGGGGGACCACGGCTCGACCTTTGGCGGTAGCTGCTTGGCCGTCGCGGCGTGCGCCGCGACGCTCTCCGCGCTCGTGCGCGGCGGTTATGCCGACCATGCTGCCAAGGTGGGTGCCTATATGGAGGCAAAGCTCGCCAAGCTGCCGCACGTGACCGAGGTGCGTGGCCGCGGCTTGATGCTCGGCTGTGATTTGGATGATGCCGTGGGCGACGCGCATGATGTTGTTGCCCGCGCGCTGGCCGCCGGTGCCGTGATCAACGCTACAGGTGCGCATACGCTGCGTTTCCTGCCGCCACTTGTCTGCGAAGAAGCCGACGTGGACAGCCTGATCGAGATCCTGTCGGATGTCTTGGGCTAACGCGGCGCAATAACTCAATTTGGACCGGATTCCGGACTGCGGACGTGCCCTATGCGGCATGATTCAGCGGTCTGGAGCCCGTTTTGCCTTAGATTTGCTAAGGCAGGGAGACCTGCTGGTCAAAAAACATCAAATATGAGTACTGTTACCGATTTGGTAGCAGCAATTTTGGACTAATAAGGCCAGATGGCAAGTCGAAATGGCGATGAATACACGATTTTGATCTGACTGTTAGTCCTTATAATGGACATATGTTGCGTAACCTAAGCAAACACTATCTATTTATATGTTGCAAGCAAAGTAGCAGTACTCATTTTTGCCATTTTTTGACCACGGCCTTTGCGATAGATGTGCTGGCGGGTTCGAATCCCTCTGCGATGGGTCCAAAAAAGAAAGGCCCCCATTGCTGGGAGCCTATCAAATCAGTGGTGGGCGATGAGGGATGTCGCGTGCGGCTTCGCCGCCCGCTCTCGCTTCGGGCCTACGGCCCTCGCGTGCTGCGCTGGAAAACGCTTGCGCGTTTCCTCAGCTCCGCACCCTGTCGGGTTCGAATCCCTCTGCGATGGGCCCAAAAAAAGAAAGGCTCCCATTGCTGGGAGCCTATCAAATCAGTGGTGGGCGATGAGGGATTCGAACCCCCAGCCTTGTGCGTGTAAAGCACCTGCGCTAACCGTTGCGCCAATCGCCCGTGCGGAGAGAGTATAGCAAAACAATCGCCCCATTCACCTCATATCCATTAAAGGTAACCGGCGCGTGTCACAGCGGAGCTGATTCAGTTGAGATTGCCTGAACATTCCGCCCCTCTTTACGCCCTCGGGTATACTCAAAAGCTACTGATTCGATTTGATGCCCAGCAACAGCAGAGGGGATAGTATATGTGCGGTTTTGTCGGTTTTGTCGGTGGGACGGATAACCAATCCGAGGTGCTCACCAAAATGATGGACCGCATCGTCCATCGCGGTCCCGACATGGGCGGTCAGTTTATCGACGGCCGCGTTGCCCTGGGCTTCCGCCGCCTGTCGATCCTCGACCTGACCGAGGCTGGCGCCCAACCCATGGCCAACGAGGACGGTAGCGTCGTCATTGTCTTTAACGGCGAGATCTACAACTTCCAAGAACTCCGTTCCGAGCTCGAGGCCAAGGGCTACAAGTTCCACTGCGGCGCCGACACCGAGAGCCTCCTGCACGGCTACGAGGAGTGGGGCGAGGCCGTCCTCGATCGCTTACGCGGTATGTACGCCTTCGTCATCTGGGACAAAAAGGAGAACAAGCTTTTTGGCGCCCGCGACATCTTTGGCATCAAGCCGCTCTACTACTATCCCATGGCCGATGCGGGCGACGGCGCTCCGGGCGTGCTCTTTGGTTCCGAGATCAAGAGCTTCCTGGACTACCCGCACTTCCATAAGGCGGTCAACAAAAAGGCCCTGCGTCCGTACATGACGCTGCAGTATTCGGCAACCGAGGAGACCTTCTTCGAGGGTGTCTACAAGCTGCCGCCGGCGCACTACTTTACCGTCGATATCCCGACCGGCAAGATGAACATCGAGCGCTACTGGGATTGCGATTACTCTGCCGTCGAGAAGCCGTTCGAAGAGTATGTCGATGAGCTGGACGAGGTCGTGCACGAGAGCGTCGAGGCCCATCGCATCGCCGACGTCAAGGTCGCGTCGTTCCTCTCCGGTGGCGTCGACTCTAGCTACATCGCCGCTTGCCTCATGCCCGACAAGACCTTCTCGGTGGGCTTTGACTACAAGAACTTTAACGAGACCAACTACGCCAAGGAGCTTTCCGATAAGCTCGGCGTCGAGAACGTTCGCAAGATGATTACCGCCGACGAGTTCTTCGGTGCGCTCGAGGACATCCAGTATCACATGGACGAACCGCAGTCCAACCTGTCTTCCGTGCCGCTGTGGTTCTTGGCCGAGATGGCCCGCAAGGACGTTACCGTCGTGCTTTCGGGCGAAGGCGCCGACGAACTCTTTGGCGGCTACGCCTACTACGAGGATACGGTCCCGGTGCGCAAGTACAAAAAGATGGTGCCGCTGCCCGTCCGTCGCGCGCTCGGTAACCTGGCGCTGCATATGCCGTACTTCAAGGGACATAACTTCCTGGTCAAGGGTGCCGAGATCCCCGAGAAGTCGTTCCTGGGACAGGCTCTGGTATGGCCGGAGCGCGAGGTCGACGGCGTGCTCAAGCCCGAGTACAACACCGGCGACGGCGCCTTCGAGCTCGCTGCACCCATCTACGCACGCGTGAAGGGTCAGCCCGAACTGGTCAAGAAGCAGTACCTGGACATGAACATGTGGCTCCCGGGCGACATTCTGCTCAAGGCCGACAAGATGTGCATGGCGCACTCGCTGGAGCTGCGCGTGCCCTTCCTGGACCGCAAAGTCATGGAGTTCGCCGAGCACATTCCCGACCGCTACCGCATCAACGAGAACGGCAACAAACAGGTACTCCGCCACGCTGCCAACAAGTCGCTGCCCGATGAGTGGGCCACCCGTCCCAAGGTGGGCTTCCCGGTGCCGATTGTCTACTGGCTGCGCGAGCAAAAGTGGTACGACTATGTCAAGGAGTACTTCACCGCGCCGTGGGCAAGCGAGTTCTTCGATACCGACGAGCTCATGCACCTGCTTGATCTGCACTTTGCGGGCAAGGGCGATTTCCAGCGCAAGATCTATACGCCGCTCGTGTTCCTGGTGTGGTACAAGCGCTTCTTTATCGACGAGGGCCAGCCTTCTGTTCAGGCTGCCTAGCCTCGGCTTACGAACGCCTGCGCGTAACGGCTCCTCCGGGAGCCGTTTTTGCGCGAGCACGTTTCAGTTACTATGAAAACCGTCCCTGCCAAATGGCTGAGAAAGGTGAAAGATGCACCATTCGGATTCCGCGACCGTGACCACGGTCGATACGCTTGCCAAGCTGCTCGATGTGTGCGGCGAGCTGCGCGCATCAGAGCAGGTTGACGGGCGTGCCGTGACCGGCTGCTCGTTTGATTCGCGCGCGGTCTCGGCAGGTGACGTGTTCTTCTGCAAAGGTGCTGCCTTTAAGCCCGCGTTTTTGAGCATGGCGCTCGATGCGGGCGCCGTCGCATTTGTGTGCGAGGAGCCGCTGGTCGAGTCTCTGGAGCCGCTGGCGCAGGAGAGCGGTGCTGCGATGCTGGTTGTTGATAGTGTTCGCACGGCCATGGCCCTGCTGCCGCCGGAGGTCTACGACCGTCCCGACCACGACGTCAAGATCGTGGGCATCACCGGCACCAAGGGAAAGACCACGGCTGCTTTTATGCTCCAGTCCATCATCAAGGCGGCGGGCGAGTCCTGCGGCATGATCGGCTCGGTGAGTACCGACGATGGTATCGAGTGCTACGAGAGCACCAATACTACGCCCGAGGCCCCCGAGGTCTGGCGCCATATCGCCAACTGCCGCACGTCCGGTCGCCAGTTCATGGTCATGGAGGTCTCGAGCCAGGCGCTCAAGTACCAACGTGTCGAGAATCTGCCGTTTGACGTGGCGTGCTTCCTCAACATCGGCCGCGACCACATCTCGCCGATCGAACACCCCACGTTTGAGGATTATTTTGAGAGCAAGCTCAGGATCTTTGATCAGGCTAAGACTGCCGTAGTGAATCTGGGCACTGATGAAGTCGAACGCGTGCTGGAGGCAGCGTCGACGGCCGATCGCTTGGTGACCGTTGGGGTCGAGCATCCCGAGGCGAGCCTGTGGGCAAGCGACGTACGCATGGTCGGCTTTAGCATCGAGTTCAACTTGCATGGCCTGTGTGCCGACGAGTCCGAGGCGGGGGAGAAGATCCTGCTGGGTATCGCGGGAGACTTTAACGTGGAGAACGCGCTGGTCGCTATCGCCGCCGCGCGCGAGATCGGCATCGGTATCGAGGCCATCAAGAAGGGCCTCTCCAAACTGCGTGTGCCGGGCCGTATGGAGGTCGTGGAGTCGAAGGACGGCCGCGTGATCTGCGTCGTTGACTATGCGCATAACCAGCTTTCGTTCCGTTCGCTTTTCTCGTCGGTCAAGCGCGCGTTTCCCGCTAGTCCAGTCATTGCGGTGTTTGGCGCTGCCGGCGGCAAGGCGCAGGAGCGCCGCGAGCAGCTTCCGCGCGAGGCCGCACCATATTCCGACCTGATGATCTTTACGAACGAGGATCCAGCTCACGAGGACCCGATGAAGGTCTGTCGCGAGCTTGCCGAGCATGTTCCCGACGATACGCCGAACAAGATCATCCTCGATCGCGAAGCCGCTGTGCATGCGGCGTTCAAGGCGGCGCGCGAGGAGTACATCAACCCCGATGCTCCCACCATTGTCTTGCTGCTGGCAAAGGGTGACGAGGAGCTCATGCACGTGGGTGACGAGTTCGTGCCCATCGAGAGCGACCTTTCGTTGGCCAATCGCCTGATCGATGTTACCCAGTTTGACTAATGGACTATGATGGCGGCGGCGCCCTGAGTGCGCTGTCGCCATAAGCGTGTTCCCTCAATCAAAACATGCCGTCCAAGTCCAAACCCTTCTACGTAAACGGAGTAACCATGTCCCACAATACCCTGCCGACCGTCGTTGAGCTTTCGGGCGAGATGCGCGAGCGCTTGGCCAAGGTCAAGTACGTCTTTACCGACCTGGATGCCACGATGCTTGCACCCGGCTCGTGCGTGCTGCGCGACAACGACGGCAACCCCTCGACCAAACTCGTCGAGGCCGTCGTGGCGCTCGCTCGTGCTGGCATTCAGGTGGTTCCCACCTCGGGCCGCAACCGTACCATGATCCACGAGGACGCGCGCGTGCTCGGCCTCAACTCCTACATTGGTGAGATGGGCGGCCTGGTTATGTACGACCTCAAGGCCAACGATTGGGAGTATCTGACCGGCGACATGCCTTACGACCCCGTCTGCGGCCTTACTCCGCACCAGGTGATCGAGCAGACCGGCGTGTGCGAGAAGATCCTCGCCCGCTGGCCGCACAAGATCGAGTATCACAACGACATGTCGACCGGCTACAAATACCGTGAGGTCACCGTCGGCATGCGCGGCGATGTGCCCGACGATGAGGTTCAGGCCATCCTGGACGAGGCCGGCTGCGGTCTGATCTGGGCTTGCAACGGCCATCTGACTCACCTGTCCAAGCCGACGACGCTCGAGCTCGATCGCGTCGAGGACGGTCGCGCATTCAACATCAACCCCGCGGGTCTCAACAAGGGCGTTGCCATCGCGCGCTTCTGCGAGCACCTGGGGATCGAGCGCGAGGAGACGCTCGCGCTCGGCGATTCCGAGTCCGACTTCTACATGGCCGATCACGTGGGCACGTTCTGCCTGGTCGAGAATGGCCTGACGAGCGCCGGCGCGCCCGAGTTCCTGGCTGTTTGCGAGAACGCTTTCGTTACGCGCGGCAAAATTGTCGACGGTTGGGCGGCGACGGCAGAGCTGCTGGTCGCGGCGCGTTCGTAGCGCGGCGCCGCCGCACTTGGACATGTCTTTTCGAGAGAGACTGGTGAGGTAATGTCCGATATCGAGAATCCGGCAGGCGACACGCGCCCGATTGGCGTGTTCGATTCTGGTTTGGGCGGTCTGACGGTTGCGCGCGCGATTGCGACGGCGCTGCCGCACGAGTCCGTCTACTACTTTGGCGACACCAAGCGCTGCCCCTACGGCACCCGCACCGAGGATGAAGTGCGCTCGTTTGCGTTGCAGGCGGGTCGTTGGCTTTCGAAGCACGACGTCAAGATTATGGTCATCGCCTGCAACACGGCGACCGCTGCGGCCTTGCGTCTGGCCCAGCAGGTGCTCGACGTTCCCGTGATCGGTGTGATCGCGCCGGGTGCCCGTGCGGCAATCAACAGCACGCGTACGCGTCGCGTGGGCGTGCTCGCCACCAACCTCACCATTCGCTCGGGCGCCTACACGCGCGCCATTCAGGATCTAGATGCCGGCGTCGATGTATACGGCTGTCCAGCCTCGAGCTTTGTCGAGGTTGTCGAACACGAGCTCGCCTCGGGTGCACATCTGCAGGAACAGTGGCTTGAGAACGAGGACATCTTCGATACGCCTGCCGTGCGTGCGCTGGTGGGTGCCACGGTTGAGCCGCTGCGCGACCACGGTATCGATACCGTGGTGCTTGGCTGTACGCATTTCCCGCTGTTGGTGGGACCTATCCGCCATGCACTGGGGCCTGGGGTGCGCGTCGTGAGTTCCGCCGAGGAGACCACGCGCGAGCTGACCGATATCCTCACGCGCCGCGAGCAGCTGGCGGGCGACGCAGCCGAGCCGCAACATCGTTTTGCAACGACGGCCGATAATATTGCCGAGTTTGCGGTGGCGGGCAGCTTTATCTTTGGTCAGCCGCTCAAGAGCATCGAACATATCGATATCGATGAGCTGAAATAGATGTAAGGCAGCCGCCAAAGCCTTCGCCACATCTTTTGCCGAAAGGAAATTTCTATGGAGTACATGCAGGTCAACCGCGCCAACGATCGCGCCGCCAACGAGTTGCGCCCCGTTAAGCTCACCCGTGGGGTCATGAAGCACGCCCACGGCTCGTGTTTGGCCGAGTTCGGTGACACGCGCGTGCTGTGCGCCGCCACTATCGAGGAGGGCGTGCCGGGCTGGCGAAAGGGAGCTAAGGCCGGCTGGGTGACCGCGGAATACGCCATGCTGCCGGCGTCGACCGGCAAGCGCTGCAAGCGCGAGCACGCCAACCGCAAGGGTCGCTCCATGGAGATCGAGCGCCTCATTGGCCGCAGCCTGCGTACCGTCGTCAACATGAAGGCGCTCGGCGAGTACACCGTCACCGTTGACTGCGATGTGATTCAGGCCGATGGCGGCACGCGTACAGCGAGCATCACCGGCGCCTGGGTGGCGCTGCACGACGCCCTCGCCATGTGGGTCGAGGCGGGCAAGATCGAGCGCATCCCGCTTATCGGCCAGGTGGCTGCCATCTCCATGGGCGTTGTCGACGGCAATACGCTGCTTGACCTCGATTATTCCGAGGACAGCCATGCCGAGGTCGACATGAACCTCGTCGCCACCGACACCGGTGAGATGATCGAGCTCCAGGGTACCGGCGAGCAGGCGCCCTTCGACCGCAAGCGCCTCAACGCCCTGCTCGACCTGGGCGACAAGGGTATCGCCGAGCTCATCGAGCTTCAGCGCCAAGCCCTCGCCTAACCTGCCAAAAAGGGACAGGTTTATTTTGGTAGGTTTTATCTGCTGAAATGCTGCGTTGAAAGGTCCGATCGCCTGAGAGGGAAGAGGTCAAGTGCCCAAACGCCCCTCATGCGGCTTGCTATAGAGACAAGGAGGCCAGTTATGGCACTTGAGAAGATTGACATCGACACCCTCGACCCGGCGGCGACCATCGTCGTGGCAACCGGAAACGCTCATAAGCTCACCGAGATCGAGGCCATTTTGGGCAAGGTCATGCCCGAGGTTCGCTTTGTGGCGCTCGGCCAACTGGGCGATTTTGAGGACCCCGAGGAAAACGGCACGACGTTTTTGGAGAACGCCATCATCAAGGCACAGGCTGCGGTCGAGGAGACGGGCCTTATGGCCATTGCCGACGATTCCGGCTTGGTCGTCGACGCGCTGGACGGCGAGCCTGGCGTGTATAGCGCGCGCTATGCGGGCGTGCACGGAGACGATGCCGCCAACAACGCCAAGCTGCTCGTTAACTTGGAAGGCGTGGCAGACGAGGATCGCACCGCGCGTTTTATGAGTGTCGTCGCGCTCATCGACACGGATGGTCTGGTCACCTATGGTGAGGGCGCCTGCGAGGGCGTTATCGCGCACGAGGGCCGCGGCGATCACGGCTTTGGCTACGACCCGCTGTTCCTGCCGGTCGACACGCCGGGCAAGACCATGGCCGAGCTGACGGCGGACGAGAAGAACGCCATCAGCCATCGATTCCATGCGCTCGAGCACCTATCCGCCAAACTGACGGGCGAGGAGTAGGCCGTGCGTGCGGTGGTGCAGCGCGTACTCAACGCCGGCGTGACGGTCGACGGCGAGTGCGTGGGCCGCATTGGACGCGGCTACCTGGTGCTGCTGGGTGTGGGCCATGGCGATACGCGTGCCGAGGCCGATAAGCTGTGGGGCAAGCTCCGCGGGTTGCGCATCAACGAGGACGAGAACGGCAAGACCAACTTGGCGCTTGCCGATGTCGACGGTGAGGTGCTCGTGGTGTCGCAGTTCACGCTGTTCGCTGACTGCCGCCACGGTCGCCGCCCATCGTTTACGGATGCCGGCGCGCCCGATGTTGCCAACGAGCTCTACGAGTACTTCCTGACGCTCGTTCGCCAAGATGTCGAACACGTGGCGCACGGCATTTTTGGCGCCGATATGAAAGTCGACTTGGTCAACGACGGCCCATTCACCATCGTCTTGGACACCGATAACCTTTAGGTTACGCGGTTTTACCAAACCGCGTAACAACTGGTCATGCGAGATTGTCGTCTGGTACGTATTCGAGACCGGGCTTTTTTAGCTACTTGCGTATGGCCACAACAGGGTGCTATAGTATTAGAGTTTTGTCTATCTTAGGGGTATTATCCCCTTTTTGAATTGCACCTTCTGGAGGCCCTGTTCATGGAAGAGATGGAAGTCAATCACGTCGACGACATCCACGAGAAGCTGACCGATATGGTGGGCGATCGCGTCAAGGTTAAGGCCAACATGGGCCGCACCCGCGTTGTCGAGCGCATGGGCACCATCAAGAGCGTCCACCCCGCCGTCTTTATCGTCGAGGTTGACGAGCGTCGCGGCCGCAAGTCGCGTCAGTCCTACCAGTACATCGATGTCCTCACCGGCCAGGTCGAGCTGTTCGACCCCGAGAGCGGCGAGCATATCTTTACCCCGCTCGGCAATCAGCTCGAGGAGCATTAACGGTGACCGATCGGTCCCTGACTCTTTCCGCGCCGGCAAAGATTAACCTCTACCTGGGGGTTCATACCGAGCGCGATGACCGCGGCTACCACAGGGTCGATTCCCTGATGGCGGCCGTCGGTCTTTCCGATACCGTGACGGTCACGCCGGCGCAGGCGCTGACCGTCCAGACGGTTCCAGCATCAGATTTTCCCATGCAAAAGAATACGGCGTATCGGGCTGCGGTTGCTATGGCCGAGCATTATGGTCGCGAGGCAAACATCTGCGTGACGATTGAGAAGCGCATTCCATTGTGCGCCGGCTTGGGCGGCCCCTCGACGGATGCGGCCGCGGTCATTGTCGCCTTGGCAGAGCTCTGGGGCATTGATCGCACCGACCCAGCGCTCGACGATATTGCGCGGGGCATTGGTGCTGACGTCCCGTTCTTTTTGCACGCGAGTCCTGCGTTCTACGTAGGTGGGGGAGACGTGCTGGCAACTGAGTACCCCGCGCTGCCCGCGACGCCCGTCGTGCTGGTCAAGCCGCGCGAGGCAAGCGTTTCGACAATTGAAGCCTATCGACGTTTTGACGAGGCCCCGGTGCCTGCGGACAAGCCCGGCGCGATAGCTTCTGCCTTGCGTGCTGGTGATGCCGAGACGGCATATGCACTCATCCATAATAATCTGGGTGTCATTTCCGCACAGATGGAGTCGCAGATTCAAACGGTCCTCGACTGGCTGCGTAAACAGGACGGAACCGTTGCTGTAGATGTGTGCGGATCGGGTGCCTGCTCGTTTGCCATTTGCGACACCGCTGCCACGGTCGAAAGGCTTGCCGATGCTGTCCAGCAAAATGGCTGGTGGGCCTGCGCGACTGAGCTTATTCCCAACACGGTTCAAATCGACGCGCCAAAGAAATAAAAATTTCTCTAGCACGCGGCGAAAATCTTTGTTACTATAGTCGAGCTAACGGGTTGTGGCTCAGTTTGGTAGAGCACTGCGTTCGGGACGCAGGGGTCGCTGGTTCAAATCCAGTCAACCCGACCAGAGCATGAGGAGGGACCGCTTCTTGCGGTCCCTTTTTTTAGCTAGTGTTGTGATACCGCGATACCCGCGGTATACTCATTCGAGCTTGTCTCGCTGTATTGTGGAGGTCTACATGTTTGGACTGAGGGCTCCTGAGCTCATCATTATTCTCGTCGTTGTCCTGATTATCTTCGGGCCCAAGAACCTGCCGAAGCTCGGCAAGTCCCTCGGCTCTACCGTCAAGAATATCCGTGAGGGTATGGAGGGCGACGATAAGGCCGAGACCAAGCAGGCCGAGGAGGTCGTGGTCGAGCAGTCCGAGGAGGACAAGGAGATCGCTGAGCTCGAGGCCAAGCTCGCTGCTGCCAAGAAGAAGCAGGCAGAGGACAGCGACGCGGACGCAGAGTAGTCCCATCCCTTTGGGGTGAGCACCTGACCGGCTTGCCCGCAGGCTAGCCGGTCTTTTTCGTTTTGTTGACAGTTGATTGTTTGATCAGAGTTGGGGAGATATCCGTATGGACGCAAGCCAGATCGTACTGACCGCTGAGGGCCGCCAGAAGCTCGTCGAGGAGCTCGCCTGGCGTGAGGGCGATTACGCCAAGGAGATCGTCGAGGACATCAAGGAAGCCCGCGCGTTCGGCGACCTTTCGGAGAACTCCGAGTACGATGCCGCCAAGGACAAGCAGGCCCAGAATGCTGCTCGTATCGCCGAGATCCAGGCCATTCTTGCCAACGCTCAGGTTGCTGCCACTACGGGCGAACTGACCGTCTCCATCGGTTCCACCGTTTCGCTGATTGATCCCAACGGCGAGGTCATGGAAGTCACGCTCGTTGGTACCACCGAGACCAACTCGCTCGAGCACAAGATTTCCAACGAGTCTCCGGTCGGTCACGCCATCATCGGTCACGGCGAGGGTGATTCCGTCGAGGTCGTTACGCCTTCCGGCAAGACTCGCGTCTACACCATCGCCAAGATCGCACGCTAGACCACGGTCCCGCGTAAAGGTATGTTTTCGCTCCCTGGGACCGAATCCTGGGGAGCGTTTTAGTTTGAGGAGCTAACTTATGGCAGAGAACCAGAACGCCGCCGATCAGGCATCGACGCTCAACGACGAGCGCGCCACCCGCCTGGCCAAGCGCGCCGCCCTGTTCGAGGCGGGCCAGAACCCCTATCCCGAGCACTCTGAGCTTGAGGACTACGTCGCCGATATCGAGACTAAGTACGCCGATCTTGCCGATGGTGAGGACACCGAGGATGTCGTGAAGATCGCCGGCCGTGTGGTCGCCAAGCGCGGTCAGGGCAAGATCATGTTCATCGTCGTGCGCGATGCGACTGCCGAGATTCAACTGTTCTGCCGCATCAACGACATGGACGAGGCTGCCTGGAATACGCTCAAGGCCCTCGACCTGGGCGACATCCTGGGCGTGACCGGCGTGGTTGTGCGCACCCAGCGCGGCCAGCTTTCCGTTGCCCCTAAGAGCGCGACCCTGCTTTCCAAGGCCGTTCGTCCGCTGCCCGAGAAGTTCCACGGTCTTTCCGACAAGGAGACCCGCTATCGCCAGCGCTATGTCGACCTGATCGCCAACGACGACGTTCGCGAGACCTTCCGTAAGCGTTCGCAGATTCTCTCCACCTTCCGTCGCTTTATGGAGTCCGACGGCTACATGGAGGTCGAGACCCCCATCCTGCAGACCATCCAGGGCGGCGCTACTGCCAAGCCGTTCATTACCCACTTCAACGCGCTCGATCAGGAGTGCTACCTGCGTATTGCCACCGAGCTGCACCTCAAGCGCTGCATCGTCGGTGGTTTTGAGCGCGTGTTCGAGATCGGCCGCATCTTCCGTAACGAGGGCATGGACCTTACCCACAACCCCGAGTTCACCACGATGGAGGCCTACCGTGCCTTCTCCGACCTCGAGGGCATGAAGGCGCTCGCCCAGGGCGTCATTAAGGCGGCTAACAAGGCCATCGGCAACCCCGAGGTCATCGAGTACCAGGGCCAGACCATCGACCTTTCTGGTGAGTGGGCCAGCCGTCCCATGACCGACATCGTCTCCGACGTGCTCGGCAAGCAGGTCACCATCGACACGCCGGTCGAGGAGCTTGCTTCCGCCGCGCGCGAGAAGGGCCTGGAGATTAAGCCCGAGTGGACCGCCGGCAAGATTATCGCCGAGATCTACGATGAGCTGGGCGAGGACACCATCGTCAACCCGACCTTCGTGTGCGATTACCCCATCGAGGTCAGCCCGCTTGCCAAGCGTTTTGAGGACGACCCGCGCCTGACGCACCGCTTTGAGCTGGTTATTGCCGGCCACGAGTACGCCAACGCGTTCTCCGAACTCAACGACCCGGTCGACCAGGCCGAGCGCTTTGCCGCCCAGATGGCCGAGAAGGCCGGCGGCGACGATGAGGCCATGGAGTATGACGAGGACTACGTGCGCGCCCTCGAGTACGGTATGCCTCCCGCGGGCGGTATTGGCATTGGTATCGACCGCGTGGTCATGCTGCTTACCAACCAGGCTTCTATCCGCGACGTGCTGCTGTTCCCGCACATGAAGCCCGAGAAGGGTTTCCAGTCCGGTGCCGCTGCCGCCAAGGCTGCCGAGGCCGGCAACGCCGCGAGCCCATTCGTTAAGTCGCTTAAGCCCACGCTCGATTACTCCAAGATCGCCGTTGAGCCGCTGTTTGAGGAGTTCGTCGACTTTGATACCTTCTCCAAGAGCGACTTCCGCGCTGTGAAGGTCAAGGCATGCGAGGCCGTCAAGAAGTCCAAGAAGCTGCTGAACTTTACGCTCGACGACGGCACCCGCACCGACCGCACCATCCTCTCCGGTATTCACGCTTATTACGAGCCCGAGGACCTGGTTGGCAAGACCTTGCTCGCCATCACCAACCTGCCTCCGCGCAAGATGATGGGTATTCCCAGCTGCGGCATGCTGATCAGCGCTGTCCACGAGGAGGAGGGCGAGGAGCGCCTCAACCTGATCCAGCTCGACGCCTCCATCCCCGCCGGCGCAAAGATGTACTAACTTGTTACGCGGTTCTACGAACCGCGTAACGGCTCGACGCTGCGCGGGCCGCATTTGGACAATCTGACGTTCAACTTCAAGGGCGCGACCTAGGTGGTTACGCGGGTTTACCAACCCGCGTAACCAGTTGACGCTGCGCGCCGCCCAGGTCGACAATTTGTCATTCAAAAGGCAAGGCATGACCAGAAGGTCTATGCCTTGCCTTTTTCATGCCAACTTGTTCGACCTGGACGGCGCTCGCTGGCGTTGCCAAAACATCGGCGTTGCCGGAGTAGTCATTGGGGACGTTCTTGTTTGACTGGTCATTTAAGAACGTCCCCAATGACTAGGGGGTCTACCGACGCATTGGGGGTTTGCGCCTTCCATGCATGACAGCCGTCTCTTTTATGTTTCCTTTAGCCGTTGCTGCCTAGGATGGGGGTTAGTCGGTAGGAAGGGAGCGTCTATATGGACGACGCGAGCGAGCGTTCAATCGAAGAGGACATGCTCGATCAGTTCAATTACTTTGATGATGAAGACGAGGAGCTGATCGACCGTCGCGAGCCAGCGCCGCTTGATTCCTTTGATCTGGTCGATGAAGAGACTGATGAGGTTGAGGACGAATCAACGGAGCCCCCACAGTCTTCGCGCCTTAACTCGCTGCTTTCGAGAGCCCCCATGCACCACGGCGTTCGTGCCGGCGCGCTCCATATGAAAACTGACTGGCACCAGATCGTGACGGCAGGCGATGAGCTTGCCGTCGATGCGCCGCTCACCGATAAATCATCCATCATCTGCCGCACCGGCATGCTTATGCTGGCAAGCGGAACGGGTGCCTGGCGCGTGCGCGATACCATGAATCGTGTTGCCGCCGTACTCGGTGTCACCATCCACGTTGACTTAAGTCTTCTGTCGTTTGAGTGCACCTGCATCGAAGATGGCCACTGCTTTAACGAGGTTGTCAGCCTGCCCACAACGGGAGTCAATACCCATCGCATTTGGATGATGGAGAGCTTCTTAAAGGAAATCGAGACGTATGGGCGCCGGTTTACCGTGCACGAATACCACGAGATGCTCAAGACCGTTGAGAGTTCAAAACCTGATTACGCGCCTTGGCAACAGGGCCTTGCGGCAGCTTGTGCTTGCGGCGCCTTCGTCTTTTTGCTCGGCGGCGGCCCTATCGAGATGGCCTGCGCGTTTGTGGGCGCGGGTGTCGGCAACTTTGCCCGCTCTCATATTCTCAAGCAAGGCCTTGGTCAGTTCAGCGCGCTGACGACCGGCGTTGCGCTCGCTTGCGTTTCGTATCTGCTGGCATTGCTCGGCCTTGGCCAGGTCATACCGGGGGCAATGTCGCACCAAGAAGGCTATATCGGCGCCATGCTCTTTGTGATTCCCGGCTTTCCGCTCATTACGGCAGGCCTCGACATCGCTAAGCTCGACATGCGAAGCGGTATCGAGCGCCTTTCATATGCCGTATCGATTATTGTGATGGCGACGCTCGTAGGTTGGATGGTTGCCGAGTGTGTTGGCCTGGCGCCGGACGACTTTGCGCCGCTCGGCCTTTCGCCGCTTGCTCTTACGCTCCTGCGCGTGGTGATGAGCTTCGTTGGCGTATTCGGCTTCTCGGTGATGTTCAACAGCCCGGTAAAGATGGCCGCGGCAGCTGGGTTGATCGGCGCCGTGTCCAATACCCTGCGCCTTACGCTCGTCGATGCGCCGACGGTGCTTCCCTTCCTGGGCCTGAGCGCAGGCATGCCTCCCGAGGCGGCCGCGTTTATCGGCGCGCTGGTATCGGGTCTGCTGGCAAGCTTGGCCGAAGTCAAGCTCACCTACCCGCGCATCGCTCTCACGGTGCCTTCGATTGTCATTATGGTGCCTGGTCTGTATCTCTATCGCTCTATGTATTACATGTGCACCTTCGACACGGTCAACATGCTCGGCTGGTTTGTGCGCGCAGTGCTCATCGTGGCGTTTCTGCCCGTTGGCTTGGGCGTGGCGAGAACCCTCACCGACCCTCGCTGGCGCCATACCAGCTAATTGGTGCAAGGGGGACAGGTTACTTTGCACCAAATGAGTTGCGGTGAAATAGGGACTGAATTGTTGCTTAAAGGGTCAAAACAGTCCGTATTCCACCGCAACTTATGGGGTCGGGGGTTTTGGTGCCCTGCATCTCCACAAACTCAACGCTTACGAAGCGCGCGCCGTTCGTGTTAGGGTAGTTCCACCACATAAGTAGTCGCAGACGCGCGTAACACGGGCGGGCGAGATGAAGTTCCAACAGCTCCATCTTGCCCGCCCGTTTTTGTTGCGTGGTGCCGCGGCGTAACACAGAAAGGAATCTGCCCTTCATGCCTATCAACAAACGAGAGAGCCTGCTGTTCACCTTTATCATGTGCTTTTGCATGGTGCTCTGGATGAGCATCTACAACGTTGCCCTGCAGCACGGGGCCATCAACGGCGAGGTCGTTGCCGCTGCGTGGCTCGGCTTCCCCGTTGCCTACATTTTTGCCATGTGCTGCGACTGGTTCGTCGCCAGCCCGCTCGCCAAGGGTTTCGCCTTTAAGTACTTGGTCACGCCGGGCAAGAGCTCGCCGCTTGCCATGACGCTCGCCGTCAGCTCCTGCATGGTCGTTCCCATGGTTATCATCATGTCGCTGTACGGTGCCTGCGAGGGTCTGACGCACATGCCCGGCGGCATCCTTGCGAACCTGTATTCCGTGCCCGCGATCTGGATGATCAACATCCCGCATAATTTTGTGATGGCGCTGCCGTGGAACCTTTTGGTAGCCGGTCCGATTTCCCACTTCGTCTTCCGTCGCGCCTTCCCTGTGGGGACGGTTTTCGAGGAGGAGCATGCCGAGCTCTTGGAGCAGGCTATGGCTCCTGAGTGCGAGTAGCTCGCTTAGGGATCTGCTGAGCGCGGGCGACTTGCTTGGTTGGAGCCCTAAGCGTGGATAGCTCTCTCGGCGACATCGCGGGCGTGAGCGGTGCGCATGACCGGAGGGCCCGTGCTGCTCCGTTGCCCGACGTGCTAGCGCGCAGAACAATCTGTTGGTGCATTCGGCGGCTGCTGAAGCGTTTCGGCAGCCGCTTTTTATACGGAGTTTAAATACAACAGTCTGTTGTATTACGTAGAGTGGTATATCTCTAGCGGGAAAAATGCGAGAGACGGAGCATTATGGCGTTGCTAGTAGGACTGGACGTAGGGTCGACGACGACCAAAGTTTACGCGATGCACGAGGATATGACCGAGGCGTGGTGGGGATATCGCCGCCACGGGGCGTGTCAGACAGCGAGCGTGCGCGCCATGCTCGGCGAGCTCGCCGAGCGCTTTCCCCATGAGTCACTGCGCGTTGCGGTGACCGGCTCGGGTGCGCGCGATATCGCGACCGCGCTGGGCGCCTCGTACGTTCAGGAGGTGGTCGCCAACGCGCTCGCGATCAGCAGGTTCTATCCGCAGACGCGCTGCGCCATCGAGCTGGGCGGCCAAGACGCCAAGATGATCTTCTTCCGCACCAACGATAAGGGAGACATCGAGGTTGCCGACATGCGCATGAACGGCTCGTGCGCAGGCGGTACCGGTGCATTTATCGACGAGATGGCAAAGCTCATGGGGGTCGGCACCGAATCGGGCGAGTTCGAGCAGCTCGCAAGCCGGGGAACGACCGTCCACGAGGTCTCGGGCCGCTGCGGCGTGTACGCAAAGACCGATATCCAGCCGCTGCTCAACGAGGGCATTCCTACCACCGACCTGGCGCTTTCGGCGCTTCACGCGGTCGCCCGCCAAACGATCGGCGGTCTGGCCCAGGGTATCGACATCGAGCCGCCGGTAATCTTCGAGGGCGGTACGCTCGCCTACAACCCCACACTGGTCCGCGTGTTCCGGGAGCAACTGAATCTATCGGACGATCAGGTTATCGTCCCGCGCGATCCGCAGATCATGGTCGCGCGCGGTGCCGCCCTGTCGCTGACCGACATGTTCGCATCGTCCCAACCGATCGACCTTCCCGACGCTTTTGTCCGGCTGGATAAGCTCGAGACGGTCGCGCCCGCAAGCGGGGAGGGACGTCTTGCCCAGCCCTTTTTTGCCACACCTGCCGAGCAGGCGGATTTTACGGCACGCCATGGCAAAGAGACGCCGGCAAAGGGTCCGGATGCGTATGCGCCCGGAGAGACGGTGCGTGTGGCGCTCGGTATCGATTCGGGGAGCACGACGACCAAGTTCGCCCTGGTCGATGAGGCGGGTGAGCTTGTCGATTCGTTCTACGCGTCTAATAACGGCAGACCGCTCGACGTCGCCCAACAGGGTCTTGTCAGCTTGAAGAACCGCTGGGAGACAGCGGGAGTCACGCTTGCGATCGATGCCGTGGGCACCACGGGATACGGCGAGGAGCTTTTCGCGCGCGCGTTCCACGCCGACTACCATACGGTCGAGACGGTCGCGCACGCCCGCGCCGCGTGCGCATGCGTTCCCGATGCGACCTTCGTGCTCGACATCGGCGGACAGGATATGAAGGCCATCTGGCTCAACCACGGCGTGCTGACCGATATCGTCGTCAACGAGGCGTGCTCTGCGGGCTGCGGCTCGTTCCTCGAGGGTTTTGCCAAAAACCTCGGAATAGCCGTTGAGGATATCGCGACCGAGGCATTTTCGTCCAAAGCCCCCGCCGTTCTCGGCAGCCGCTGCACGGTGTTCATGAACAGCAGCGTCGTTTCCGAGCAGCGGCGCGGTAAGGGCCCGGGCGAAATCATGGCCGGTCTCTGCCGTTCGATTATCGAGAACGTGTTCACCAAGGTCATTCGCGTTTCAAATCTCAACCGTCTGGGCGACAAAGTCGTCGTCCAGGGCGGCACGTTCCGAAACGACGCGGTGCTGCGCGCATTCGAGCAGTATCTGGGCAAACCCGTCACGCGTGCGCCCCACCCGGGGCTGATGGGCGCTATCGGTATCGCCCTGCTCGCGCGCGAGGAATGCCGCAAGGGCGACGCCGGCACGTCGTTTATCGGGCTCGATGCCGTGGAGCGCTTCGAGCATCGCGAGTTCGGCGGCGTTACCTGCCGTCGGTGCAACAACCGCTGCCAGCGCGCGGTCGTGGCATTTGGCGACGGCTCGCTTTACGTCACGGGCAATCGCTGCCCGCGCGGCGGCGCCATCTCATGGAATGAGCTCGTGCGCGAGGTTCCCGCGGCGGAGGAGCTGCGTCCGCAGGGTGCTTGCGAGGCACAGGCACCCGGCACGGGGCGCGACCGGACCGCGGCTGCCCCCAATCTCTTTGTCGACCGCGAGAAGCTGCTGTTCGAGTCGTACCCCACGGTTCCCGTCTGCGGGGGGCGCGATGTCACGATCGGCATTCCCCGTGTGCTCGAGTTCTGGGACACCATGCCGTTCTGGTCGACGTTCTTCAGCACGCTCGGCTTTAAGGTGCGCGTCTCGGGACGCAGCACCAAGGCGATGTACGAGCGCGGTCTGGCGCACGTCACATCCGACACCGTGTGCTTCCCGGCCAAGCTCGTCCACGGGCACATCCGCAATCTCGTCGACGCCGGCGTCGACCGCATCTTCATGCCCATCATCACGACGGTGCCCACCGAAAACACCGCCTCTACCAGCGAGTGGATGTGCGCCGTCGTAAAGGGATACCCCTACGTGATGCGCAATTCCGATAACCCGGAGGAGCGTTTCGGCGTTCCGTTCGATACGCCGCTGTTCCACTGGTACGACGAGGGCGACCGAAACCGCCAGCTCAAGGCGTGGTGCAAGGAGACCTTCGATATCGATGCCGACCTGGTTGCCAAGGCGACCGAGCAGGCGGACCGCGCGCAGGAGACGTTTGAGAACCAGCTGCAGCTGCGCGGCAGGCAGGTGCTCGAGAACGTGCGCGAGGACGGCGGCTACGCGGTGGTGATCGCTTCGCGCCCGTACCACAACGACCCGCTGGTCAACCACGGGCTGCCCAAGCTCTTCTCTGAGCGCGGCATCCCCGTGCTGACGCCCGATGCGGTGCCGGGGGTCTGCAACGTCGATCTTTCCAACAGCCGCATCGACATCGTGAACAACTACCATGCGCGCATGCTGTCGTGCGCGGTCATCGTCGCATCGACGCCCGAGCTCGAGCTCGTGCAGATGGGCAGCTTCGGCTGCGGCCACGATGCGTATCTCACCGACGAGATCGCGCGCATGATGGGCGAGATGGGCTCCAAGGTTCCGATGATGATCAAGCTCGATGAGAGCGACGTCGCCGGTCCCATGGGCATTCGCGTGCGTTCGTTTATCGAGTCGGTCAACCGTCGTCGCGCGGAGGAGCGTGCCGAGGGCGCCCGGGTGCACGCGGTCCATCCGCTCGACGACCCGTATAAGGTCAAGTACACCAAGCGCGACCGGCACGACAAGATCGCGCTGGTCCCCAACACCTCCCATGCGTTCTGCAGGCTCATGACCGCGGCGATGCGCAATCAGGGCGTGCGCGCCGAGGCCCTTGATATCGGGCGCGAGGATGCCATCCGCCTGGGCAAACGCTATGTGCACAACGACATCTGCTTCCCCGCGCAAATCGTGATCGGCGAGGCGCTCGCGGCACTCGAGAGCGGTAAGTACGACCCGCACGACGTCGCCGTGGTGACTGGCAAGTATATCGGCGACTGCCGCCTGACGCACTACATGCCCCTGCTGCGCCGCGCGCTCGACGACGCGGGATACGACTATGTCCCGGTGCTCACCAACGACGACGTCGATGCTCACAATGCGCATCCGGGCTTCAAGCTCGGCCTTGGCCCGAGCATCCAGATCGCCTACGGTCTTCCCATGATCGATGCCCTCGAGGCCATGCTTAGGCGCATCCGTCCCTACGAGCTCGAGAAGGGCGCGGCGGACGCTGCGTTCGACCGCGCGCTCGATGAGGTTATCGAGGGCATGGAGCGCTCCGGGCTGAGAGGCCAGGCGACGGGCTTCAAACGCGCGCTTGCGATCATGGACGCCGTTCCGTACGACCGCTCGAACCCGCATCCGACCGTTCTCATCGTGGGCGAGT
This sequence comes from uncultured Collinsella sp., assembly GCA_902464565.1. Lineage (GTDB taxonomy): Bacteria > Actinomycetota > Coriobacteriia > Coriobacteriales > Coriobacteriaceae > Collinsella. The sequence continues at coordinate 58,274 of CABQJV010000004.1, forward strand.
ACCTGCTCAATTTCCATCTCGGCGCCAACCACGAGATCGAGCGCTACCTCGAGGACAACGGGCTCGAGGTCATCGAGGCGCGCATGACCGACGTAATCCGCAAGACCTATTTCTACAAGCATGCGCAGTCGCGCGAGTTCCACGTCGACCTGTCGCTGCCCGAAAAGGCCTGGTACGCCACGGCGGACAACCTGTTCGAGCTCGCGCACGACCGTTGCGACCGCCTGGGCGCGGCGAGCCCGCTCTACGAGCCGCCGACGCGCATGCCCGAGCTCGTGCGCGCGAGCGATAAGATCCTGCACCATACGTTCGATGCGGGCGAGGGCGTGCTGATTCCGGCGGAGATTCTCGAGCACGCCAAGCGCGGCTGCCGCAACTTCGTGATCCTGCAGCCGTTCGGGTGTCTGCCCAACCATGTCGTGGGGCGCGGGCTCATCCATGCGCTCAAGGAGCAGTATCCCACGGCGCAGTTCCTGCCGCTCGACTACGATCCCGACGTGAGCTTCGCCAACGTGGAGAACCGTCTTCAGATGCTCATCATGAACGCCAAGGCGCAGGGGTGCGGTGAGGCGCATGGCGAGACCGCGTAAGGACGCCGATGCGCCCGATGCACGCACCCGTATCATCGAGGCGTTTTGGGAGCTCATCGAGAACAACAGCATCTTCGAGCTGTCGGTTGGCGAGGTGACCCGCGCCGCCCAGTGCAATCGCGGAACGTTTTACTACTATTTTCACGATTTCGATGAACTCGTCGCCATCGCCATAGCCCAGCTGCTGCAGGATAACGAGCTCATCACCGATGCCCTCTGGCATTTTTCGAGCGAGGGCGACCTTTCGGCGTTCGACCGGCGCGACGTCCGCTGCCTGCTGCGGCGCATCGTCATCACCATGAGGGCGGGTGCCGCCGGGCAGGTCGTGCAGGGCATCCATACGATCATCATCGACCGCGTGAGAGAGATCGTCCACCCCGACGGAGAAGAGCTCAAGGCAGATTCGAGCTTTGCGGTGGGCTTTCTGGTCTCGGGCATCATGGGCTTTGTGATGGCGGTCGGCTTTGCCCGGGAGGGCGGCGAGGAGATAGACCTCGAGCAGCTGGGGGACAGCGCGTGCGCGTACCTGAGGGCGGTCGCCATGCAGACGGTGGAAACGGTCGCGCAAGTCGAGGGCGTCGATACATCCGAGCTGCTCGAACGCGTCTCCAAGGAGGCCGATGCCTATCGCGCATCGCGTGCGACGAGTCCCGACGCGGTGAAAGACGCCTAGGGTTTCTCTTGCGGGGCGCCTGTCGCGCATCGCGCGGTGAGTCCCGCGATGCGGTCATAACCTGCATTCATGTGAGCCGGGTTTATAGATATTCCTCCAGCTGTTAACATAGACAACCTGTGGGTAAAGAGACAAAAGCGCCGCCGACGGGCGGGCGTTTTGATTTCGATGAACTCATGTAAGGAAACGAGCATGTTAGATAGATTTACCGATCGCGCGCGTAAGGTCATGTCCATGGCCAAGCAAGAGGCGCTTGATCTTCATTCAAATAAGGTGGGCACCGAGCACCTGCTGCTCGCGCTTGCCAAGGAGGACGAGGGCATTGCCGCCGAGGCACTGCGTTCGCTCGACATCTCCTACGATGACATCATGGACACTCTCAAAGAGGTCCAGACCACGGTTCCCGAGCCCAGCGAGGAGACCGAGGCGGCCAAGCTCGCCTTTACGCCGCTCGTCATTAGCGTGATGGAGCGTTCGTTCCGCGTGGCGCGTGAGAACAACCAGACCTACGTGTCGACCGAGCACTTGCTGATCGGCATCGTCGAAGAGGGCAACGGCATGGCCATGGACATCCTCATGCGCCTGGGTGTGTCGTCCGCCTCCATCAAAAAGGCTATCGAGAAACTCACCGCCAAGGACCAGGACAAGAAGCGTCCGCTCGCCGGCGCCGGTGCTGGTCGTCCCGGTGCGGGCCTGCCGTTCTTTAGCGGCTCGGATGCCTCTCAGCAAAAGGGGAGTGGCGCCGATACGCTTAAGCAGTTCGCGACCAACCTCACGCAGAAGGCGCGCGATGGCGAGCTCGACCCCGTGATCGGTCGCGAAAAGGAAGTCCAGCGCATGATGGAAATTCTTTCGCGCCGCACCAAGAACAACCCGCTCATTCTGGGCGACCCCGGCGTGGGCAAGACGGCCATCGTCGAGGGCCTGGCTCAGCAGATTGCAGCCGGCAACGTGCCCGAGAACCTCATGAACAAGAATATCTGGACGCTCGACCTGCCGGGCCTCGTGGCGGGTGCCAAGTATCGCGGCGAGTTTGAGGAGCGCCTCAAGAACGTGATCCAGGAGGCCACCGAAGCCGACGACGTCATCCTGTTTATTGACGAGATGCACACCATCATCGGTGCCGGTTCTGCCGAGGGCTCCATCGACGCGAGTTCCATGCTCAAGCCCGTGCTTGCGCGCGGCGCCTTCCAGATTATCGGCGCCACCACGGCCGAGGAATTCCGCAAGTACCTCACCAAGGACCCGGCCTTCGAGCGTCGCTTCCAGACCATCGATGTCGAGGAGCCGAGCGTCGAGGACACGGTCAAGATCCTGACCGCGCTCAAGCCGCGCTACGAGGAGCACCACCATGTGCGCTATACGCAGGGTGCTATCGAGGCTGCCGCGAACCTTTCCAACCGCTACATCCAGGATCGCTTCCTGCCCGATAAGGCCATCGACCTCATTGACGAGGCCGGCGCCCGCGCTCGCATCGCCGCGAATCGCGCGCCCGAGCCGGTGCGCGAGGCCGAGCATCGCATAGAGGAGCTCAAAGCCGCCGCGCAGGAGGCCACCGAGAGCGACGACATGAACAAGGCCGCTGAGATCACCGAGCAGCAGAAGGCCGCCGAGATTGAGCTCGCCGAGGCCAAGGCCGCCTGGACCGCCGAGCTCGACGCCAGCCCGCTCACCATCGACGTCGCCCAGATTGCCGACATCGTGTCCGTGACCTCTGGCGTGCCGGTTTCCTCGCTCACCGAGAGCGAGAGCCGGCGCCTGCTGCAGACCGAAAGCGTGCTCAAGACGCGCATCATCGGCCAGGATGAGGCAGTCGAGGCCGTCGCCAAGGCCGTGCGCCGCAGCCGTTCGCCGCTCAAGGACCCGCGTCGCCCCGGCGGCAGCTTTATCTTCCTGGGTCCCACCGGCACAGGCAAGACCGAGCTCGCCAAGACGCTCGCCGAGTACCTCTTTGGCAGCAAGGACGCGCTCATCAGCTTCGACATGTCGGAGTTCGGCAGCGAGTTCGAGGTCTCTAAGCTTATCGGTAGCCCTCCGGGTTACGTGGGTCACGACGAGGGCGGTCAGCTTACCAAGGCCGTTCGTCGTCACCCGTATTCGGTCGTGCTGTTCGACGAGATCGAGAAGGCGCACCCCGACATCTTCAACATCCTGCTGCAGGTGCTGGAGGAGGGCCGCCTGACTGATAGTCAGGGCAAGACGGTCGACTTCCGCAATACCGTGATCATCATGACGTCCAACGTGGGCGCCCGCGAGATCGCGCAGGATGCGAGCGTCGGTTTTGGCACCACCGGTGAGCAGGGTCTCACGTCGAGCGAGATCAAGGGCCGTGCGATGGGCGAGCTCAAGCGCCTGTTCCGCCCTGAGCTGCTCAACCGTATCGACGATATTGTGGTGTTCCAGAAGCTCTCGGGCGAGAACCTGACCAAGATCGCGCACCTGCTGGTGGACGACCTGCGCCAGCGCCTGATCGCAAACGGCATGAACATCAAGCTCACCGATGCGGCCTATGACAAGATCGTGGCCGAGGGCACCGACCTCACCAACGGTGCGCGTCCGCTGCGCCGTGCTATTCAAAAGCTCATCGAGGACCCGCTGTCCGAGGAGCTCCTGGCCGGCGAGTGGGGCGAGGGCGATACCGTCCTGTGCGACGTGGCCGATGGCAAGTTTGTCTTTAGCCACGGCACGGGCGAGATCCCGGCACCGCGTCCGGCGGGCACGCTCGGTGGCGATACCGCCCCGGCGGCACCGCACACCGGCAACGCCGCGCCCGTGAGCGGCGGCGTGACCTCGGGCCCCGGCGGCATGATGCAAGCCGGTTCCGGCGCGCTGTAGGGCGTGGCGACAATTTGATACGCGCAATCGAGGCGCTCCGAAAAGGGCGCCTCGATTTGTAGAGCTGCGGAAGTTGTGACCGTTACGCTATACGGTCCACCGTTAGCCGATGATGCAAGGGCGCTCGGCGTTTTCGACTGGTTTATGCACGCAAAGTCTGGGAATATACAAGTCGCATGTCTTACTGTCTAACCAGTTGCGCCAAGGAGGCACCATGGACTACAAGATTACCGGCTACGAGCCCGCCCCGCTGTTCCATTTCTTTGAGGAGGTCAGCGCGATCCCCCGTGGGTCTGGCAACGAGAAGGGCATCAGCGATTTCCTGGTTGCGTTTGCCAAGGAGCGCGGCCTCGATGTGTACCAGGACGAGGTCTACAACGTCATCATTCGCAAGCCCGCATCTGCCGGCGCCGAGAATGCCCCGACCGTGATGCTGCAGGGCCACATCGACATGGTGTGCGACAAGCTGGGCTCCGTTGAGCACGACTTTACGACCGATGGTATCGACCTGGTCGTCAAGGACGGCGTCCTCACCGCTAACGGCACCACTCTGGGCGCCGACAACGGTATTGCCGTCGCTCTGATGCTCACTGTTCTCGATGACGATTCGATCGCTCACCCCGCCCTCGAGTGCGTATTCACCACCGACGAGGAGACTGGCCTGGTCGGCGCCGAGACGCTCGACAAGTCCCAGATTAGCGCCCGCACCATGATTAACCTTGACTCCGAGGAAGAGGGCGTTGCTACCGTCAGCTGCGCCGGCGGTGTCGTCGTTACCTACACCTGCCCCATCGTGCGCGAGCACAAGACCGGTAGCACCCTCACGCTCGACATCTCCGGCCTGCTGGGCGGCCACTCCGGCAGCGATATCAACCTTGAGCGCGGCAACGGCAACCTCATCATGGCCCGCATCATCGACCGCTTGATGGTTGCCGGCGAGCCCGCCATCGTTAGCTTTAACGGCGGCACCAAGGACAACGCCATCAACCGTGAGTGCAAGGCTGTTCTGGTCTACGCCGACCACGCTGCCGCCGAGGCCGCGGCCCAGATCGCAAAGGGCATCATCGCCGACGTTACTGCCGAGCTCGAGGTCTTCGACCCCGGCTTTACCTGCACGGTTGAGATTGCCGACAACACTGAGGTCGAGGCCATGGACGAGAAGTCCGCACTTGCCCTTATTCGCGCTCTGCGTCTTGCCCCCAACGGTGTGATCCGCCGCAACGTCGCCACCGACGGCTCCGTCGAGGTTTCCTCCAACATCGGCGTGGTTGCCACCTCTGACGACGAGGTCAAGATCATGCTGTCCCCGCGCTCCTCGATCACCTCGCTGCAGAACGAGTTCAAGGACCGCCTGCAGACGCTGGCCGATGTCCTGGGCTTCGACGCCAAGTTCGAGTTCGAGTATCCCGGCTGGAGCTATGCCGAGCATTCGCCGGTTCGCGACGTCTTTGTCGAGAGCTATCGCGAGCTCTTTGGCTCCGAGCTGCGCATCGAGTCCATTCACGCCGGCCTTGAGTGCGGCCTGTTTGCCGAGGCTCTGCACGGCCTGGACGCCATCGCCGTGGGCCCGACGCTCTCCGATGTCCATACCCCGGACGAGAGCATGGAGCTCGCTTCTGCCGAGCGCTTCTACGAGCTGCTCATCGACGTCCTCAAGCGCCTCGCTGCGTAAAGGTTGCGCTAGCAGCAGTCCGAGCCACGTGCTAGCGGATTGCAAATGACATTATGAGAGGGGGCACCCGGTCTTTTGCGACGGGTGCCCCCTCTCTTTTGTTTGATAATTGCGAAATTACGGCCACCTAGTCCATTTCTGCCCTGATGAGGTCGAGGGTGCGCTGGCAGTTTTCGCGGACGGGGCCGAGCATATGCTCGCGCAGGTCCGCCATGCCGGGCAGGTCGGCGTATTCGTCCATGACCTCTCCCATGCAAATGGGTACCTCGTAGGCGAGGTCCATCATGGTCGCAAAGCAAAACTTCTCGGATAGCCCGGCATCGGTGAGCGTCGCCTCCAGCGTGGGGTCGCCCATACCGTGGTATCGGCGGATAGCGCCTGGACCGATGCGCCCCACACGATTTTCGCCGCCAACGCTCATGGCAAGGCGCGCCCGGCGGCGCATGCGCTCATACGCCAAACTCGACGCGACATCGTACATTCGAGCCATCATGGCTGCGCCGTCGTTTCCAAGGAGCAGGGAATAGTTTTTCGCATGCGCATCCGGTGCGCCGATAATGGCGTTGAAGAACAGCATCTGCGTAAACAGATACAGGTTAAGTTGATGGTGGCTCGTATTTACGAGGAGCTCTTGAATGTCGCGGGTGGTCGGGCCGCCGTCTGCCGTGTACTTTTGGGCGGGCATCACCCCAAGTGCCTGACAGAGGTCTTCTTGATGTAGGCGCCTGATCGTTCCGTCTTCGACTTTCACGCGGTCATAGCGCTCAACAATGAGGGCAGGTTCGTCCTCAAACATACGATATTCGACGTTTGCCGTTGCGATACCGGCGCGCTGGGCGCTTTTCATGCAGACAAACTCATTGAGAGCCTCGAGCTTAAATCCGATAACGCCATTTTTGAAAATATGCGTCGTGGGCGAGGAGCCCATGCATTCGCACCAGCGGCCGTTTATGAACGCGAGCGCGAACTTGCCCTGGTTGCCTCCAAGTGACCAACTTTCATCTAGACCCATCCACGATGCATCGCGGTCATCTCTGATCGACTTGAGACGGAGAGCAATTTCGTGGTCGTCTATAGGGCGGTAGTCGCCAGCGCGATGCAGGACGGCGTCGGCATCTTCTTCTGCACAAAACTGCACTCCGCCCGGACAGTCGAGTCCGATATGGCTGAGCAACGCAACGGGATTGTTGGGCCTAACGTCGAATTCGGCGGCAATCGCTTTTCGTTGGTCCTCGCTGTCGGGTAGAAGGCCAAACAAGTACGGATTCATGACCTGTTGGCCGTATGTGCGATTTGATACGGGTATGTTGGTCGATAGGGCTGGCCCGTCATAGTCATGATCGTAGGTAAAGCTGATAAGACCGTTCTCATCTTGCGTGAGCGTTCCCGCAGGTACGCCGCAAATAATGGTCCGAAGTGATGTTCTGGCCATTGGCTATTTCCCTTCAGACTCGGCTTGAGCGGGTGCGCTAGCGGCAATCGAGACTCCGAGATTGGACATGGCGAAATCGGCGAAGGCCTTGTCGTAGAGCTCGGACGTAAAGGGGACATCTGCGAGAGCCGGAACGGCTGCACTGCGACGGTTGCGATGGTGAAAACGTTGAGCGTGATGGCGCCTGGGGGTGCTACGAGGTTGCAAATCAGCATGCGGGGCGTCGACTGGTTGCTCGTTTTTCGATTCGTCGATATCCCCTTGAGCGGCGAGCGCCAGTCCAAGAGCACCGAAAACCGCCAGCAGCTTGTCGAGCCGAATGCCCGTGGCATCTCCCAGCTCGAGCGATGCGAGCAGGCGCTCCGAAACACCGGCCTTATTAGCGAGGGCGGCACGGGTGAGACCCTGAGCCTCGCGTGCCTGGCGCACGTAGATGCCAGCTTGGCGCGGTGTGGTGATGGGAAGGGTATCCACGGCGATCTCCTAACGTGCAGACTTTTGCATCATAGTATGACATGCAAAAGTCTGCATGAAAAGGCCTCATGCAAAACTCTGCATGAGGCCTCTATGTTGACCGTTGAGCTTATGAGAGGCGTTTTTTTATATCGCGAGAATCCCCAGATGCTCAAGCAAAATCTTAAGCCCAATGAGGATGAGCACGACGCCACCCACGATGGTGGCGGGTTTTTCGTAGCGTGCGCCAAAGGTGTGGCCGATCGCTACGCCGGCGACGGAGAAGATAAACGTTATGACGCCGATAAGCGATACAGCGGGAACGATGTCAACCGAGAGCGCGGCAAATGAGATGCCCACGGCTAAGGCGTCGATTGAGGTGGCGATGGCGAGGATCAGGTACTCGCCCAGGTCAATCTTTTCGGCATCCTTGCCGTCGCCTTCATCCTCGTCCTCGGTAAAGGCTTCCCACAGCATTTTGCCGCCGATGAAGGCGAGCAGGATAAAGGCGATCCAATGGTCGATGGGTCCGATGATGCTCATGAATTGACTGCCGAGCGCCCATCCGATTACAGGCATGCCGGCCTGGAAGCCGCCAAAGAACAGGCCGAGCACCACGGCGACTTTAAGGTTGATCTTTTTCATGCCGAGACCTTTGCAGATGGAAACGGCAAAGGCGTCCATCGAAAGGCCAACGGCGAGCAACACGAGCTCTGCGAGTCCCATAGTCTGGCTCCCTCTCTGCGGGCGGGCCCGCGTGTACCTCTTGAGGGAGTAATAAAAAAGACCCGTGGCGTACGCGTTGCGCGCACAGCCACGAGTCTCGTTCATTAAGGCAAGCCAGGCCGCATCGGCCAGTGTGTTGACTTACCGCGCCACCGGAGGCGAATCCGGTCACGCGACTACTCCCTCATTTATGCGAATCCCGATGCTACCACATGAACAGCTGATTTGGGTTGGGCTCTCAGCTGTGTTCGCTCATTCTGTAAGCATCGGATTTCGCAAGCGCCGCAGGGACAAACCGTGAGAAACTATTTAGCGTTTATGGAGCGTATACGATGGGAGCGATGCCTTGGATAAGAACGAGCTGCAAAAGCGTATGGAACAGGCCATCCGCCTGACGGCACCTGGTCAGCCGATCCGCACCGCCCTCGACATGATCATCGCCGGTCACCTGGGCGCCCTTATCTGCGTCGGCGACACCGAAAACGTGCTCGCTGCCGGTAACGACGGCTTCCCGCTCAACATTTCGTTTACCTCGAACCGCCTGTTCGAGCTTTCCAAGATGGACGGCGCCATCGTTATCGATGGCGACCTCACCCAGATCCTGCGCGCCAACTTCCACCTCAATCCCGATCCCTCGCTTGCCACGAGTGAGACGGGCATGCGTCACCGTACTGCCGCTCGCATGTCGGTGCTCACCGATGCCATCGTGATCTCGGTCTCGGCCCGTCGCGCCGTCGTTAACGTGTACGTTCACGGCAAGAGCTACGAGATCCAGCCCGTCACCACCGTCATGAGCTCGGTCAACCAGCTCGTCGCCACGCTCCAGACTACCCGTCAGTCGCTCGACCGCTCCTTGCTGCGCCTGACGGCCCTTGAGCTCGACGACTACGTCACGCTCGCCGACATCACCGGCATCTTCTCGAGCTTCGAGATCATGCAGCAGGCAAAGACCGAGCTTAAGGATTGCATTGTCAAGCTGGGCAACCAGGGCAAGCTCGTGCAGATGCAGCTCGAGCAGCTCGCGGGCTCCAGCATGGATACCGAATACGACTTGATGATCCGCGACTACGCAAGCGATTCCTCTGAGGCCAACGCCGAGAAGATCCGCGCTGAGCTTGCCCGTATGACGCCCAAGGACTTGTCCGACCCGCAGCATGTGGCGGCAGTTCTGGGCTACGACGACCTGGACGAGGACTCCGTCATGACACCGCTGGGCCTGCGCACGCTTTCGCGCGTGTCCGTTGTGCGCGACGGCGTGGCCGAGAAGATCGTCGACGAGTATGGCTCGTTGCAGGAGCTCATGGACGACATCAGCGAGGATCCGGAGCGCCTAGGCGACTTTGGCGTTAACAACCCTGCCATTCTTGCGGACTCCCTGTACCGCATGAAGGGCACCAAACAGGGGAACGCATAATGGCGCCCGTATGCGCCGTGGTCGTTGCCGGTGGCAGCGGCCAGCGCTTTGGTAACCCCGGTGGCAAGCAGCTCGTCAATGTGGCGGGCCGTCCGCTCATGAGCTGGTCCATCCGTGCGTTCGATCGTAGCGACAAGGTCGGCCACATTGTGGTGGTGTGTCCTGCCGAGCGCCGTGCCGAGATGCGCCGCCTGGTCATCGACCCGTTTGACTATGACACGCCCATCAGCATTGCCGATGCCGGCGATACCCGTCAGGATTCCACCCGTGCCGGCGTGCATGCGGTTCCGGCGGGCTTTGAATACGTCGCCATTCACGATGGCGCTCGTCCGCTCATTACGGCCGAGGCCATCGACCACGCTATCGACGTGCTCGTGAGCGACCGTGCCCTCGACGGTGTCGTGTGTGGACAGCCCGCGATCGACACGCTCAAGATCGTCGACGGCGATAATATCGTCGAGACGCCGCCGCGTGAGCTCTACTGGGCAGCGCAGACGCCGCAGATCTTTAGCGTCGATGCTATGAAGCGCGCCCACGCTGCAGCCATTGCCGAGGGCTTTATCGGTACCGATGATTCGTCGCTGGTCGAGCGCATGGGTGGGCGCGTCCGCTGCGTCCAGAGCCCACGCGATAACCTTAAGGTGACGGTGCCCGAGGACCTGCGTCCCGTAACCGCGATTCTGCTTGGCCGTATGGCCGAGGGAGAGGACCTTCCCCATGTTCAGTAACCTGCGCATTGGCCACGGCTACGACGTCCACCGTTTGGTGGAGGGGCGTCGATGTATCATCGGCGGGGTTGACATTCCCTACGAGCGCGGCCTGCTGGGCCACTCGGATGCCGATGTGCTCGCGCACGCCTTGGCCGACGCCATTCTGGGCGCCTGCCGCGGGGGAGACATCGGCAAGCTATTCCCCGACACCGATCCCGCCTACGAGGGTGCCGATTCGATGGTGCTGCTCGCTCGCGTGATGGACTATGCGCGCGAGCTGGGCTTTGAGTTTGTCGATGCCGATTGCACCATTGCCTGTCAGCAACCCAAGATCACTCCGCACCGCGATGCCATGCGCGCCAACCTTGCCCATGCCCTGGGCGTCGACGTGGAAAACGTGGGCGTCGCCGCCACCACGACCGAAAAGCTCGGTTGGGAAGGCCAGGGCGAGGGAATCGGCGCCTGGGCCGTCTGCCTGCTACAGAAAACCGTTAAGGAGTAACGAATGCGTATCTACAACAGCGCTACCCATAAAAAGGAAGAGTTCCAGCCCATCGAGTCCGGCAAGGTCCGCATGTACGTGTGCGGCCCTACGGTCTACGACAACATCCACATCGGCAATGCCCGCACGTTCATCAGCTTTGATGTGATTCGTCGCTGGCTCATCGCGAGTGGCTACGAGGTCACGTTCGCCCAGAATCTCACCGATGTCGATGACAAGATCATCAAGCGCGCAAACGAGCAGGGCCGTACGGCTGCCGAGGTCGCGACGGAGTTCTCCGATAAGTTCATCGGCGTCATGCGCGCCGCCAACGTGCTCGACCCGGATGTGCGTCCCCGCGCCACCAAGGAGATCGGCCCCATGATCGCCATGATCAAGACGCTTATCGAGCAGGGCCACGCTTACGCAGCCGATAACGGCGATGTGTACTTTGCCGTGCGCAGCGATCCCAACTACGGCCAGGTCTCGGGCCGCAACATCGACGACCTTATGGTTGGCGCGCGCATCGAGGAGAACGAGGATAAGAACGACCCGCTCGACTTTGCCCTGTGGAAGGCCGCCAAGCCCGGCGAGCCCAGCTGGCCGAGCCCCTGGGGCGAGGGCCGCCCCGGTTGGCACACCGAGTGCGCCGCCATGGTGCATCGCTACCTGGGCACTCCGATCGACATCCACGGCGGTGGCTCCGACCTTGCCTTCCCGCATCACGAGAACGAGTGCGCCCAGGCCACCTGCGCCTGGCACCAGGGCTTCTCCAACACCTGGATGCACACGGGCATGCTGCTGGTTGACGGCGAGAAGATGTCCAAGTCGCTCGGAAACTTCTTTACGCTGGCCGAGGTGCTCGAGCAGCACTCTGCCGCGGCCCTGCGCCTGTTGATGCTGCAGACGAGCTATCGCTCGCCGCTCGACTTTTCTTGGGAGCGCCTGGAGGGTGCCGAGAACTCGCTCACGCGTATCGCCGGTACGGTCGAGAACCTGCGCTGGGCCGCGAAGCATGCGACGGCCGATGCCGATGAGGCAGCATCCGAGGCGTTTGCCGCCAAGGCCGCCGAGACCCGCGCCGCCTTTAAGGAGTGCATGGACGACGACTTTAACACCGCCGGTGCCATGGGCGCCGTCTTTGGCTTTGTCACTGAATGCAACCAGTACCTGGAGCAGGCGGGCGACGCTGCCGACAAGGCCGCCGCGCTTGCCGCCGCCGACACGCTGGCCGAGTTGCTCGATACGTTTGGCGTCGAGCTTCCCGAGCCCAAGGTCGAGCTGCCGCTGGGCCTGCTGGGCGTTGCCGCCGGCCTGGTCGCCTACACGGGCGACGACGTGGACGAGGCAGCTTCCAAGATTCTCGAGGCCCGCGCCGAGGCCCGTGCCGCCAAGAACTGGGATCTGGCAGATGCCATCCGCGACCAGCTCAAGGACCTGGGCCTGACGATTGAAGATACCGCCGCCGGCACTCGTATTAAGAGTCTCTAGTATTTGTCGACCGTTCGAGGTGCGGCAGATTGCCTTGAAAGAGGAGGGCATAGACCTGGTGGTCATGCCCGACGATTGAAAGGCAAGGTGCCGTGGCTCGGACGGTCGATTCTTGTTCGTTATCTATTTAAGGAGGCCGTTTTATGGCCGACAATCGCAAGCGTGCGCCTCGTGGCGGCAAGCAGGCCGCTTCTGGCTCGCGTCCGATTCGCCGCAATGACCGCACTGCCGCTCCCAAGGGCCAGCGCGATCGCGCCCAGGCCGCACGTCCGCAGCGCGATCGCAACCGCGACGCTGTCCAGGCTCCCAAGGGCGAGTTTATCGAAGGTCGTCGTGCTGCCGCCGAGGCACTACGCACTGGTTTTCCCATCAAGTGCGCGCTCATTGCCGAGGGCGGGGAGCGCGATGCCGCCTTGTCGCGCCTGGTCGATGACCTCAACGCCGCGGGAGTCCGCATTAAGTTCGTTCCACGCGCGCAGCTCGATGCGCTGTCGAGCCATGGCGCTCACCAGGGTATTGCGCTCGAGGTTGGCAACTTCCCCTATGCCGATGTCGCCGACATCCTCGACCGCGCGGGCGACGGTCCGGCGCTTGTCGTAGTGCTCGACCATGTGACCGACGACGGTAACTTTGGCGCCATCGTGCGCTCTGCCGAGGTTGTGGGCGCGGCCGGCGTCATCATCGCCAACAAACGAGCCGCCGGCGTAACGGTGGGTAGCTACAAGACTTCTGCCGGCGCCGTTATGCATCTGCCCATCGCGCAGGTCCCCAATATCGCTCGTGCGCTCGATGACCTCAAAGCCGCCGGTTTTTGGGTGGGCGGTGCCTCCGAGCACGCCGAGGGCAGCTGCTGGGATGCCCCCTTCGAGGACCGCGTGGCACTCGTCATGGGTTCCGAGGGCGACGGCATCTCGCGTCTGGTGCTCGAGAAATGCGACTTTTTGACCAAGCTTCCCCAGCGCGGCATGACCGAGAGCCTCAATGTTGCCCAGGCGACTACGGCCCTCTGCTTTGAGTGGCTGCGCCGCAACGCCGGCGAGCTCATGGGGGAGGAGTAGCGCATGTCCAAGAAGAACCGTGCCAAGTCCAAGGCCAAGCGCTTTGGCGAGGGCTCGGCCAAGCCGATTGTTTCGGCCGCGACCTACGGCGTGGGCGGCAATGCGTTTGCGCAGGCTATCGCCGACCCAGTCTCGACGGTGCACTCCAACAAGCCCGAGCTGCTGGTGGTCGACGGTTACAACGTGATCCACTGCACGCCGCGCTACGAAAAGCTCGTGTACGACCATTCCGACGATCCGTATTCCAGCGACGTCCACGATATGGCGCGCACCGCCCTCATCAACGACGTTGCTGCCTTTGCCCAGGGCCGTTACGAGGCCGTGATCGTGTTTGACGGCGCGGGCAATATCTCCAGTGAACGTCCCAACCTGCCGGCCCGCGGCGTGCGCATCGAGTTCTCGCCGACGGGTGTTTCAGCCGATACCGTGGTGCAAAAGCTCTGCATCGAGGCGCGCGAGGAAGGCCGCGCATGCTCCGTGGTATCGAGCGACGGCACGATCCAGGCCGTCGTCATGGGCAAGGGTGTCACGCGCATCTCGAGCCGTATGCTGGTGGACGAGATCAAACAGATCGACAACGACGTGCACGAGGCCGAGGAGGCCCCGCAGATCAAGATGACCCTGGGCAGCCGTCTAAGCCCCGAGGCCCTGGCCAAGCTCAAGGCGTTGCGCGGACGGTAGGGGAGTTGGCGGGGCAATGCTGCCTTGCTAACTCCATTCAGCGATGTCGATCATTCTTTTGAGGCGCCACGTTAGCGCCTCTTTTAGATAAGGCAGTCTCGCTGTTAGAGCATCGTTTTTAGACAGAATCTCGATTGCCTCGTCAACGAAGCCTTCGAGTTTGTCGCCGTCAAACCAGCCCATGTCCTCGACGAGCAACATTTGTTTGGCGGGGCTTGAATGAAATTGTGCGCTGGTAAAACTGTGCTCTCCTGCCCGAAGCTCCTCAAGAGAAATGTTGCACCAGAGCGATGAGCCCGAATCGAAGATGGGGGCAGGTCTGCAGGCTAGCGTGTTTACGTTTCGCACAAGGCCAAAGTTACGCCAATGACGATCGTAGTTGGCGATGATGTCGTCGCACACGATCATACGGTCAAGGGCATCCTTGACGCCTGTCACCCCGAGCTCCTCGCAGTTTGCTACGTATCGCTCGTAGTCGGTTAGTCGTTCACCTGCGTTCGCGTACTGGTTTACATAGAACGCAGGGACATACTCTTCTTCATCAGTTAAGAAGACATCGCATATGCTCAGGGCGGAAGTGCCCGTGCCCTCGAGCGAGTAAGGCACATAATCGCAGGTGTTTAGGATGCGACGGTGGAGCGTGGTCGCCACCAGCTCGTTATAAGGTTCCTGGTTCAGGTGCGCTCCTGCCTTATGCAGAATTCGACGCCCGTCCTCGCATGTCCAGTACTTTTGAAGATTGCCGTCCGAGGTGTTATCGGGTTTTGCGGCGGCTGCTTTACCCTCTGGGGCGAAGGGTGCAATGGTTAGCGAGACGTCATCAAAGGCATTATTGAAGAAATTGATATCTTCCCACGCGAGGCCGGAGTCTTGGGGCCTAATCCAATACTGGTCGGATAAGGAGAGGCCAAGATTTCGCTGTACGAGTTCATCGGGAACATCGACTGCGGCTTCTGCAAGCAGGGAGGCTAGCCCAATGCGTGCGAGCGGGATACCGCGGCCGCGCCACCAGATGCGGAAGGAGTCGAGCGATATGGGGCTATTAGGGCCAAATACTCCAATAGGGGCGTGGGCGTAATCGATGTCGGCACCGATGTGGGTAAAGTCTTTTCGCGATGTGCTGTAGACCAGCTGAGCGACCTCGTGCGTGCGATTCATGAGGGTGAACGCGATCTCGCTCTTACCGTGGCCGCGGCGGGGACGTCCCCCCGTTTTGGTCACAGAGCGGAGTCGCGTGTCGACGCTGTCTTTGTCGATGAGCCATACACCAGAAGCCTTGCGGGCCTCAAGTGCTTCGTTTTTTATGAGCTCCTGCACCCTGCGCGGAGTGATGCCGAGCAGTTCGGCTGCTTCCTTGGTAGTAAGCATCGCGAAACCCTTCGCCAAAACGAATAGTTTTATATATAGCAATTGTAATTAAAACTATTCGTTCTGACGAATGGTTTTGAGATTGAGGGCGAACCGACAGAAATGAACGGGCCTGGTACCTGTTGTTGCTGGATTTTGCATATTTGTATAACGCCGTGTGGCCTGTTGCGCCCCGTCCGTAATTCCTTTATTCTTAACAGGCTTCGCGCGAAAGCGCCAAGTGTGCCAGTGTGGCGCAACGGTAGCGCAACTGATTTGTAATCAGTGGGTTGCAGGTTCGATTCCTGTCACTGGCTCCATGAGAGTTTCGGGCTCTGTTCCCTTGTGGGGCAGGGCCCGTTTCTATTTGTGTCTATAAGTCAGCGGGTGTGGCGCCAACCAAGCTTCAGGTTTGTCTCAATCTGTAACACGAAGAGGCTGGAAACCGTTCTAGCTGTTACAGAATGAGACGTAAGCTGAGGTCGATGCGTAATATCTCGACCTGTAACAGATAGGGGAGAAAATGTTCTCTATATGTTACAGATCGAGACAAAAGCCGTGTCGAGCTCGGCTGCCCCCCTGAGCGTGGATTATCGGACGTACGAGCGTGGAAAATCTTCCGCCTAGTGAATGAGCGTGGATAATCTGCCGCTTTGGCCTCAGAAACACGCCAAAAGTGGGAGATTATCCACGCTCGATTTCAAACGGGAGAAAATCCACGCTCGAATCTGCCGCGGAAGCCCGATCTCGAGCTATATATAGGTGCAATTAAGCCGGTATCGAAGTTCGATACTGAAGGTGTACTCCACTACAGCAAAGTGTTACCTTGGGAAACGTCACCTCAGTATCCAAAACCACTGTCCTTCATATCCAAACTCAATAAAACCGCAGGTCACGGCTATATAGATACGCCCGGCACCGTGTATCTAGAGGTTTTCGTTGACAGCCCCCAAGGTGGCATCGTATTATCTTCTTCGTTCGCGGGGGCGGCGGTCCAAAAGACCAAAGGACCTGCGGATACTTGAACGATTGGGAGTTTGCCCGAGTGGTTAATGGGGACGGGCTGTAAACCCGTTGGCTCTGCCTACATAGGTTCGAATCCTATAGCTCCCACCCGTCAAGTGCCTGTATAGCTCAGTCGGTAGAGCACTTCGTTGGTAACGAAGAGGTCACCAGTTCAAGTCTGGTTGCAGGCTCCATCCGGCGGTGTAGCTCAGTTGGTTAGAGCACACGGTTCATACCCGTGGCGTCACTGGTTCGAATCCAGTCACCGCTACCATAGGTAACACGGTGGCTTCTCAATAGTATGTTGAGAGGCCACTATGGTATAAAGGCAAAGTCCCGTCCGGGGACGACCTGTTAAGAGGAGGGCTTTATGGCCAAAGAGAAGTTTGAGCGCACTAAGCCGCATGTTAACATCGGCACCATTGGTCACGTCGACCACGGCAAGACCACGCTGACCGCTGCCATCACCAAGGTTCTCTCCGAGACCGAGGGCTGCAAGGCTGACTTCACTGCGTTCGAGAACATCGACAAGGCTCCCGAGGAGCGCGAGCGCGGCATTACGATTTCCGTCTCCCACGTTGAGTACGAGACCGCTGCCCGTCACTACGCTCACGTTGACTGCCCGGGCCACGCTGACTACGTCAAGAACATGATCTCCGGCGCTGCTCAGATGGACGGCGCTATCCTGGTCATCGCTGCTACCGACGGCCCCATGGCTCAGACCCGCGAGCACATCCTGCTCGCCCGTCAGGTCGGCGTTCCCTACATCGTCGTCTTCCTGAACAAGTGCGACATGGTCGACGATGACGAGCTCATCGACCTCGTCGAGATGGAGACCCGTGAGCTCCTCTCCGAGTACGATTTCCCCGGCGACGACATCCCCGTCATCCGTGGCTCCGCTCTGGGCGCTCTCGAGGGCGACGCCAAGTGGATGGACGCCATTCGCGAGCTCATGAAGGCCGTCGACGAGTACATCCCGACGCCTGCTCGTAACAACGACCTCCCGTTCCTGATGGCCGTTGAGGACGTTATGACCATCTCCGGCCGTGGTACCGTTGCTACTGGCCGTGTCGAGCGCGGTGAGCTCAAGCTCAACGAGCCCGTCGAGATCGTCGGCATCAAGGATACCCAGAACACCGTCGTTACCGGTATCGAGATGTTCCGTAAGTCCATGGACTTCTGCGAGGCTGGCGACAACGTCGGTCTGCTGCTCCGCGGCATCAAGCGTGAGGACATCGAGCGCGGCCAGGTTCTCTGCAAGCCCGGTTCGGTTACCCCGCACACCAAGTTCACCGGCGAGATCTACGTTCTGACCAAGGAGGAGGGCGGCCGTCACACCCCGTTCTTCGATGGTTATCGTCCTCAGTTCTACTTCCGTACCACCGACGTTACCGGTACGGTCAAGCTCCCCGAGGGCACCGAGATGGCTATGCCTGGTGACCACATCACCATCGAGGGCGACCTCATCCACCCGATCGCCATGGAGGAGGGCCTGCGCTTCGCTATCCGCGAGGGTGGCCACACCGTCGGTTCGGGCATCGTCTCCACGATCATTGAGTAAATTAGCTCTTTGATATAGCTGACTTAGAGAACCCGGCACTTATATGGGTGCCGGGTTCTTTTCTGCAATGGATATTGAGCCGTTGCTGGTGTCGAGAGGATCGATAATGGTCCTGGATGCACCGTCGATTAGCTCTCGATGGCTTCATTGATGTGTTCCAAATATGAATGGATCCACCGAGAACCAATTGACTCGAGGTTTTCATTGACAGCACTTACGTGGAGCTGATAAAGTAACAACTCGTGCCCGTACGGGGCGGAAATGAAAGGTTCAGGATACATGCGTACTCTAGTTACTCTTGCGTGCACTGAGTGCAAGCGCCGCAACTATACGACCACCAAGAACAAGTCGACGATGCCTGATCGTATGGAGATCAAGAAGTATTGCCCCTGGTGCCGTCACCACACGCTGCACAAAGAGACTCGCTAGTCTCTAGTCACATACGCCAGTAGTTCAATTGGTAGAGCATCGGTCTCCAAAACCGAGTGTTGAGGGTTCGAGTCCTTCCTGGCGTGCCAGTCATTATTCCGTAAGCTCCCACTTGGGGGCTTACGGTTTACTCATGTATAAGCGCATTGCGCGGAGGTAACCCAAATGGCCAACAAGAAGAACAAGAAGAAGGCTCAGCAGCCGGCACCTGCCAACAAAGCTGCCGCCAACTCCAAGGTTGAGGCCAAGAAGGCCGTTGCCAAGAAGAACGAGAAGGCTGCGAAGTCCAAGAAGAACGAGAAGCCTGGTTTCTTCGCCCGCACCAAGAAGTATTTCGCTTCGGTCAAGTCCGAGATGAAGCGTGTCACGTGGCCCGATAAGAAGGAGCTCGTGAACTACTCGGTTGTTGTTTGCGCTTCTCTGATCGTCGTCGGCGTCGTCATCGCTCTGCTCGATGCTGGCTTTGGCGAGGCTCTTGCTCTGTTCTCTGGATTGAGGGGCTAAACCATGTCTAAGCGTTGGTACGTCGTTCACACTTACTCTGGATACGAGAACCGCGTTAAGTCCGATCTCGAGCATCGCATCGAGACTATGGGCATGCAGGACCGTATCTTTGATATCGAGATTCCTATGGAGCGCGTCACCGAGATTAAAGAGGGTGGCAAGCGTGAGACCAAGGATTCCAAGATCTTCCCGGGTTATGTCCTGGTCCGCATGGAGATGGATGACGATGCTTGGACGTGTGTTCGTAACACGCCTGGCGTCACCGGTTTCCTAGGCGGCAACGGCAAGCCCGCTCCGCTTTCCCGCGACGAGTACAACAAGATGACTCGTCGTCCCGGTAAGGGCGATTCGCCCAAGCGCACCTCGGTTGATATTGAGGTCGGTACGTCCGTCCGCGTCACCGATGGCCCGCTTACCGACTTTGATGGCAAGGTCTCCGAGGTTAACACCGAGGCTGGCAAGCTCAAGGTCACGCTGATGATCTTTGGCCGCGAGACGCCGGTCGAGCTCGACTTTAACCAGGTCGCTGTCATCGCTTAAGTTTTCGTCCGTTCGCGCGAGCGTGCTTCTTCTGTGACTGCTCATCTCAGGAGTGCTTCTAACACGTGCGTGCTTACGATATAGCAAGTACTTCACACTCGTGATTCGAAAGGAATGACCATGGCTGAGAAGAAGGTTGCCAACGTCATTAAGCTCCAGATTCCTGCTGGTGCAGCAAACCCCGCTCCTCCCGTCGGCCCCGCCCTGGGCGCTGCTGGCGTGAACATCATGCAGTTCTGCCAGGCCTTTAACGCCGAGACGCAGGACAAGAAGGGTGACATCATCCCCGTTGAGATCTCTGTCTACGAGGACAAGTCCTTCTCCTTCATCACCAAGACCCCGCCGGCGGCTCACCTTATCAAGAAGGAGCTGAACCTCAAGTCTGGTTCCGCTAAGCCCCAGGCTGACAAGGTTGGTCAGCTCTCCCAGGAGCAGCTCACCAAGATCGCCGAGATCAAGATGCCGGACCTCAATGCCAACGACATTGACGCCGCCAAGAAGATCATCGCCGGTACCGCCCGTTCCATGGGCGTCACCATCGCTGAGTAGCGATTTCTTATGGTAACGGCGGGTGCTCCGACCGGGGCGCCCGTTAAATGTGTGCAATAGGGCACACGATACGATGTGGGAGGGCTCACGCCCGTTTAACCACAGGAGGTAATGCACATGGCTAAGCATGGTAAGAGCTATAACGCCGCTGCCGAGAAGATCGACCGCGCCACGCTCTACACCCCCCTTCAGGCTGCCAAGCTCATCAAGGAGCTCGACACCGCCAAGTTCGACGAGACCGTCGAGGCTCACTTCCGTCTGGGCATCGATACTCGTAAGGCTGACCAGAACATCCGTGGTTCCATCTCCCTGCCCCACGGCACCGGCAAGACCGTTCGTGTTGCCGTCTTCGCCGAGGGCGAGAAGGCCCGTGAGGCCGAGGCTGCCGGCGCCGACATCATCGGTTCCGACGAGCTCGTCGCCCAGATTCAGAAGGGCGAGATCAACTTCGACGCCGCTATCGCTACGCCGAACATGATGGCCAAGGTTGGCCGCATCGGTAAGATCCTTGGTCCCCGTGGCCTCATGCCGAACCCCAAGCTCGGCACCGTGACCATGGACGTCGCCAAGATGGTCTCCGAGCTCAAGGCTGGCCGCGTTGAGTACCGCGCCGACCGCTACGGCATCTGCCACGTGCCCCTGGGCAAGAAGTCCTTCTCTGAGCAGCAGCTCGTCGAGAACTACGCTGCCCTGTACACCGAGATTCTGCGCGTCAAGCCCTCTTCTGCTAAGGGCAAGTACGTCAAGTCCATCTCCGTGTCTTCCACCATGGGCCCTGGCGTCAAGGTCGATCCCGCTGTCCAGCGTGACTTCCTGGCTGAGTAACTGCTAGTTACTGCCTGAGTACAGCAAGCATTGCTAAAGAAACCCGGTTCTGCCTTGTGCAGGACCGGGTTTCTTGCTATCGCGTCAAAAGCACCATAAAGGGGACAGTGTCCCCTTTATGGTGGTTACCAGGGTGTTCTGGCTGTTGAAGACTCGATGGCTTCGTGGCGTTTGAGCTCGCGGCGCATGGTTTGTGAGTTGAGCCAAGCTGCTTGCCAGCCGCGGATGGGGTAGTGCGTCTGGTCGAGCTCAAACTGCGTATAGCCGCAGGCGTTGATGATCGTCGTTCCACACACATGCTGACGCTCGCGCTGAAAATCGCAACCGTAGCTTTGGTGCACATGCCCGTGCACCATGTAGTCGGGATTCCAGGATTCGAGTGCTGTGTTAAAACACTCGAATCCTCGATGCGGCAGATCGTCCAGATCACCCATACCGGCGGCGGGTGCATGGGTAAGCAGAATGTCGCACCCGCCGACCATCCTAACCTTACGCGACAGCTTACGCATGCGCTTGGACATCTCGCGTTCGGTGTACATGTTGGCGCCGTCGCGATAACGCATGGACCCGCCAAGGCCCGCAATGCGAATCCCTCGGTACGTGTACACGCTGTCCTCTACGCAGATACATCCACCCGGTGCATGACGTGCGTAGCGGTCATCGTGATTGCCGCGCACGTAGATGAGCGGTTTGTTGATGACCGTAACCAAAAACTCAAGATAGTCCGGGTCCAGATCGCCGGCGGACAAAATCAGGTCGACTCCCTCAAAGCGTTCCTTGCGAAAGCACTCCCAAAGGCATCGTTCTTCGGTATCGGCTATGGCAAGGATTTTCATAGGGCAGGGACTTTCGGCTCATCGTCGAGCTGCGGAATGGTGCCTACCACGTTGTCCGCCAGCCAATTCATCTCGACAATCAGCGTGCTCGGCAGCGGAGGGAAGCCTTCGATCTGCACCACGCCGTTCTGGCTGTGGAGCTCGCCGCCAAAGGGGTTGATGGATCCCACAACAATGCCGTTGCGGAGCAACTGCACGAGTTTGCGCGTTTGGTAGGGTAGGCCCGGAGCGTAACGGATGTCGATAACGCCGGAGCTCATGCCATACCAGTAGTTGACAGCGCGCACTTGGTTGTCGTCGCTGGTCTCGTCCCACGTGCCGTGAAGAAGGCTGCGAACGATGAGCTCGTAGTAACGGCCCCAGTTCCATACGGGCATGGCGATGCCGGTGACTTTGCCGTCGACCAAGCGGTGAAGCCCGTAGGCCGTTGGGTCTTCGAGCGACTTTGACATGTCAGCGCCGGTCATGACGCTTACGCCTTCGCGGCACATGGCTTCGGCAAGACCACCGGCGGGAACATCGCCCCAGGTGAGGATGACCTGCGCGCGCGGGTCGAGCAGCGAGGCGCCAATCGCAAAGGCGTTGATCTCGCTGAGTGCGCCCGAGGCGAAGACCGACGCGTGGTAACCGATGCGGTGGTTGTCCGCCATGCTGGCCGCAAGGGCGCCCAGCAGAAACTTGGCCTCGTACATCTTGCCAAAGTACGAACGGACGCTTTGATGGGGAAGGCCGATAGAGCAGTTGAGGAACCGAACCCGGGGATACTCAACGGCAGCTCTGAGCGTATATTCCATCAGGCGGTGCGAGGTCGAGAAGATGACGTTTGCTCCATGTTTGACAGCCGTTTCCACGGCGGCGTAGAACACATCCGGATCGTGACAGTCCTCGAACGCCTCGGTGCGCACGATACCGCCAAAGTGCTCATCGAGATACTGACGCCCTTGGTCGTGCAGGCTGTCCCAGCTCGACGTCGCGCAGGGGAACTCATGGATAAAGGCGATGCGCAGGGGGTTGGCCGTCGAGTAGACGGTCTTGCCCATAAAGAAGTTGAGCACGCCAGAGGTGGACTTGGCGGGCGTCTCCTCCTCGTCGACGCTCGGCGCTTCGACAAGATCGACCTTGTCCTCGTCATTTTTGCCGGCAATGACCAGCTCGCGCCAGATCTTGCACAGGCGGTTTACGACGATATCCGTTGGCGTATCCAGCAGGCGGTCCTGGTTGTACACATTGAGGTAGACGAGCATGGCGTCGGCGGGCGTAATGTCCAGGTGATCGCCGCCTGCGCGAAGGTAGGCACGCTTAAAGAGCAGGAAAGTGTGGCGCAGGTAGTCGACCTTTTTCTGCGGCCATTTTTCGATAAGGTTCTGACCGAGCATCTTCGCGAGCGTCTCGTAGCTTCCCTCACGCGAGAACTCGATCTCGTATAGGGGGCAGACGCGCCAAAACGCGCAGAACTCGCCGTACAGGCGGCTTTCGACGGAATCCCATGTGCCGGGGTAGAGACGGGTGACCTTGGCCGAAACCGTCGGGGCGTCCAGGAATTTGAGGACACTGACGCGTTTGTTGCCTTCCTGGACATAGAACCGATGCATGAACTCGGTGACGATGATGGGGTCGCGATAACCCTCGGTTACCTGGATGTCGTAGAGGTTGGACCACTTGCGGGCGAACTCGGTGCCAAACGGCAGTAGGGGCATAAAGTTGCATGAAAAGGCGGACTGACGGCCCTTGGTAACCGTACCGACGACCATTTCGAGCGGAATGTCTCTCAGGCCGACATTCTCTCGCTGGCCTAAGGGGAGCTGGGCAACCAAGCTATCGAGGTCCGTGAGGTACGGATACTCGCTTTGACTAATGGCGCGTCGACGTCCTTGCTCGCCGCGCTTGCGTGCTTGACGGTAGGCCTCTTCCATGATGTTGCTCCCTTAGTCGTTTAAACAACTATATGAACCATGGTACCACGAATGAAAACCACAACAAAGGTGCCTGTCCCCTTTGTGGTGGTTTAGGCAATGATGGGGGCGATGGCGCGGATGCAGGCGTCGGCAGCGGTGAAAGTGGTGCTGTCGTCGCTGACGATAAAGATGATCTTGCCCTTAATGCCAAAGTCGCCGATCTCGCTAAAGAGCACATACGGCTCCTTGTCAAAGCCCGAGATGGGAAGCACGGCGGCCTTGGTGGCGCTGGTCAGCTCGTCTGCCAGCGCGTCGAGCGAGGCCCACTTGGACGTGTCCTTTACGGCAACGGGCACAGCCACGCGCCCAAAGGGCATCAAATGCACGAGCGTGTTCTTGGAGATGTTGGAGTTGGGGACGATGATGGTCTGCCCGCAGGCATCTTCGATGGTCGTGTGGCGCCAGGTGATGTCCTGGACCACGCCCGACACGCCGCCGACCTCGATATTGTCGCCAGGCTTAATGATGCCCATAAACGTAACCTGCATGCCGCCAATAAGGTTTGACAGCGTGTCCTGAAAGCCGAGCGAGATGGCGATGCCGCCGACGCCAAGAGCGGCGACGAGCGCGTTTGCGTTAATGCCAAAGCAGTTGTCGAGGATAAAGCTGCCGCCGATCATCCAGATGACGGCGCGTGCGATGTTGATGAAGATGCTCGATGCCGGAAGCGGGTTGTCGTCGCGATTGAGCAGGTGACACAGGGTCTTGGATACGACCTTGGTGGCAACGGCGGTGCCTATCGCCAAGATGACGGCCCAGATGATGTTGTGGACCCACCGTTGCTCAAAGAAATGAAGAATCGGCTCAAACAATTCCATGTAGGGAAAACCTCCTTATGATCGTCCAACCATGATACCCACCAAGAAGCCCGTCCGATCAAATTCGGACGGGCTTCTGTGCTCGATATAAGGTTTACGCGGTGGGGCTGCAAGGCCCGGCGGTGTAGCTTAGCGTCGACGCTTCCAGATAATGCCGAGCATGATGACGATGATGCCGCCGATAAGGCACGCGCCAACTACTGCCAGCGTGCGGTCTCCCGTTGCGGCAAGCTTACCGGTCGTCTTCTTGGTGATGACCTTCGTGGTCGCCGTGTCCGTCTTAGACGAGGGCTTAGGCGCCGGGGCCGGTGAGGGCGTGGGGTCCACGGCTGCGGAGCCGAAGCCGATGGTGCCGGCGAGCCCGGCCATCTTGCTCTCCCAGCCGTTCTGCCCGATCAGCGCCCTTAGCGCTGACTCGCAGGTACCCCACTCGGTGTGCTTAGTGGCGTTTGCGAAGGTGGGGAAGTCGGTCGTGTTGGTGATGATGTAGTTGTTGGTGGCGACGGTATAGGTCTTGGTGGGATCGAGCGTGCTGCCGTCTTTGGTGAGTGTGGCACTCACAATGCGCTTGCCTTCGGGCTGCGTCCAATCAATCGTCACGTTGATGCCGCCAAAGGAGAGAACGCTGCCAGAGTCATCGCGCCACTTGTACTTGTCTTGCGCCTCCTGCTCGGTGTGACCGGCCGCCACATAAGCCTGCTGAAGCTCGTAGCTGTCGTTGCAATCGTCGCTGATTTGTAGCGAGTGCTCGAGCGCTGCGAGGAAGTCCGCGCCGGTCATGGTCCAGGTCTCCACGGTGTTGCCGTAGGGCGAGATGGCGATGACGTTGCCGGCGGTCACGTTGCCCGCCGGCAACGTCATCGCGGATGCCGCCAGCGTTTTCGATAGCGAAGTCCGCGCCCGTCAGGGCAAGATAGGAGCCGCAAATCACGTGGCCGATGGTCTGGGCCTTGGTGGTGTCGCCCTCCTTGCTGGGGCGGAAATCGGTGGTGCGCACCATTTCCCAACCATGCGTGCCTGCGGCGTCCTCACCGTAGAAATAGTTGGTGGTGGATGTGCCGAGCACCTTGTTCGATTCGTTTTCAAAGTCCTCGTCGAGCGGCTTGATCTTGTTGCGGACGGCTTCAAGGCGGCTTTGGTAGTCGGAGCCCTTGTCGGGGTCTGCCAAAAGGTCGTTGACGTTCTTGGCGGTGTAGAGCTTCTCGTCGCTGCCGTCTGCAGGGACCGTGACCGTGTCATCGTCGGTGCTTTCGGTGCCCTTGGTGTCGTACTCGTAGGGGACGGAAAGCAGCCCCACCTCGGCAAAGGCGCTGCCTGCCTCGACAACGTGGATCGTCTTGCCGTCGGCTCCCGTCACCTTCTCGTTAAGGTTGATGTGCTCGTGGCCTGCGATAAGGGCATCGACGCCACGGAGCCGCGTGGCAAAGGTCTTGGCGTCGAGCGTGTGCGCGATACAGACGACAACGTTGCAGCCCTCCTTGCGCAGCTGCTCTGCCTCGGTATTGATGGCGTTCGTGGCACTCGAGAAGCTGGTGCCCGCGACCAGGTCCGCGCGCAGCGAGGAACCTAGCGACTCATCCATGGCACCCACGACGCCGACCTTGATTTTGTAGTCGAATGTGGAGTGATCTTCGCTATCCTCCCAGGTGCGATCGAGCGTCTTCGTGATGCTCGAGCTCCATACGCCGCTCGTAGACTTTGCGTTCGCGCAGAGCATGGCGAAGGGCGTGCCGGTGGTGCTGAAGCCGGTCATGGTGCGGAGTTTGTCCGCACCGTAGCTCCAGTCGTGGTTGCCTGGCGTGGTCGCGTCGTAGCCGCCGGCGTAGAAGGTGTCCATGAGCTCGGCGATGCTCTTGCCCTCGCTCATGGTGGCGAAGGACTGCCCGTGGAAGGTGTCGCCCGCATCGAGCAAAAGATCGGGGGCGCTGTTTTGGGCGCTATAGAGAACCGCCAGTCCGTCGAAGCCCACAGTGCCGGTGCCCTTGCTTGCGTTGTAGCTGTACTTGTAGCTGCCGTGGATGTCGTTGGTGTGCATGACGGCCACGGAGCCGTCAATAGCGGCGGGCAGGTTCCCCGCGAAAGCGAGACTTGGGATGCCTGCGAGCGCGCCTGCAAACAACGCGGTGGCTAACGCAAGGCGGGGGAGTCTTTTCATGGCAGTTTCCTTAGTCCTTAGCCAGAATGTCTGGTTGAATATCGGATTATCGACATAATATGCGAAAACCGCCGCAAGGGCGCCTGTCCCTTAGCGGCGGTTTTGACGTTTGCGCAGATAAAACCTGCCAAAATAAACCTGTCCCTTTTTGGTAGGTTTAGCTTAGCAGCATGCGGTCGTTGGCGAGCTCGCCGCCCGAGACCTCCTCGAATTTCTGCAGCAGGTCGGCTACGGTGAGCGACTTCTTCTCATCGCCCGCCACGTCGTAGATCACGTGGCCTTCGTGCATCATGATCAGACGGTTGCCCAGACGGATGGCGTCGTTCATGTTGTGCGTGACCATGAGCGTGGTCAGGTGGTTCTCGTCGACGATCTCCTCGGTCAGGTTGAGCACCTTAGAGGCCGTCTTGGGGTCGAGGGCCGCGGTGTGCTCGTCGAGCAGCAGCAGGCGCGGCCTGGTGAGCGTGGCCATCAACAGGGTGAGTGCCTGGCGCTGTCCGCCCGAGAGCAGGCCGACCTTGGCGTTGAGACGCGTGTCCAGACCAAGGTCCAGGCGCTTGAGCAGCTCAACGTACTCATCTTTCTCGGCCTTGGTGACGCCCCACGAAAGGCCGCGACGCTGGCCGCGACGCTTGGCGAGGGCCAGGTTCTCGGCAATCTGCATGTCGGCTGCGGTGCCGCGCATGGGGTCCTGAAACACGCGGCCCAGGTACTTGGCGCGCTGCGACTCGCTCAGGCGCGAGATGTCGGTGCCGTCGAGCTCAATAACGCCCGAATCGAGCGGGTACACGCCGGCGATCATGTTGAGCAGCGTGGACTTGCCGGCGCCGTTGCCGCCGATCACGGTTACAAAGTCGCCGTCATTCAGGATGAGGTCGACGCCGGTGAGCGCGCGCTTCTCGGTGACGGTGCCCTTGTTAAAGGTCTTCTTGACGTGCGAGAGCTTAAGCATCTGCCTCATCCCCCTTCGTGTAGGAGCTGCGGAGCTTATAGCGCTCCCAAACCACGGGCACGCACAGGGCCACGGCGACGATCACGGCGGAGAGCAACTTCATGTCGTTGGCGTCCATGCCCAATTGCAGCACGATGGCGCGGATAAGGAAGTACACCACGGAGCCAAAGACGGCGGAGGCAAGACGGACGCTAAACTGTGTGAGGCCGCCGGGCAGCAGACGGCCGAGCACCTCACCGATAACAATGGCGGCAAGACCGATAACGATGGCACCGGTGCCCATACCAATGTCGGCGTACTTCTGGCTCTGGCAGATGAGCGCGCCCGAAAGGCCGATGAGGGCGTTGGAGAGCACGAGGGCGATCATCTTGGTGGAGTTGGTGTTGACGCCTAGAGCGCGGATCATGTACTCGTTGTTGCCGGTGGCGCGCAGCGCCGAGCCGATTTCGGTGCCAAAGAACCAATACAGGATGGCAACGATAGCAACGGCGAGCAGGATGCCCAAGATGATGGCAACGGTGGACTGCGGCAGACCGGTCATATTGCTGACGGCCGAGAACACGGTGCCCTTGGCAAGAATGGGCGTATTGGACTTGCCCATGATGCGCAGGTTGATGGACCACAGGCTGATCTGGGTGAGGATTCCGGCGAGGATCGCGGGAATCTCGAAGACGGTGGTCAAAATGCCCGTGACGGCACCCGCGATGGCGCCGGCGCACATACCGGCCAGCACGGCGAGCAGCGGGTCGACGTTGTTATTGACGATGAGCACAGCGCAGACGCAGCCGCCGAGGGCAAAGCTGCCGTCGCAGGTCATATCGGGGATGTCGAGCAGGCGGAACGTGATAAACACGCCAAGCACCATAATGCCCCAGAGGACGCCCTGCGAAACGGCGCCCTGCAATGCAATGAGCATGCTTCATACCTCCTAGGATAGGGTGGACACGTGATTCACCATAATAGCGGTAACAATGCATAGAAGAGCTGCGGACAGACGTTTTGTTTTACCTGAAACAAGCAGGGCGGACGCCGGTCTACAGCGCCCGCCCCTGTGGCTCAGATATTGAATAACGCGGCTAAAGCGCGAGCACGGGTTCTAGACGCATGCCGCGTATGGCATTACGCGTCCAGAGCGGAAAGGTCGATGCCCAGCGCCTCGGCCATCTCGTCGTTCTTGACGACGACCAGGTCCTTGCTCGAGAGGTGCTTGATCGGCATGTCTTCGGGCTTGGCTTCGCCCTTCAGGATCTTAACGGCCATCTCGCCCGCGGCGTAGCCCAGGTCCTCATAGTTGATGGAGAGGGTGAACAGGCCGCCGGCCTTACACATGCCCTCCTCGCCAGTCACGAAGGGGAGCTTGTTCTCCTTGCAGATCTGGCCGACCTGCGAGGCACCCGCGGCGATGGTGTTGTCGGTGGGGGAGTACAGCGCGTCGACCTTGCCCACGGCAGACTCGACGACGGACTGAATCTCGTTGGAGCTCGAGACAGTGAAGTCAGTGTACTCGAGGCCCAGCTTGTCGAGTTCCTTCTTGGCGGCCTTGATCTGGACGTCGGAGTTGGACTCGGCGGTGCAGTAGAGCAGGCCGACCTTTTTAACGTCGGGCAGGACCTTCTGCATCATCTCGAGCTGCTCGGCGACCGGGGTGAGGTCGGAAGCGCCCGTGACGTTGGTGCCGGGCTTGTCGTTGTCCTGGACCAGGCCGGAGGCGGCGTAGTCGGTGATGGCGCAGCCCACGATGGGGATATCGGCCGTGGCGCCGGCGGCAGCCTGCGCGGCGGGCGTGGCGATGGCATAAATCAGGTTGACGTTGTCGCCCACAAACTTGTCGGCAATGGACTTACACGTGGACTGGTCGTTCTGGGCGTTCTTCTGGTCGATCTTGACCTTAAGGCCGCTCTCCTTGATGGCCTTGACGAAGCCGTCGTTGGCGGCATCGAGCGCGGAGTGCTCGGTGAGCTGCAGAACGCCGATGGTGTAGTCGGAACCGGCGGCAGCGGAGCCGGAGCCAGAGTTGCCGCCGCATCCGGCGAGCGGGGTGAGCGCGAGCAGGCCGGCGGAGACCAGAAGGCTCCTGCGGCTGATGGTGATGTCCTTCATATCATTACCCCCAGTATAAAAATGGCTGGAAACACTGCACTGGGACAAAGTGCAAGTGGAACTATAGTAGCGCTGATGTCCATTTTTACAACAGCCTGGCGGGTTTTTTAATACAGAATCGGATGGGCGGTACGGGTAGTCGAATGGGCGGCGGAGGGTCTTATGCGGCGGAGGAGGCGTCGTCCTCGTCCAGGGCGGCGAAGAGCTTCTTGCCGTCGAGCAGGCGCGTGCTGACGTTTCTCATACGGGCGATCTCGACGGTGCGCAGCGTATCGTCGGTGCCTCGGGCGTCGTAGACCGTTCCCAGCAGATACGAGATGCCATCGCGCTGCCTGATGGCAAAGGGACGGAGTGTCATCCGTGCTGCTTCGGTTTCGCCGCGTGTCGTGACGCTCGAAATATCAAAACTCACCGTGGTTCCGTGGTCGATGGCCTGCTCGACGAGCTCGCACGTGTCGATGCGCTTGATGGGCGTGCGTGTTGCCTTGGTAGCCTTGCTGCCTGCGCTTGGAGCGGGTTCGGGTGTATCGAGGTAGCCGCGAACGTCGGCGCTCGCCATGGCAACTAAGTGCTGCGCCATGCTCTTGCGGATAGCGATAGGCGTGGAGCGGTTGCGCATGACCATACCGTGGAGCCGGATGATCTCTTCATCGGTGAGCGGGCGGGTAAGAAGTTTGTAGCCCACGCCGCGTTTGTACTCAATTTCGTATCCGGCATGGCGAAGCGCGGAGAT
This sequence comes from uncultured Collinsella sp., assembly GCA_902464565.1. Taxonomy (GTDB): domain Bacteria; phylum Actinomycetota; class Coriobacteriia; order Coriobacteriales; family Coriobacteriaceae; genus Collinsella. The sequence goes on from CABQJV010000004.1 coordinate 88,799, forward strand.
GGCGGTGTAGATGCTGCGCCGCGCCGCCGAGATGGGCATGCGGGCGGGGTCGTCGGGATGGGCGAGGCGCCGGATCAGCTCATCGGAAAGTATGGCCTTGTCTTCGCCGGTGTTTTCGCTCAAGAGCTGCAGGATGCGAACGGCGCGATAGGCTGCCATCGAGGCGGCGCCTCTCGTCGTGGTGTCGTAGGTTTCAACAGCGGCTTCGGTCATCGTGCCCACGTCCTTTCCGTTTTGGGTGGCGACGGTATGGAGCCTAGGACGCGGGGCTTTCCCAGGGGCGCAGGGCGCTCTGGGCGGTCGGTAGTCGTCGGCAAACGGCGGGTTGAGTTTTCAACAGCCCTACTCAACTGACCAAAAACTTGCCAAAAGATTGACGGATGCTGTTGAAAAAAAGCGTCTCTCGACCGATGCCGAGAGACGCTTGTGCGATGAGCGTTGGCGTGTGGAGACGCGAGCTAGCGTCCGACGATTAGAAGTCGGCGTTGCCCACGGTGCGCGGGTGCGGCAGGACGTCGCGGATGTTGCCCACGCCGGTCAGATACATGACCAAGCGCTCGAAGCCCAGACCGTAGCCGGCGTGCTTGCAGGAACCGTAGCGGCGCAGGTCAAGGTAGTACTTGTACTGCTCGGGATTCATGCCCAGGTCCTTGATGCGGGCCTCGAGCAGATCCAGGCGCTCCTCGCGCTGGGAGCCGCCGATAATCTCGCCGATACCGGGAACCAGGCAGTCGGCGGCGGCGACGGTCTTGCCGTCCTCGTTCATGCGCATGTAGAACGCCTTGATCTCGGCCGGGTAGTCGGTCACGAAGGTCGGGCGCTTAAAGTGCTCCTCGGTCAGGAAGCGCTCGTGCTCGGTCTGCAGGTCGATGCCCCAGCTGACGGGGTAATCAAACTGGTGGCCAGCAGCGACTGCCTGCTCCAGGATCTCGACGGCCTCGGTGTAGGTAACGCGGGCAAAGTCGGAGTTGGCGACATGGTCCAGGCGCTCGAGCAGACCCTTGTCCACAAACTTGTTGAGCATATTGAGCTCGTCGGGGCAGGTTGCCATAACGTCCTTGAGGACGTACTTGAGCATGGCCTCGGCGTTATCCATGTAGTCGTTCAGGTCGGCAAAGGCCATCTCGGGCTCGATCATCCAAAACTCGGCGGCGTGGCGCGTGGTGTTGGAGTTCTCGGCACGGAAGGTGGGGCCAAAGGTGTACACGTCGCCAAAGGCCATGGCAAAGTTCTCGGCATTGAGCTGGCCGGACACGGTGAGGCTTGCATGCTTGCCAAAGAAGTCCTGGCTCCAGTCGACCTCGCCGGACTCGGTGAGGGGCGGATTTTTGGGGTCGAGCGTGGTCACGCGGAACATCTCGCCGGCGCCCTCGCAGTCACTCGTGGTGATGATGGGGGTGTTGACGTAGACAAAGCCCTGCTCCTGGAAGAAGCGGTGGATGGCGGCAGCCGCGACAGAGCGGATGCGGAACACGGCGCGGAACAGGTTGGTGCGCGGGCGCAGGTGCTGCTGGGTGCGCAGGAACTCGACGGTTGCGCGCTTCTTCTGCAGCGGGTAATCCGGGGCGCTCGTGCCCTCGACCTCGATGGAGGTGGCAGAAAGCTCGAAAGGCTGGGGCGCATCGGGGGTCAGCTTGACGGTGCCGGTGCAAATGAGTGCGGCCGAGACGTTTTGATGGGCGATCTCGTCGTAGTTGTCGAGTGCCTCGCGGTTCATGACGACCTGCAGGTCGCGGAAGCAGCTGCCGTCGTTGAGCGTAACAAAGCCAAAGTTCTTCATGTCGCGGACGGACTTGACCCAGCCGGCGACGGTGACGGTCTGGCCGCCGAGCGACTCGGCATCGGCATAGAGCTGCGCGATTTTGGTGCGGTTCACGTATCCTCCCATAACTGTTGAATGATAGTTATCCATACAGTTCGATATTCTAGCAGCTCGGCTCATTTGAGCTATACAGATAAAGCATTGGCGGGATGGTTTTTCAAACGAAAAGCGCCCGCGGCCAAATGGTCGCGGGCGCTTGACGAGGTGCCTTTTGGCTGTGTGGCGTGGGGCCTGGCTACTTGGTCTTGGCAACCAGCAGCGGGTCGCCAAGCTTGACGAGCGGGTTGCCGCCGATAAGCGTTCCAGACTCGCCGACATGGTCGATGCTCTTAAGACGATCGAGCTCGGAGACGATGACGGTCACGATGTCCTCGTGACCAGCGGCCTTAATGGCCTCGCGGTCGAAGCTGATGAGCGGCTGGCCTGCCTTGACCACATCGCCCATCTCGACAAAGCGGGCAAAACCCTTGCCGTTCATTTCCACGGTGCCCAGGCCAACATGGATGAACACGCGCAGGCCGTCCTCGGCGATCATGCCGATGGAGTGGTTGGTGACAGTGGTGGCACCGATGCGGCCGTTGGCGGGCGCATAGATGGTGCCGGTAATGGGCTCGATGCCATAGCCCTGGCCAAGCATGCCCGAGGCGATCGTCTCGTCGGGAACCTCGTCCAGGTTGACGAGCACGCCGTTGACGGGGGCATAGATGACGCCTTCGCGGGTAGCGAAGCTTGCTGCGGGCGGAACGGACGCCTCGCCGGCCGAGGTGAAGGTGGACTTAAGCGAATCGAGCAGACCCATAGTTGCCTCCAACTTAAATAGGCGCATATCGCGCGTTTGGTTTGCCGGAAACGTTTCACATGTGTTTCGCGGCTTGGTCAACGCCCCTATTCTACGCTGCTCAACGATACCTCTGAACTGGGATTATGTGATATATCAGTTGAAGGGAAACTTATTGCCGGTGTGTTTCTGCTCCACGGGTTCAAGTGGGGTACGCTTGAAGGCGAAAAACAAGGGCGCATAATTTGCGCGAAGGGAGCACATATGATTGTCGAGAACCATGCGCTGTGGGGCGAGGAGCCGACCGAGGATTATCCGGCGACGTTTACGTATTTGGGTGCCGAGCCGCTGCCCGATAAACCGAATGGCCGCCGCCCCGCGGTGATCATCTGCGGCGGAGGCGGGTTTACGCATATCGCTCCGCACGAGCAGGACCCGGTGGCGTTTGCATTTTTGGATCGCGGCTACCAGGCCTTTGTGCTCAACTATGTCACGAGTTCTACGGGTGACGTGAGCTTTCCGCACCCCCAGGCAGATCTTGCCAAGATGGTCGCCACGGTGCGCGCCAACGCCGACGAGTGGCATGTCGATCCTAAGCGCGTGTGCGTCGTGGGATTCTCGGCGGGCGGCATGATCTGTGCCTCGCTGGCAACGCAATGGAAGACTGGTCCCTTCGCGGGCCTGGCAGGGGCGCGTCCGGACGACATTCGTCCCGATGCCGTGGTGCTGGGCTATCCATTGCTCGACTTTGCCTATGTGCGCGACATGCAGACGCGCGATCCGCGCATTGACTTGCGCGTGCCCAAGACGGGCGGCAAGACGGGGCGCGATTTGCTCAACGACTACCTGTCGATGGTGACGGGCGGCGAGGCAACTGACGAGCATTTGGCCGATATCTGCCCCACCACGCATGTTTCGCGTCAGATGCCACCGACCTTTGTGTGGGGCGTGTCCGACGACAAGACGGCGCCGATCGCGCAGGTCTACCCGTTTGCGCAGCGCATGGCCGAGGAGGGCGTTGCATGCGAGATGCACGTCTTCGACCAGGGCGGTCACGGCCTTTCGCTCGGCAACGCCAACACCGCGGTCGACAACGAGGACAAGCAGGTGGCAGTCCGTCCCTGGATTCGCCTAGCCTTCCGCTTCCTGGAGCGCCACGGGTTTTAGTTACGGCGTTTTACCAAACGCCGTAACCACTTGACGCTGCAAGCCCGCCAGGGCGGCAATCTGCCTTTCAACTTCGGCGGCATGACCAGAAGGTCAATGCCGCCTCGTTTCAAGGCACCTTGCTCGCCCTGGCGGGCTTTCGCTGTCGGTTCCAAGACATCGGCATCGTCCTAGCTGTCAAGGGCTTGGCGTAGGTAGTCATTGGGGACGTTCTTAAGTGACTAGTCGAAAGGGACACTCTTGCGGCACTTGGCACTCGGGGACGTTTCTTTTGTGCCGGCACTTGGGGACGGTCCTTGCAGCAATCTGTCGATTGAACGTCGTTGTGTGTTCGCGCTATCATGCATGGTTACAATTGGTTAGCCGTGGCAAACGGTTAGCCAAGGTAAACTAAATGCAACGCCCTGTGGGCGTCGGGGGAGGAACACGGACGTGAAGCTCGATACACTCGAGATTGGAAAGGACGCCGTTGTCGCATCGGTGGCATCGGACGATCAGGCACTCCGACAGCATATTTTGGACATGGGTCTAACGCCGGGCACCGAAGTCACCATGATGAAGTACGCCCCCATGGGCGACCCGCTCGAGATCCGCCTGCGTGGCTACGAGTTGACACTGCGCAAGGACGATGCCGCTCGCATCGAGCTTGTGGGTATTCACGACACCGATACGGGTCCGCGCGCTAACGCCGCAATCGGCACGACGGAGCATCCGGCCCTGGGCGAGGGGACGTATTCGCCCCGTGCGGCAAAGACGGCCGTGCCCGAGGGCGCGCCTCTGCACTTTGCCCTCGCCGGCAACCAAAACTGCGGCAAGACCACGTTATTCAACCAGCTGACGGGCTCCAACCAGCACGTCGGTAACTTTCCCGGCGTGACGGTCGACCGCAAAGATGGCACCATCCGTAACCATCCCGAGGCGAGCGTTACCGACCTGCCCGGCATTTACTCCCTGTCGCCGTACACAGGCGAGGAGGTCGTGAGCCGTCAGTTCATCCTCGACGAGCGTCCGGACGCCATCATCGACATCATTGACGCCACCAACATCGAGCGCAACCTGTACCTGACACTGCAGCTCATGGAGCTCGACCGTCCTATGGTCATCGCGCTCAACATGATGGACGAGGTGACCGCCAACGGCGGCGCCGTGGACGTCAACCTGCTCGAGAGCCTGTTGGGCGTGCCCGTTGTCCCCATTAGCGCTGCCCGCAACGAGGGTATCGGTGAGTTGGTGGATCATGCCTTGCACGTGGCGCGGTTCCGCGAGCGCCCCGGTCGCCTGGACTTTTGCGCGCCCGACGGTCCGGACGGCGGTGCGCTGCATCGCTGCATCCACGGTATTGCTAACCTGATCGAGGACCATGCCGTGACGGCGCACATCCCGGTGCGCTTTGCGGCGACCAAGCTGGTCGAGGGCGACGAGCTGGTGACCGAGTCGCTTCACCTGGATCGCAATGAGCTCGACGCTATCGAGCACATCATCACCCAGATGGAGGGCGAGGCCGGCACCGACCGCCTATCTGCGCTGGCCGATATGCGTTTTAGCTTTATCGGCGACGTGTGCGGGCGTTGCGTCGTCAAGCCGCACGAGAGCCGCGAGCACGTGCGCTCCGTCAAGATTGACCGCATCCTGACAGGTCGTTACACAGCCATTCCGGCGTTTCTGGTGATCATGGGCCTCGTCTTTTGGCTGACGTTTGGCGTGATCGGCGCGGCGTTGCAGGGACTCATGGAGGACGGTATCGCTGCCATCATCGCCTCGGCCGATGCGGGCCTCAAGGCGTTCGGTACCAACGACGTGGTGCGCTCGCTGGCTGTCGACGGCGTGCTTACGGGCGTGGGCAGTGTGCTGACCTTCCTGCCGATTATCGTCGTGCTCTTTTTGTTCCTCTCCATTCTGGAAGACTCCGGATACATGGCGCGCGTGGCCTTTGTCATGGATAAGGTGTTGCGTCGCTTTGGCCTGTCGGGCCGCAGTTTCGTGCCCATGCTCGTCGGTTTTGGCTGCACCGTGCCGGCTATCATGTCGACCCGTACGCTCCCATCCGAGCACGACCGCAAGATGACGGTCATGCTCACGCCGTTTATGAGCTGCTCAGCCAAGTTGCCGGTTTACGGCTTGCTGTGCGGGGCGTTTTTCCCGCAGGCGACGGTTCCCGCCATGGTCTCGCTCTATCTGATCGGTATCGTGGTCGGCTGTATCGCGGCTTTGGTGCTCAACCGCACGGCATTTAAGGGCGACCCGGTGCCGTTTATCATGGAGCTTCCCAATTACCGCCTGCCGAGCGTCAAGACGACGGTGATGCTGGCATGGGATAAGGCCAAGGACTTCATCACCAAGGCCTTTACCATTATCTTTGCCGCTACGGTGGTCATCTGGTTCCTGCAGACGTTCGATATCCGCTTTAATGTGGTCGCCGACCAGTCGCAAAGCCTGCTTGCCGGTCTGGGTAGCATCATCGCGCCGGTGTTGGCCCCGCTCGGCTTTGGCGACTGGCGCGCCTCGACGGCGCTCGTCACGGGGCTCATTGCCAAGGAGAGCGTCATCTCGACGCTCACGGTGCTTTTGGGCGCAACGTCGCCCGCGGCGCTGTCGACCATGTTTTCGCCGTTTACCGCCTACGTGTTCTTGGTCTTTACGTTGCTGTACCCGCCTTGTGTGGCGGCAATCGGCGCCGTCAAGAGCGAGTTGGGCGCGCGCTATGCCGTGGCCGTATTCGCGTTTCAGGTCGCCGTTGCCTGGATCGTGGCGTTTGTCGTGCATTCGGCGGGCATATTGCTGGGGTTGGCTTAGTTATGAATTGACGGCGCAACCTCTGTGTATCGAATTGTTTTCGGCCCCGCATCTGTACTGACGGATGCGGGGCCGTTGCTATATAATCGCCTCCGCTCAAAACGATTGGAGACGTTATATATGACTCAGACAAGGCAAGACGGCATCACGCTCAAGCAGTGGCTCCCACTCGTCGGGCTCACCTGCTGTGCGTTCGTGTTCAACACGTCGGAGTTTATGCCCATCGGCCTTTTGACTGATATCGCCGCGTCGTTCTCGCTCACCGAGGCCCAGGCGGGCATCATGATCTCGGTCTATGCCTGGGGCGTCATGCTGCTGTCGCTGCCGCTCATGGTGTTCGCCTCGCGCTTTGAGTTCAAGCGGATGCTGCTGGGCGTGCTGGCCGTGTTCTCGCTCGGTCAGTTCCTGTCCGCTGTGGCGCCGACCTATCCCATCCTGGTCTGCGCGCGCCTGGTGGTCGCTTGCGCACATGCCGTGTTCTGGTCAGTCGCCTCGATTATGGCCTCGCGCCTGGTCGACACTCGCCACGGCGCGCTCGCCATCAGCATGATCGCTACGGGCTCGTCCATCGCGCAGATCTTTGGCCTGCCGCTCGGTCGCGCCATTGGCTTGGCCGTGGGCTGGCGCATGACGTTTGCCGTGGTCGGGGGCCTCTCAGCCATCGCGGCCGTCTACCAGGCAGCGGTGTTCCCGGCCATGCCGGCGGGTGAGCGCTTTACCGTCAGACAGCTGCCCGAGCTGCTCAAGAACCCGCTCCTCATCGCGCTCTACGCAGTCACGGTCTTCATGGCGACCGGCTATTACGCAAGCTACAGCTATATCGAGCCTTTCCTGGCTCAGGTCGCCCATGTCGACGCAAGCGCTATCACCATGACGCTGACGGCGTTCGGCTGCTCCGGTCTGCTCGGAAGCTGGCTGTTCGGCCGCCTGTTCGATGGGCATCGCTTCCCGTTCTTGGCTATCACGCTCTCCGGCGTGCCGGTGGCCCTGCTGCTCATGGGGCCGGCCGCATCGTCGCTCGTGACAGTGCTTGCCGTCTGCGCACTGTGGGGTTGCTGCGCCACGGCCTTTAACGTGGCGTTTCAGGCCGAGCTCATCAAGCACACGCCGGCAGATTCGTCGGCCGTCGCCATGTCGATCTTCTCGGGCCTGTTCAACCTCGGTATCGGCACGGGTACCGCGATCGGCGGAGCCGTGGTTTCGGGTCCCGGTATCGCCTGGATCGGCTTCGCGGGCGGGTCGATTGCCGTCGTGGGCGTCATCCTCGCTATCACGGTGATGTTCCCGGCCATACGCCGCGCAAAGTCTGTCGCCTAATCACGTTTCCTCATCAGTTGCGGTGGAATAGTTCCTGTTTAAGGCCTCTGAAGGCCCAGGCAGGAACTATTCCACCGCAACTTATTTTGGGGGAGAGGATACAAGCTGGACATACAATGGATGTCGTTATGTTGAGCTTACCGGGAGGTTGCTATGTGGGCATACGAGACGACGTTCTACCAGATTTATCCGCTGGGCTTTTGCGGAGCTCCGCGCGAGAATGCCGCACCCGTTGCCGAGGACGAACTCTCTCAAGCTGCCGGCACTGCACCCAGCCCCGATGCCCCCATCATGAAGATTGCCCAATGGGCCGACTACCTGCAGGAACTCGGCGTTGGCACTGTGCTCATCAACCCGCCGCTCGAATCTGATAGCCACGGCTACGATGCACGCAGCCTGCGCCACATCGACCGCCGCCTGGGTGGGGACGCCGACTTTGCCGCCGTATGCGACACGCTGCATGCCCATGGCATCCGCGTGGTGCTCGATGCCGTATTCAACCACGTCGGCCGAGGTTTTTGGGCCTTTCGCGATGTGCAGGAGCGTAAGTGGGACTCGCCGTACAAGGACTGGTTCCACATTAGCTTTGATGGCGACTCCTGCTACGGCGACGGCTTTTGGTACGAGGGTTGGGAAGGCCATTTTGAGCTCGTGAAGCTCAACTTGCAAAACCCTGCCGTGGTCAATTACCTGCTTGAGTCCGTGCACCGCTGGGCCGAGGTCTTTGGCGTCGACGGCCTGCGCCTGGACGTTGCCTATATGCTCGACCGCGACTTCATGCGTCGTCTGCATAGCTTCGCCCGTGAGCTCAAGCCCGACTTCGTGCTGATCGGCGAGACGCTCCACGGCGACTACAACCAGATCGTCAACGACGAGATGCTCGACTCCTGCACCAACTACGAGTGTTACAAGGGCCTGTACTCCAGCTTTAACTCGGTCAACATGTTCGAGATTGCACACTCGCTGCACCGTCAGTTTGGCGGCGACCCCTGGTGCATCTACCGCGGCAAGCACCTGCTGTCGTTTGTCGACAACCACGACGTGCCGCGACTGGCAAGCATCCTCACTGACAAGTCGTGCCTGCGTCCCGCCTACGGCATGCTCTTTGGCATGCCAGGCATCCCGTGCGTCTACTATGGCAGCGAGTGGGGAATTGCTGGCGAAAAGGGCGGCCCCGATGGCGACTGGGCGCTGCGCCCTGCGCTCGATGAGCCTGCGCCCAATGAGCTGACGGCGTTCATCACGCAACTCGCACACCTTCGCTCGACCGACGACGCGGCTGCCCGTGCTCTCAACTACGGTGCCTATCGCAACGTGGTGATCCAGAACAAGCAGCTGCTGTTCGAGCGCGCCTGTGACGGCGCGACGGTACTCGTGGCGGTGAATGCCGTGGGTGAGCCTTACACCTTTGGTGCCGGCGAACTCAACGGGTCCTTTGTCGACCTGCTTGCCGCCGATGCGCCCACGGTCGAGCTGACGGGTACCCTTGAGCTTGCACCCTACGAGGTGCGCTATCTGTTGAGAGCCTAGCCCATGGCCGTGTCTGACGAGGACTATCAACATATTGAGCATGGGTTTGAGCCTGTGTTCGACCAACGCTCGCGCGTTTTGGTGCTGGGGTCGTTTCCCTCGGTGCTTTCGCGCGCCAATGCCTTTTATTACGGCAACCCTCAGAATCGCTTTTGGCGTGTGATGGCCACGTGCCTCGGTATGCCTGTGCCGCCCAACGAGGGCGATCCTTTGGCAAGCGGTGAGCCCGTGACGCTTGACGCCTCGATTGCCGCCAAGCGGGCTATGCTGCTGAACGGCGGCGTGGCCCTGTGGGACGTGATCGAGAGCTGCGACATTAAGGGCTCGAGCGATGCGAGCATTCGTAACGTTGTGCCGGCACATATCGAGCGCATTACCGGCGCAGCTCCCATTGAGCAGGTGATATGCAACGGTGGTACAGCTGGCCGGCTCTACAAGCGCTATCTACAAGAGCGCACCGGGCTGCCGGCCATCGTTCTGCCGTCGACAAGTCCCGCCAATGCGGCGTGGCGTCTGGAACGCCTTGTCGAGCGCTGGAGTGAAGCCGTTGATTGGCAGGCTTTTTCGATTTAGCAGTTTGAGTGCTCGGCAAGATGCCTCATAACGGCGTGCCAGATCGGTGTGGGCAGCGCAGACGTGGCGCGCACCATGCCGTCGGTGTCGACGCCACCCGTTGCGGCGCCACCGAGCTTCTGCGCGTGTTCGACGGAACACCCCATGCGAACGGCGCCCACGAGCTTGTCCATGGCCTCCGAAAACGGTCGCCGCAAGAGTCCCATGCGCGGGGAGCGACGAAGCGCTGCGATGCCGCTGCCGGCGCAGATGGCAATGCCGCCACACCACAATTGGTCATGGCGCTCACATGCCTTGTGCAGGCGAACAGCGGTCCCACGCGCCTGCTCAGTGCCCTCTTGTGCGGCTCGAATCGCGGCATAGACGCGCGTTCCCGTACCGCCAAAGCGCTCAAGCGCCTGCTCGATGGCTGTCAACGTCTCATCGTCAGCCACATCTTCAATGGCCAGCACGATGCCATCGGCAACGTTGCCGGCGTCATTTGCCTTCAAGTCGACCGGGCGGGGGAGTGCGGTGCCGGAAAGCTGAGCATAGGCGGCGATGGCATCCTGCAGGTCCCAGAGCAAAAAATCAAGATCGGCGCTATTGGGAATACTGATATACGCAATGGTGTGCAGTGTTTTTGGTACGTCGCCACGCGTGATTGTCTCCATGCCATCTCCTTTCCGGCTCGTTTCCGTTTAGGTTACACCGTCTGGCGGCGCCCCGCCGCGCTATCCTAGTGCAACCCTTACGAAAGGAACGCCATGCGACTGCCCATGAATACCTCGCTTGCCACGCTCAAGCCCTCCGGTATCCGCCGGATCAACGCGCTCGCCGCCCAGCACCCGGGGTGCATCGCGCTTGCGCTTGGCGAGCCCGATTTTCCCACGCCCGATGTGATTAGTGCCGAGGTGACCGCCGCACTGGACCGCGGTGACACGCACTATCCGCCCAACAACGGTCGCCCCGCCCTGCGTGATGCACTGTCCAAATATATGGATGACGCGGGCCTGGCGTTTTCCGCCGATGAGGTCATCCTGACCGACGGTGCGACCGAGGCACTGTCGGCAACATTCATGGCTATGCTCAACCCCGGCGACGAGGTCATTATCCCCACGCCGGCCTTTGGCCTGTACGAGAGCATCGTCGTGGCCAACCACGCCAAAGCAGTCTTTTTGGATACGGAGCCTGCGCAATTTCAGATTGACGAGGATGCGCTTCGTGCTTGCGTGACGCCGGCGACCAAGGCCATCGTCATCTGCTCGCCCAACAATCCTACGGGCTGTATCCTCAACGCGGCTTCGCTTGACGCCGTGGCGCACGTGGCGGAGCAGACGGGCATCTACGTGGTCTGCGACGACGTATACAACCGCCTGGTTTATGTGGATGGCTACGAGCGCTTTGCCCAGCATCACCCGGAGCTTCGCGATCAGACGGTCGTCATCGAGAGCTTCTCCAAGCCCTGGGCCATGACCGGCTGGCGCCTGGGCTGGCTCGCAGCGGCAGCCCCCGTCATCGCCGAGATTGCCAAGGCTCACCAATACTTAGTATCGAGCGCCGTCTCCTTCGAAATGGACGCCGCAGCCCGAGCCCTGACCGTCGACCCCACCCCCATGCTCGAAGTCTACCGAGCCCGCCGCAAACGCGTGCTGACCGCTCTCAACAACATGGGCCTCGACGTGGTAGAGCCTGCAGGAGCCTTCTACGCCTTCCCCAGCATCAAACAATACGGCCTAACCAGCGAAGACTTCTGTATTAAAGCCATCAAAGAAGCAAACGTAGCCCTAGTCCCCGGAATCTGTTTCGGAACCGAAGGCCACGTCCGCTTAAGCTACTGCGTCTCCGACAAAAATCTGGACGAAGGTCTCCGCCGCCTGTCCACCTTCATTTCAACCTTATAGCCCAACGGGACGCAACACATCAGCCCACCGACCCAAGCATTATGAGTGGGGGCGTCAGCCAACGAAAACCCGGGCTGCCCAAAGTCAACGCAGGCACGCGCCGCCGAAGGCCGGGCGCAAGGTTTTCGTAGATTCCGCACGAGCCGGAAAGCACTTAATGTGCTTTCCGAGCGAGCCCAGGACCTGACCGAGCGAAAAGCTTGCGCCCGGCCTTCGGCGGCGCGGCCGGATGGTGGAATTGTGTGCAGCCCGGTTTTCCGTTGACCGACGCAGGGGTCCCCGCCATAATACTTTCGGTTCACGCACGAATCCGCTGCCAGAGACAGCCGGTGCAAACGGGCATTGCCCGCGAGCTTAATGGGATATCCCGCCAGCCGAGGTGGTCGAGTAGATATGTCTTCTCGCCCCCGTCGCTCATGCAGCGCGGGGGCTTTCTTTTTGGACATGCCCCCGTCACGTCCTTGTGGCGGACCGTGCCCGGAAAGAATTCGAGGAGGTGTAATTCATGCCCCAGCAGTACAAAATCGACAAGGTTGCAGAGATCGAGTCCCGTATCGCCGAGAACGCCGGTCTGTTCGTCGTCAACTACAACGGTCTGACGGTTAAGCAGGCTCAGGAGCTGCGTCATCAGCTTCGCGAGTGCGGCGCCGAGATGAAGGTCTACAAGAACAACCTGGTCAAGATCGCTCTCAAGAACCAGGAGCAGCCCGAGCTCGACGAGATCCTCGCCGGCCCCGTCGCTTATGTGTTCTACGAGTCCGAGCCGGTCGAGGCCGCTAAGGCCCTTAAGGACTTCTCCGCTCAGTCCAAGGGCGTCCTTGAGATCAAGGGCGGTATCTCCGACGGCAAGGCCGTTTCCGCTGATGATGTTAAGGCTATCGCCGAGCTGCCCACCAAGGATCAGCTTCTCGGCCAGATTGCCGGTCTCATCTCCGGTTTCGCTCGCGACATCGCTGTCTGCGTCAACGGCGTTTCCTCTGGTCTCGCTCGTTCGATCCAGCAGGTCTCCGAGCAGAAGGCAGCCTAGTTGCTGTTTTCACCCGCGGCGGCAACGCCGCACCCCTGGCGCATTCGCGCTGTGTTTTAACTGATCTCCGTGCATCCGCACGGAAACCGAAAGGACTTAGAAATGGCTAAGCTTACCACCGATGAGATCATCGATGCTCTTAAGGAAATGACCCTTCTCGAGGCTTCCGAGCTCGTCAAGGCTATCGAGGACACCTTCGGCGTTTCCGCCGCTGCTCCTGCCGCTGTTGTCGCCGCTCCCGCTGCTGGCGCTGCTGAGGCCGAGGAGAAGACCGAGTTTGACGTCGTGCTCGAGGGCTTCGGCGACAACAAGATCCAGGTCATCAAGGCCGTCCGTGAGCTCACCAACCTTGGCCTGAAGGAGGCCAAGGAGGTCGTCGAGGGCGCTCCCAAGGCTGTTCTCGAGGGTGCCAAGAAGGAGGACGCCGAGGCTGCCAAGGAGAAGCTCGAGGCTGCTGGCGCTGCTGTCACCCTCAAGTAATCAGGCTTTCTCGCCAGATTTCTTTGCAGACGGGGTTCGCATTGCGAGCCCCGTCTTTTTTGTTTTTCGGTCCCTCATTCCCATTGCTCGGCACGCAGAACACCGCTGTCTTCGCCGTGCCAATCCCGTTACCGCTGGGGCGTAAAATTGCACCATTCGAGCAATAATTTGCGTTGACCTGCTGAAGAATTGCGTTTGCCTTACGGCGACGTATGTCTCCGGCGGTAAGATACTTCGGTATCGCAATTTGGTCTGCGGCCGCCGTGCCGCACACACAGGGTGCATTCTGCGCCTGCGAAAGGATCCTTGAATAACATGAAGGCAATCATCCCCGCCGCTGGTCTTGGCACGCGTTTTCTGCCTGGCACTAAGTGCACGCCCAAAGAGATGCTGCCGGTGCTCGACAAGCCGGTCATTCAGTATGTCGTTGAGGAGGCGCTCGACCCTGAGGAGGTCGACGACGCCATCATCGTTACCTCTCCCGGTAAGCCCGAGCTGCTGAGCTACTTCCAGCCCGATCGCTCGCTCGAGAATCTGCTGCGTGAGCGCGGTAAGGATGCTTACGCCGATGCTGTTGCCCACGCGGGCGGCATGCCGGTCGACTTCCGTTATCAGTACGAGCCCAAGGGCCTCGGTCATGCCATTCGCTCTGCCGCCGACGCCGTGGCAGGGGAGAACTTCCTGGTTCTTTTGGGGGACTACGTTGTGCCTAACCGCGACATCTGCGACAAGATGCTCGCCGTTTCCAAAGAGCACGGTGGCGCTTCGGTTATCGCCGTCGCCGCTTGCTCGCCCGAGGAAGTCAGCCGCTACGGCGTTATCGCCGGCGAGCGTGTCGGTTCGCTCGAGGGCGCCGAGGGCGTTGCCGATGCCGAGCCGGGCGCTGTCTGGCGCATCGGCGGTCTGGTCGAGAAGCCCGCTCCCGAGGCGGCTCCGTCCAACCTGTACATCGTCGGCCGTTATCTGCTGAGCCCGCTGGTCATGGACCTGCTGGCCGATCAGCAGGCCGGCAAGGGCGGCGAGATTCAGCTCACCGACGCCATGGCCCGCTCGCTCGACCGCGAGGCCATGTACGCCGTCGTCATCGACCCGCTCTCGGGCTACGATACCGGTACCCCTTCTGGCTGGATGGCCACCAACGCCCTCATGGCCGCAAGCGATCCTCGCTTTGCCGGCGCCTTCTGGGACGCCATCGACGAGCGCGGCGGCTTGATGCGCAAATAAGCCTTCGGGCATCGATATTTACGGGTGCGGACTTCGGTTCGCGCCCGATTTTAATAAGAGCTGCGATTGCCGGCCCTCTGTTCACAGAAAATATATGAACAGATGTTCGATACACATACATCTACCTGCGTGTTTTCTGTCGAAAAACTTTGCTACTCCAAAAACTCAATCGCGTCAAGGCTTTTCTTGCCCAACGGTCGGTACCTGATAAACTATTAGGTTGCGATAACTGGCGAAGCTATGCCTCGCCAACCCACCGAGCATTTCCGTGAAGGAGGAAAAACCTGGTGACCTACGCATACACTGCCACTGAGCGCAAGCGCGTCAGCTTCGGGAAAATCCCGGAGGCCATGGAGCTCCCCAACCTTATCTCTGTTCAAAGGGAATCCTTTGAGCGTTTTAAGGACGAGGGCCTTCGTGAGGCGTTCAAGGAATCCAGCCCCATCCAGAGCCAGAACCATGTTCTCGAGGTTACCTTCGGCGAGCATCAGTTCGGCGACCCCGCGCACACCGTCGAGGAGTGCCGCGAGAAGGACATGACCTATCAGGCCCCGCTTCTGACCGACGTCCGTCTCACCAACAAGGAGACCGGCGAGATCAAGGAGCAGCTCGTCTTTATGGGCGACTTCCCCATGATGACCGATCAGGGCACCTTCATCATCAACGGTACCGAGCGTATCGTCGTTTCGCAGCTCGTCCGTTCCCCGGGTGTGTACTACAGCTCCGAGATGGATTCGGGCAAGCAGATCTACAAGGCCCAGATCATCCCGTCCCGCGGTGCCTGGCTCGAGTTTGAGGTCGACAAGCGCGACCAGCTCATGGTCTCCATCGACCGTAAGCGTAAGCAGAGCGCCACGATGTTCCTGCGCGCCCTTGGCATCGCCGTCACCAACGACGACATCATCGAGCTGCTCGGCAACTCCGATGTGATCAAGCGCACCCTCGAGCGCGATACCGCCCTCACTCGCGAGGACGCCCTCATCGAGATCTACCGTCGCCTGCGCCCGGGCGAGCCTCCCACCGTGGATGCTTCCCGCAGCCTGCTCGAGGGCCTGCTCTTCAACCCGCAGCGCTACGATTTGGCCCGCGTCGGTCGCTACAAGGTCAACAAGAAGCTCAACCTCACCACCGAGGAAGAGGTCACGGTGCTCACCGACGAGGATATCGTCGCGACGCTGCGCTACCTCCTGTCCCTCGCTGCCGGCGAGCAGGGCTTCAAGGTCGACGACATCGACCACTTTGGCAACCGCCGCATCCGCACCGTCGGCGAGCTCGTCGCCAACCAGTTCCGTATCGGCATGAGCCGTATGGAGCGCGTCGTCCGTGAGCGCATGAGCTCCCAGGACATCGACGAGATCACTCCGCAGTCGCTCATCAATATCCGCCCGATCGTGGCCTCCATCAAGGAGTTCTTCGGTTCCTCGCAGCTCTCGCAGTTCATGGACCAGGCGAACCCCCTGACCGGTCTGACCCACAAGCGCCGTCTGTCCGCACTCGGCCCTGGCGGTCTTGCCGGCCACAAGTCCGGCTCCAGCCGCCGCACCAACGTGCCGACGGCCGTCCGCGACGTTCACAATTCGCACTACAGCCGCATGTGCCCGATCGAGACCCCCGAAGGCCCCAACATCGGCCTGATCGGCTCACTCGCCCTCTACGCCCGCGTCAACGAGTATGGCTTCATCGAGGCCCCGTTCCGTCGCGTCGAGAACGGCGTTGCCACCGATCAGATCGACTGGATGACCGCTGACGAGGAAGAGAAGCACGTCATCGCGCCGGCCAACACGCCGCTCGATCCCAAGACCAACGAGTTCATCACGACCGATGCCGAGGGCAAGATCGTCCGTCCGCACACCGTGATCGCCCGTACCCGCGACTTCGACGGCTCCTTCGGCGCTCCCGCCGACGTGCCTGTCGAGGACGTCGACTACATGGACGTCTCGCCGCGTCAGATGCTCTCCGTCGCAGCCACGCTGATTCCGTTCCTTGAGCACGACGACGCTAAGCGTACGCTCATGGGCGCCAACATGCAGCGTCAGGCCGTGCCGCTGGTTCACCCCGCCGCTCCCTATGTCGGTACCGGCATGGAGCGTCGCGCCGCCCTGGACTCCGGCGAGGTCACCCTGGCCAAGAACGCCGGCGAGGTCATCTTTGCCGACGCCGCCAAGATCATCGTCAAGCATGCCGGCGGCATGGACGAGTATCACCTGGCCAAGTACCAGCGCTCCAACCAGTCCACCTGCATCAACCACCGTCCGCTCGTGCGCGTCGGTGACACCGTTGAGCAGGGCGAGCCCCTGGCTGACGGTCCTTCGACCGACCATGGCGAGCTCGCACTGGGTCAGAACCTCACCGTGGCATACATGCCGTGGGAAGGCTTTAACTACGAGGACGGTATCGTCGTGTCCGAGCGCCTGGTGGCCGAGGACCTGCTGACGACCATCAACATCACCCGTCACGAGATCGATGCTCGCGACACCAAGCTCGGCCCCGAGGAGATCACCCGCGAGATCCCGAACCTCTCCGAGGACATGCTTGCCAACCTCGACGAGGACGGCATCATCCGCATCGGCGCCGAGGTCGGCCCTGGCGACATCCTGGTCGGCAAGGTCACGCCTAAGGGCGAGAGCGCTCTGACCGCCGAGGAGCGCCTGCTGCGTGCCATCTTCGGTGCCAAGGCCCACGACGTCCGCGACACCTCCCTTAAGATGCCTCACGGCGCTTACGGTCGCGTCATCGACGTCGTCCGCTTTAGCCGCGAGAACGGCGACGATCTGGCCCCCGGCGTCAACGAGCAGGTGCGCGTCTACGTCGCCCAGCGTCGTAAGATCCAGCAGGGCGATAAGATCGCCGGCCGCCACGGCAACAAGGGTGTTATCTGTAACGTTCTGCCGGTCGAGGACATGCCCTACATGGCTGACGGTACCCCGATCGACGTTATCCTCAACCCGCTGGGCGTTCCCTCGCGTATGAACGTCGGCCAGCTGCTCGAGTGCCACCTTGGCTGGGCCGCTGCCTGCGGTTGGGATACCGAGCAGGCCGACTCCGACAAGTACGTCCCCGGTCCGTTCTTCACCGCGACGCCCGTCTTCGACGGCGCCAAGGAGGACGAGATCGCCGAGGTCATTCGTCGTGCCAACAAGAACATGCTCAACAAGGCCACCGCTGCCTTTGGCGATCACATGCGTCCCGAGTTCGTCACCCAGCTTGACGAGCGCGGCAAGACCCGCCTGTTCGACGGCCGCACCGGCGAGGAGTTCCGCGAGCCCATTACCGTGGGTACGTCCTACATCCTCAAGCTCGGCCACATGGTCGACGACAAGATCCACGCCCGTTCGACCGGCCCTTACAGCCTGGTTACCCAGCAGCCTCTGGGCGGCAAGGCCCAGTTCGGCGGCCAGCGCTTCGGCGAGATGGAAGTTTGGGCACTGTACGCATACGGTGCTTCCAACGTCCTGCAGGAGATCCTGACCGTCAAGTCCGACGATACCGTGGGCCGCGTCAAGACCTACGAGTCCATCGTCAAGGGCGAGAACGTCCCGGTTCCGGGTATCCCCGAGTCCTTCAAGGTTCTCGTCAAGGAGATCCGTTCCCTCGCGCTGGACATCGAGCCCATGCACGATGCCGACGAGGACGCCTCCGCCCCTGTGACCGCCGAGGAGACCTCTGCTCTCGACGACCTGGCTGCGCTCGCCGGCGTTGACGCCGACGTCGAGGCCCAGGATGCCGAGACCGCCGAGGCACCCGAGGCTGTCGCCGCCACGACCACTGATAAGGAGTAGTTGACTGTGGCAGATTTCGAAGCTACTGATTTTGACTCGGTAAAGATCTCCCTTGCCTCCGCCGACCAGATCCGTTCCTGGTCGCACGGTGAGGTCAAGAAGCCGGAGACCATCAATTACCGTACCCTCAAGCCCGAGAAGGACGGCCTGTTCTGCGAGAAGATCTTCGGTCCCGCCAAGGACTGGGAGTGCTCCTGCGGCAAGTACAAGGGCATCCGCTTTAAGGGCATCGTCTGCGAGCGCTGCGGCGTCGAGGTCACCTCGGCCAAGGTGCGTCGCGACCGCATGGGCCACATCGAGCTCGCTGCTCCCGTGTCCCACATCTGGTACTTCAAGAGCCCCACGAGCTTCCCGATGAGCCGTATGCTCGACATCAAGTCCAAGGACCTCGAGAAGGTTCTGTACTTTGCCAGCTACATCATCACCGAGGTCGACTACGAGGCTCGCGAGGCCGACGCCGACGACCTGCGCGAGGAGCTCGCCGCCGATCTGGAAGAGATCGATGCCGAGTGCGCCCGCCAGATCGAGTCCCTCAAGGAGCAGGGCAACCCCGAGAACTTTGACGAGTTCTCCGACGAGGAGCCGCTGACCCCCGAGGAGATCGCCTCTGGCATCGTCGACATCGAGGAAGAGTGCAAGGACGAGAAGCAGCTCCGCACGGACGCCTTCAACGCCTTCATGAAGCTCAGCGAGCGCGACCTCATCTCCGATGAGCCGCTGTTCCGTGAGATGACCCGCTACTACTCCATGTACTTCAAGGGTGGTATGGGTGCCGAGGCCGTCCGCGACCTGCTCGCTGCCATCGACCTTCCTTCCGAGGCCGAGAAGCTCAAGGCCATCATCGCCGACGAGGACTCCCAGAAGCAGAAGCGCGAGAAGGCCGTTAAGCGCCTCGAGGTCGTTGACGCCTTCCTGAAGGGCGGCAACAGCCCCGCGAACATGATCCTGGATGTCATCCCGGTCATTCCGCCCGATCTGCGCCCGATGGTCCAGCTCGACGGCGGCCGCTTCGCCGCGTCCGACCTCAACGACCTGTACCGTCGCGTGATCAACCGTAACAACCGACTCAAGCGCCTGCTCGACCTGGACGCCCCTGCGATCATCGTGAACAACGAGAAGCGCATGCTCCAGGAGTCCGTGGACGCCCTGTTCGACAACGGCCGTCGTGGTCGCCCGGTCTCTGGCCGTGGCGGTCGCCCGCTCAAGTCGCTCGCCGAGGCCCTCAAGGGTAAGCAGGGTCGTTTCCGTCAGAACCTGCTGGGAAAGCGTGTCGACTACTCCGGCCGTTCGGTTATCGTTACCGACCCCAAGCTGCTGCTGCACCAGTGCGGTCTGCCCAAGACCATGGCGCTGGAGCTCTTCAAGCCCTTCGTCATGAAGCGCCTGGTCGAGCTCGGCAAGGTCGAGAACATCAAGGGCGCCAAGCGCGCTATCGACCGCGGTGCCACCTTTGTGTGGGATATCCTCGAAGAGGTCATCGACGGCCGCGTCGTGCTGCTCAACCGTGCACCGACCCTGCACCGTCTGTCCATCCAGGCCTTTGAGCCGGTGCTGGTCGAGGGCAAGGCTATCCACCTGCACCCGCTGGTCTGCTCGCCCTTCAACGCCGACTTCGACGGCGACCAGATGTCTGTCCACGTGCCGCTGTCCAGCCAGGCTCAGGCCGAGGCTCGCGTGCTCATGCTCTCTGCGAACAACCTGCGCTCGCCGGCATCCGGCAAGCCGGTCAACATCCCCTCGCAGGACATGATCATCGGTGTGTACTACCTCACCCAGGTTCGCGAGGGTCTGCCGGGCGAGAACCACGTGTTCTCGAGCTTCGATGACGCGCTGCACGCCTATGACTGCCGCTCCGAGGTCGACATGCAGGCCAAGATCCAGGTCCGCGTGTCCGCTGCCGATGCCAACGTCATCAACGAGGACGGCACCCGTATCTTCCGCGTTAAGAACGGCAAGAACGAGTTTGTCGACTACGACGTCACCGGCAACAAGACCGCGCGCTTCGAGACCTCTATCGGCCGCATCATCTTCAACCGCCAGTGCCTGCCCGAAGACTATGAGTTCATGAACTACAAGATGGTCAAGGGCGATGTGGCCAAGCTGGTTGCCGACTGCTGCGATCGTTACCCCGAGGCCAAGGTCGGCCCGATCCTCGACGCCATCAAGTACTCCGGCTTCCACTACGCTACCCGCGCCGGCCTCACCATCTCGGTGTGGGACGCTCTTATCCCTGCCGAGAAGCAGGAGCTGCTCGACCGCGCCCAGGGCAACGTCGACCAGATCAACGAGTACTTCGAGGAGGGCTTCATCAACGAGACGGAGCGCCACATCGAAGTCGTTAACGAGTGGACCGCTTGTACCGATAAGGTTGCAGCGCTCATGCTCGACATGTTCGACGAGGAGAACCCGCTGTACATGATGGCCGACTCCGGCGCCCGTGGTTCTAAGACCCAGCTGCGTCAGCTCGGCGGCATGCGTGGCCTGATGGCAGACATGTCCGGCGAGACGATCGACCTTCCCATTAAGGCGAACTTCCGCGAGGGCCTGCTGCCGCTCGAGTACTTCATTTCGACCTACGGCGCCCGTAAGGGCCTGGTCGATACCGCATCCCACACCTCGGACTCTGGTTACCTGACCCGTCGTCTGGTCGACGTGGCCCAGGACGTCATCGTCCGCGAGGAGGACTGCGGTACGCACGAGGGCGTCACTTACAACCTCATCATCCCCGGCACCACCGACCTCAACACCGACCTTGTCGGCCGTTGCTTCATCGAGGACGTCGTGGCTCCCGATGGCACCGTGCTCTTTGAGCAGGACGGCTACATCGAGAAGGTCGCTGACATCCAGAAGATGGTCGATGCCGGCCTCAAGAAGGTCAAGCTCCGCGCGCTGCTCACCTGCCGCTCCAAGTACGGCGTGTGCCAGAAGTGCTACGGCTGGGATCTTTCCACCCGTCGTCCGGTCGCCATCGGTACCGCGGTCGGCATTATTGCCGCCCAGTCCATCGGCGAGCCCGGTACGCAGCTTACGATGCGTACCATTCACTCCGGCGGCGTCGCTGGCGTCGACGATATTACGCAGGGTCTGCCTACGGTCAGCCGTATGTTCGATATCGTCGGCAACGTCAACGAGAAGATCCTGGGTCGCGAGGCCGAGCTGGCTCCGTACTCCGGCCACCTCTCGATTAAGCCCGAGAAGTCCGAGTACGTGCTGACGCTCACCGACTCCGAGGATCACACCCGTGTCCTCGACGAGCGCCGCGTCCCCGCTTCGGTGCGCTTTATGCCCGAGATCGAGGACGGCTGCGAGGTTCGCGCCGGCGACCAGATCACCAAGGGCTTCGTCAACTTCCGCAACCTGCGCAAGCTGACCGACATCGAGTCGACGATGCACACCTTCGTCGAGAGCGTCAAGGACGTCTACACCAGCCAGGGCGTCGACCTGAACGACAAGCACATCGAGGTGCTCGCACGTCAGATGCTGCGTCGCGTTCAGATCACCAACCCCGGTGACTCCAAGTACCTGCTTGGTCAGTACGTCGACCGCTATGAGTTCGCCGACGAGGTCGAGCGCGTTGCCCGTCTGGGCGGTCAGGCTCCTGTGGCCGAGCCCGTCATCCTGGGTACGCTCAAGGTTGCGTCCAACATCGACTCCTGGCTGTCGAGCGCTTCGTTCATCCGTACCGCCGGCGTCCTTACCGAGGCTGCCATCGAGGGCAAGGTCGACCACCTGCTCGACCTTAAGTCCAACGTCATCGTCGGTAAGAAGATCCCGGCTGGTACCGGCCTCAAGCCGTACGCCAACGCCAAGCTGACGTATCGCACGGCCGACGGCTACGTGGACATCGACGGCCCGGCTTCGCCCAACGCCAAGTCGCTGCCCGAGTGGGCTCCGGTTGAGCTCAAGGACCTGGACGAGCAGCTCCCGCAGCAGCTCGACTGGGCCGGCTACGACGAGTTCGGTGGTGCTGACGGTTCGTTCACCCGCAACGGCCACACCATCTCCGCCGAGAAGGCTCGCCTGTACCTGTTCGACGACCTGGGCGTGTCGCAGCGCTGGACCAACAAGTTCAGCGAGGTCGGCATCGAGACGGTCGGCGACCTGGTCGGCAAGTCCGAGGAAGATCTGCTGCGCATCGATGGCATCGGTGCCAAGGCGATCGAGGAACTCCGTGACGGCCTGGAGGCCCACGATCTGCTCTACATCCTCGAGAACAACGACGACGTTGCCGACGAGGAAGACCTCTCGCAGCTGCTGCAGATGGTCTTTAGCCCCGACGGTCCGGACGATATCCTGCTGGGTACCTCCGCTCCGACGCATCACGCCGACGCCGACGAGGAGCTCCTGGGCGCCCCGATCGACGACAAGAAGGCTCCCGCCAACGGTGCCATCAACGAGGACATGGCTTCTCTCGATGAGCTGCTCAACCAGCTCGTGGACACCGACGATGCCGAAGAGGCCAAGGACAACGACGAGGAGTAACCTCCAAGTACGTTAACCGCCCTTCCAAGACCCGTTTCCCAACAGGGAAGCGGGTCTTTTTTGTTGAAGAAAACCTGCCAAAAGGGGATAGGTTTATTTTGGTAGGTTTTTCCTGCTTGAATTTGAAACATTTCGTCCGGCCAGAGCGTATCTATGGTGAGGACCTCATCAAGAATCAGTACCGTCACCGGGAGGTGATTATGGAAGAACAAACATTTAGACAGGCGGTCGAAGATCACCGGGATGTCGTGTTTCGAATCGCATTGACGTATCTGCGCGATCGCGCCGATGCCGATGATGTTGCCCAAGATGTCTTTCTTAAGCTGCTCAAAAGCGATACGCAATTTGAGAGTTGGGAGCATCTTCGTCGCTGGCTTATCCGGGTCACGATCAATGAATGCAAATCGCTCTTTCGAAAGCCATGGAGGCGTGTGGAGGATATTGAGAACCTGGCCGATTCGCTTTCGACGGCGCAGGAGGAGACCAAGGTGGTCCTGTCAGACGTTATGCGACTTCCGGAGCGATTCCGCGTCCCCATCGTGCTCTATTACTATCTAGGCTTTTCGACCTCAGAGATTGCCGAGTTACTGCATGTGCCAGCCGCGACCGTTCGAACGCGTTTAGCTCGCGGTCGATCGAAGCTCAAATTCATCCTAGAGGAGGGCGACCGTGAAATCCAATCAAATCAAGCAGGCCTTCGAGTCCATCCAAGCCGATAGCGATCTTGCCGATCGCGTTCTTAATGCAGCTGAAGGCGAGCCGCTTCGCAAAAGGGGTCATGCTAAGCCCCTCTATGTTGCGGTTATCGGGTGTCTTGTCGGAGTGTTGGCGACCGGAGGGGTCGCCTACGCCGTTATCAATTCCAGCTATTTTGCCTCAGCCTGGGGAAACCACGGCAACGGGGATTCCATTACCTGGACAAACGGCGGCTCATCGGGGACTAAATATACCTACACCAGAGAGTTTGGTGATGGCATCGCGCCCCAAAGCCTGGAGGGTGCAGTCCAGGAGGTTAATCTGTCCGTCGAGGGCAACGGCTATACGCTCGATATCCATGAGATGGCAATCGACCAAAACGGCTGCGGTGCTGTGACGTTTACGTTGTCCAATCCAAATGGCGTTAACTACTACAAGCCGGCAGCAGAGACAGGCGAACTTGTTCTCTATGGTGAAGAAGAACAAGGCATCGGTACGCCCAGCATGAACTTCGGCGAGGAATGGGCTGACACACGCTGCACCATTGATAAGGACACATCAAGCGATACTGTCATTAATGGCACGATGTACTTTGCTTCTATGGATCGCGAGCGAGGTTTTCAACATGCGGTCACCTGGAATATCTCGTGGACCGAGGGCGAAGGCGAGGATGCGAAGCCGTTCGAGGCATCGACGCCCGAGTTTAGCGTTGGAGCGTACGTCGATACAAAGGAACTCCGCTCCGATGACTCGCCTCTCGAGATCAGCCCGTTTTCTATCCAGACACACATCGATGATTTGGGCATTGACGCAGTCACGAAGAAGTTGACGGTTACCTACAAGGATGGATCGGAGCAGATTATCGAAGATGACGACGCAGGGGCGTTCAACTTATATTTTTCTTATACGCGCAATAGCGGAGAGAACATCTGGGTGCCAACGAAGTTGATTGATGTCGACCAAGTGGTCTCAGTAACGCTTGAGGGCACGAGATACACATCAACAGGAGAGACCGAAACAGAAGTACCCTTTACCATCGTCTATTCGTAAGATTTGGGGCCGCTTCCTACTAGGGGAAGCGGCCTCGTTTGCGTTAAATGGAAACGCCGCCGATTTCCATGCGTCAGATGAGAGCAGATTACCGCTGGAACGCGACGTTTCCCCAGATAAAACCGAACAAAATAAACCTGTCCCTTTTTGGCGGGTAGCGTTGCCCCGCCGAGCACGTCGGATTCCCGGCCCGGGCGGCCGGCGGCTTAAGTTTGTCGCGAGTTCCGCACGAGCCGGAGAGCACTTAA